>JANJWS010000105.1 GCA_024709425.1 Thiobacillus sp.
CGGTTTTCGCCCCGCTCCCTGCGTGGTTGTGGGGCCGGGGGTGGGGGGGGCAACGGTCGCGTGCCTCGCGGACGTCACCCTCTCCCCAGCCCTCTCCCTCGAAGGGAGAGGGGGCGCGCGTGGCACACGGCTGAGTGAAGAAACCGACGTCACGACAGGCTTCGAACATGAATGCCGAAATGCGGCGCATCGCACATACGGCACAGGTTTACTCCCCTCCCCCTCGAGGGGAGAGGGGCCGGGGGAGAGGGTGGCAACGGTTGCGTGCCTCGCGGACGTGGCCCCCCCCCCCCCCCCCCCCCCCCAACGGCGCCGGGGGGGAACAGGCCAGGCGCGCGGGCCGCCGCCGCCGCCCCCCCCCCCACGTCCGCGAGGCACGCGACCGTTGCCACCCTCTCCCCCGGCCCCTCTCCCTCGCAGGGAGCGGGGAGAAAACCGGCGCCGCTATCGGGAAAAAGCGAACTATTCGAGGCCATCAGTTATTCACCTTGTTGTGGCTCGTGTATTCGCCTTCCACCCACCATGGGCCGGCGGCGGGCGGCTTGCCCTGTTCGCGCAGGGCTTGCGCCTTGCCACGGATTTTTTCCAGCGCCTCATCCATCTGCCGGTGCCCGTGCGCGACGGCATCCGGCGCGCCGTGCGCGGCGCCCTTGTAGGCGCCGAGGTTGTCGAAGTACCACATCTCGAAATAGTCGCGCTCGATCGGCGAGACGTTGTAGAACGCGGACGCCTGGCCGTCGAAGTAGCCGATGCGCTCGCGCGCGAACAGCGCGCCCGGCTTGTCCAGCGGATACGGCGGACGCTCGCCGGCGGAGGGCTGCAACAGCTTGTTGCCGCGCAGGTCCTTCAGCACGCGCTCGGCCGCGTAGAGCTTCGTCCACGCGCGCTTGCGCTCGGCGTCCATCGCTTCCAGCTGCTGGCGCGACCAGTCGGCCTCGTGGCAGTCGCTGCACACGTCCACCCACTGCTTGCGCCGCACCTGGTTGCCGGAGGTGCGCGGGTTGACTTCCTGCAGGCCGAACTTCCAGATGGTCTTGTCGGCGACCTGGTGCTTGCCGTTGCGCATGTGGCAATAGGCGCAGGTGGGAGACTTGTAGTTGCCCTTGACGAGCGGCTTGCTCCAGTCCCACTGGTCGCCTTCCGCGAGATAGCGCTTGCCGTGTGCGGAGGCGAAGAAGGTCTCGTCGTCCGGATGCGGCGGGCCGGAGTGGCAGGTGATGCACGCTTCGGGGCGGCGCGCTTCGGCGGCGCTGAAGCGGTGGCGCGTGTGGCAGGAGTCGCACTTCGACGCCACCGAATGGCACTGGAGGCAGGCGGTCACCTCGGCCTTGGGCTTGTCGGCGAAGTGCTTGGCGTCGACCGCGCGCTCGATGGCGAGCGCGTGGCTGGGGAAGCCGAAGCGGCGCTCGTCCTGGAACTGCGCGTGGCGTTCGGCGTGGCAACCGCCGCACACCGCGGGGTCGGGCAAATGCAAGTTGGCGTGGTCGTTACCATGGCAGCTGTGGCAGTACACCGGCTTGCCCTGCTTCGGCGCGGCGTGGCCGCTGGCGCGCCAGTCGGCGACGATGCCCGGGGTGAGCGCCTGGTGGCACTCGACGCACTGCGGGCCCTCGTAGCGGCCGCTCATGGGGCCGTCATAGCCGTAGAAGCGCACCGGATGCCAGTAGCCGAACACCTTGTCGGGTTGCCACAGGCGCGAATACAGGCCATCGCCGGGGCCGCCCTTGCTCCACGCCACCCAGGCGTAGCCGCCGGCGATCGCCAGCACGGTGACGAGCAGTATGCCCCACGCGTAACGCACCTTTCGTGTTCGCTGTGCCATCGCCTATTTCCTCCCCCGCCGCCAGCGCCACACGCCGATTCCGGCAAGGCCGAAGAAGGCGGCGAGGCTCGCCAGGCGGCCGAGCGGATCGCCGCCTGCGGGCGCGGATTCCGGCAGCGGCAGCGCCACGCCCTGGTGGCCGGAGCCCGCCACCGCCGGACCGCCGTGGGCGCGCGCGCTGAACGCCGCCACCGCCTTGTGTTGTGCGACGCTCAACGCGGGCCGCGCCATCGCGGTGCGGTGCGTGTCCATGCGATCGAGCAGCGCTGGCCACGCGGCCGCGTCATAGGCGCGCGGGTCGGGCGTCGCATGGCAGTCGCCGCACGCCTCGCGATACAGGCGCTCGACGCCGTCGGCCGGCAGTCCTGCGGCGCGCGGCGGCAGCGGGTGCAGCGCGTGCGCGTCGAGATAGGCCGCGAGCGCGGCGCGTTCGCCCGCGTCGGGCATCGCCACCGGACCCAGCAGGCCGCGATAGAAGTGCGACACCTTCATCAGCGTCTGCATGCGCGTGAGCACCGTCGGCCATTCGTCGCGCGTGTGGCGGCCCGGTCCCGGCAGGTTGTGACATTGCATGCAATAGCGCTGCAGCACTTGCGCGCCGGCCGACGCGGGTTCCGGCAGCAGCGCCGGGTCGATGCCGGGCGGGATGATGTCGCGGCGCGCCTCGCAGATGTCCACGCCGCCCCAGGGATGGCCGGCAAAGGCGGGGGGGGTAGCGATCAGAAGGGCGAGCAGCAGACGTTTCATCTCGGCGCGCTTGATAGCCCCGCACGCGGGAGAGGGGTTGGGGAGAGGGAGTAAGACGGCGCGGGTTTGACTGAGTAGGCTGACTGCAGGCGGCGGGCATTTGCCATGATCCGCCCGGTCAGGCTGAAAGCCTCCAGCATGCCCTCGGCCGCGCGGCGGCCATCGGCCATGGCGGTGACGACGAGATCGGGACCGCGCGCGGCATCGCCGCCGGCGTAGAGCTTCGGATGCGTCGTGCGGCCATGCGCGTCGACGACGATGCGGCCCGTGTCGTCGAGCAGCACCCCGTGCGCGGCGAGCCAAGCGGGCGGTGCGGGCACCTGGCCCAGCGCCAGGATCACCCGCGTGGCGGGCAGTTCCAGCGCCGCGCCCGCCGCGTCGAAACGCACCCTGCTCACGCCCTGCTCGCCGAGGATCGCCTGCGGCACGTGATTCGCCAGCAGTTCGACGCCCTCCTCGCGCGCGGCCTCGATCTCCTTGGGCGAGGCGCGGAAGTCGCCGCGCGTGGCAACGTGCACCCGGGCGCCCAGGCGGCGCGCGCTGCGCGCGCAGTCCATGGCGCTGTCGCCGCCGCCCAACACCAGCACGTCTTCACCATCGAGCGCCGGCGCACGGCCGGCATTCACCGCAGCGAGGAAATCGAGCGCGTCGAGCACGCCGGGCAGTTCGCGTCCCGGCAGCGACACCGGGCGCGAACGCTGGGCGCCGGTGCCGAGGAATACGGCGTCATGCCCGGCGAGCAGCGCAGCGAAGCGCTCGGCGTCGACTGTCACACCGAGTTCGAAATTCACCCCCATCGCGTGCAGGCGCGCGATACGGCGCGCGAGGCGGTCCTTGTCGAGCTTGAACGGCGGCACGCCGGTGGCAAGCAGGCCGCCAGCCTTCGCGTTGCGGTCGTACACGGTGACCGCGACGCCTTCACGCAGCAGCCGCTCGGCGCACGCCAGTCCCGCGGGGCCGGCGCCGATCACCGCCACGCGCTTGCCATTCGGTTCGGCCCGTGAGGGTAGCGGCAGGTCCAGCGCCGCCGCGCCCAGCCATTTTTCCAGCGCGCCAATCGCCACCGCGCCGTTTCTCAGCCCCTCGCCTGCGCCGTCGCGGGTGCAGGCGCCTTCGCACAAACGGTGCTGCGGGCACAGCGTGCCGCACACCTCGGGCAGCGCCGAGGTCTCGGCGAGGATCGCGGCGGCGCCGGCCGTATCGCCGCGCGCCACCGCCTGCAGCCAGTCGGGAATGCGGTTGGCGAGCGGACAGGCGTTGCGGCAACCGGGCACGCCGCAATCGACGCAGCGTGCGGCCTGGGCGCGCGCGGTCTCGGCATCGAACGCGGCGACGCCTTCGCTCCAGCCCGCGACGCGCGCGGCGGCGGGCGTGGCCGCAGGCAGCACACGCGGCGATGAGGCCGGCAGCGGCTTGCCGAGCAGGTGCGAGGCGGTCTGCTTCAGGTCCTTGTTGAACCAGTTGCGCACGTCGCGGATTTCCAGCGCCTCGGACGGGCACGACACCACGCAGCGCGCGCAGCCCATGCAGTCCTCGATGCCGGTGACGCGGCCGCTGGCCTTGCCCTGCTGCCACACCGGGATGCCCATGTCGCACACCTCCTCGCAGCGGCGGCAGTCGACGCACTTGTCGGTGTCCATGTTGATGCCGTAGAAACCGGCGTGGTTGAGCAGGCCGAAGGTCGCGCCATAAGGACACAGGTAGCGGCAGTAGAAGCGGTTGCCGACCAGCGGCGCGGCGAAGAAGGTGCCGAAGTAGGTGAACGCGACGATGAGGTAGAACAGGCCGACGAAGCTGACGGTCCAGGCGTTGGGCGGATACAGCGTGACGACGATGACGCCGGCGTAGAAGACGAAGAAGAACCACTTGGTGTGGCGTAGCCGCCAGGCCCACTTGCCGCGCACGGTGCGGTCGCGGAAGGAAAAGCCCACCGTTTCGCGGATGCCGACGCAGGGACAGTTCCAGCCGCAGATGACGCGCCGGCCGAACAGGAACACCGCACCCAGCACCAGAAAGAAGGTGATGGTGCCCGGCACGTGCAGGGCGGGGAACACCGGCTGCCCCCACTGGTAGCCGACGTAGGGTTCGAACATCGGCGCCAGCCACGGCACCAGCCACCACAGCGCGGTGACCGCCGCCACCAGCACGATCAGGCGCTTGCGCGTGTAGGGATTTTCCTCGCTGCGGATGCGCCAGATACCGAAGCCGAGGATGATCGCGTATTCGGTGTAGCGGTTGAGCCAGATCGGGTTGTCGAACCAGAACAGCCAGGTCTCGTTGAGCCAGCCGACGAAGGCGAGCGTGAACGCCGCCATCGACAGCCACTGCACCCATGGGCCGTAGCGGCGTGGCAGCGAGCCCTGCTGCGCAGCGGCGCTTTGCCGCGGCAGGTGGTGGAGAACGGCAACGGGCTTCATGGCGTCAGAAGGTCAGCGCAAGATCGCTCTCGGCGATCCAGCCCGCCAGCAGTTTCATCGAGCCGCGCTCGATGCCGGGGATCATGTCCTCGGCGCAGATGGCGCAGTCGTCCAGCGCCATGCCGCAGGCGCTGACCTCGAGGCCGCACTCGATCAGCTCGGTCAGCAGTTTTTCCAGGTCGACCTTGCCTTCTGGAACCGTGTGGCCGCGCCGCCCGACTTCTGCACCGTCGTCGAGCAGGTGCACGCGCACCGCCATGTCCTGGGCAAGACACGCCCCGGCGAAGCGCAGCGCGTGCCAGGCCTTGTTGTCGTCGCGGTAGGGCGCGTTCTGGATGATGATGACGAGTCGCTTGCCCATGCTGCCTCCCTATGCGTTGACCACCGGCCAGCCGCGTTCGCGCCACGCGGTCATGCCGCCCTGCACCACCCGCAGTTCGGCGAAGCCCGCCGCGGCGAGCTGTTCCGCCGCCTTCGCCGAGCGCCGGTCGGTGGTGCAGACCAGCAGCACGGGCTGGTCGCGGCGCGCGTCGAGTTCATTCTGGCGCGCCGCCAGTTCCTCCAGCGGAATGTTGAGCGCGCCGGCGATGTGGCCTTTCTCGCCGGCGAAATCCGCTGCACTGCGCACGTCGAGCAGCACGAAGTCCTCGCCCGCATCGAGCCGGCGCTTGAGTTCGTCCACCCCCAGCATGGGTTTGGCGCGCATGCGCTTCACCAGGCGCGGCAGGAAGGCCACCGAGGCGAGCAGCGCGAGCGCGATGAGGATGTTGCGTATCATGCCCTCGCCGCCCGCCAGCGCCTCGCGCCCGGCGAAGCCGAGCCAGGTGTAGGCGAAGGCACCGGGCAGCATGAAGAGGTAACTGGCCAGCACGTAATGCCAGAAACGGATGCGCGTGAGGCCCAGCGCATAGTTGAGCAGGTTGAAGGGAAACAGCGGCACCAACCGCACGAAGGCGACGAAGCGCCAGCCTTCCTGCTCCACCCCATCGACCAGCTGTTTCATACGCCCACCGGTCTTCTTCGCCACCCAGTCGGCGCCAAGATGGCGTGCGATGAGGAAGGCCAGCGCTGCACCGAGCGTGGCGCCGGTGAGGTTGTAGAGCGTGCCCCACACCGGCCCGAACAGTGCGCCGCCGGCAAGTGTGATCACCGAGCCCGGCAGGAACAGCACCGTGGCGAGTGCATACAGAGCCATGAACAGCAGCGGACCGGCCGCGCCCGCGCCCTCCACCCAGGCCTGCAGGGCAGCTGCGTCGAAATGGTCGCGCAGCGCGATCGCCGTGCCGATCGCGGCAACCAGCGCAACCCCCAGCAGCGCGCGCAGGAGGGTCTTGTTCATTGCGAGGTCTCCCCGGTAAAACGACGGCGGTTGATTGCGTAGTCGGTGATCTCGCCCTTGAACGGCAACAGCAGCATGCCGTCGAGGCGGTCGACCTCGCGCGAGTCGCGGTGGTCGCGAATGCCGATCGTCATATTGATGTGGCCGGCGCGCGGCTGGTCGCGGTAGGTGCCGAACAGGCGGTCCCACCACGGCAGGTTGAAGCCGAAGTTGGAGTTGGTTTCGTCGTCTTCGATGGAGTGGTGCACCCGGTGCATGTCCGGCGTCACCACGAAGCGCCGCAGCACGCGGTCGATGGCCGCAGGCAGGCGGACGTTGCCGTGGTTGAACATCGACGTAGCGTTGAGCAGCACCTCGAAGATCACCACCGCGACCACCGGCGGACCGAGCACGACGATAGTGGCGAACTTGATCAGCATCGACAGGACGATTTCCAGCGGGTGGAAACGCGCGCCGGTGGTGAGGTCGTAGTCGAGGTCTGCGTGATGCACGCGGTGCAGGCGCCACAGGGCCGGCACGGCGTGCACCATGACGTGCTGCAGCCAGATCACGAAGTCCATCGCGATCACCGCGAACGGCGCCGCCAGCCAGAACGGCACGTCGAAGTGATTGAGCAGGCCCCAGCCGTTCTCCGCGCAGAAGGCGGCGATGCCGACCGCCGCCAGCGGGAACAGCAGCCGCAGCACCACCGTATTCAGCACCACCAGGCCGAGATTGCTCGCCCAGCGCAGGGCCTTGGATACCGTGAGCGCGCGCCGAGGCGCGGCGATTTCCCACAGCGCGACGACGACGAACACACCAAGGAAGAAGCCGAGCCGGATCGCAGGCTCATGCGCGAGCACGAAGGACTCGACGTTCACGGCGCGCCTTCCTCGACTTCCACCGGCAGGCCATGCGCGCGCCATTCGGCCACGCCATCCTCGAATCGGAAGGCGTGAAAGCCTTCCTGGTTCAGGTATTCCACCGCTTCCTTCGACATCAGGCAGAACGGGCCGCGGCAGTAGGCGACCACCGGCTTGTCGCGTGGCAGTTCGGCCAGGCGCTTCTTCAATTCGTCGAGCGGCATCGACTGCGCATAGGGCAGATGGCCAGTGGCGTATTCGCTGGGCGGCCGCACGTCCAGCACGACCACATCGCCGCGCTTCGCGCGCGCCAGCAGTTCCTCGCGGCTCATCGGGGTCAGTTCGTGGGCATGTTCGGCCAGCTTGGCCAGCGCCGCGCGCAATTCCAGTAGGCGATCCTCGGCGAGCGAACGGATGGCCACCCAGAAGTCGGCGACCGGCTCGCCGGTCAGGCGGTAGTAGACGTTCTTGCCCTCCCTGCGCGCTTCCACCATGTGGGCCTGCCGCAGTTCCTTCAGGTGCGCGCTGGCCAGCTTGAGTGAAATCTGCGCTTCGGCTGCCAGCCGGTCCACCGGCTTTTCACCCTGGCACAGCAGGTCGATCAACTCGAGTCGCTTGGGACTGCACACTGCCTTGCCGATGCGAGCAACCTGGGCGTACAGCAGATCCTTGACTTGTCTTCCGGCACTTTTCATCGAACACTCCAAAGAATGTTTGAATATTAGGACAGGGCGCGTGACGGCGTCAAGCGTTTCCCACACGGGCTGCGTGCCTTTCCCTGCCCGGGTTTGCAGCGCGCGACGCATTCGCCCTTGTCTGGCGCCCGAAGCGGGGTTCCCGGATTGGGCGCTCGGGCATTTCAGCAGGGCGGCGGCCGGCACGAAGGCTACGCCCAGGATCAGAATCTCCACACGCCCCGGAACGGCATGCCTACCCCTCATCAAGCATCCATCCGTGGCTGCAAGGGCCATTCACGAAGCGCTGCTTGGAGCCCCCCGAAACCAGCGGACACTCTAATCAATCCGATCGTCACACCGAGATCGACTGTAACGTGCCGCGACGCCTTTGACCTGGCGACGAGAGTTGGCGGCGCCCTGTCATCGCGAATCCCGCATGAACGCCGAGTGTTTCGCGCTTGCACACCTTTGACCGCCAGGCGAGCGTGCGACGCACGCGCGGGCACGCCTGGTCAGGCTCGATCAGACGCACGTCGGGCGAGTCCAACGCCGGTGTCCAGCCCTAATCCGGTCAGATCCGGCACGCCCACGACGATTCAGGCCCTAGGCCGACCCCGCGTCCTCGGTCATTTCCTGCTCACCCGCTTCACTGTGTGAAGGCCCGGCCACCTTGAACAAAGCCAGCGCCCACTGCCGCTGCATGGCGTGGTCGACGATGGGCGCCGGGTAGTCGCGGCCGATGACGCAGCCGACGCGCGCCTGCTCCGCGGCGGGCATCGTCCACGGCGCGTGAATGTAAGCGTCCACTACGCGCGCCAGCTCCGGTATATAACGGCAAATGAAGTGCCCCTGCGGATCGAAACGCCGAGACTGTGTCACCGGGTTGAAGATACGGAACCACGGCTGGGCGTCGCAGCCGACCGAGGCGGCCCACTGCCAGCCGCCGTTATTGGCGGCGAGATCGAAGTCGATCAGGCGTTCGGCGAAATGCCGTTCGCCCAGGCGCCAGTCGACCAGCAGGTCCTTGGTGAGGAAGCTCGCCGTCACCATGCGCAGGCGATTGTGCATGTAGCCGGTCTGGTGCAACTGTCGCATGGCGGCGTCGACCAGCGGATAGCCGGTGCGCGCCTCGCGCCAGGCCTCGAAATGCCCAGGCGGGTTCGGCCACGGCAGCGCATCGTATTGCGGCTTGAACGCCCGCCCCGCGGCCAGCTCCGCGCGATGCCACAGCACCTGATGGTAGAAGTCGCGCCAGATGAGCTCGGACAGCCAGGTCTCGGCACCGCGCCCGCCACGTTGCCACGCCCGGCCGGCAAGCTCGCGCACCGAGACCGTGCCGAAACGCAAGTGCACCGACAGGTACGAAGGCCCCTTCTGCGCAGGGAAATCGCGCAGTTCGTGATAACGGTCGATGCGCTGCATGAAGTCGTCCAGCAGGCGCGCGCCGCCGGACATGCCGGTGGGCAGGGCCAGCTCGCTGAGGTTGGTGCGCACGAAACCCAGTGCCTCCAGGCCGGGAAGCGGCGTCGAGCACGGCAGCAGGGCCGCGTCGCCGTCGCACGCCCAGGCCGCCAGCCCCTCCGTCGCCAGCCGGTTCAGCCACGCGCGCCTGTAGGGTGTGAACACGCTAAAGGGCGTTCCGGTCGCAGTAAGCACTTCCTCACGCTCAAAAACCACGTGGTCCTTGAAGTCCGCCACCGCCACCCCGCGCGCACGCAGGGTGTCTTCCACCGCGGCATCGCGCGCCCGCGCCGCCGGGTCGTCGTCGTGGTTGAAATACAGCGCGTCGGCGCCGAGTTCCTCGACCAGTTGCGGCACTTCCGTGCGCGCCGGGCCGTGACGCACGATCAGGCCGCCGCCGCGCGCTTCGAGAGCGCACTGCAGTTCGGCGACGCTGGCGTGGATGAATTCGACCCGGCGGTCGGCCGGATCCGCCAGGACGTCAAGAATCTCACGGTCGAACACGAAGGCGCAGGCCACTTTCCGGCTGTGGCGCAGGGCATGGTGCAGCGCGGCGTGATCGAAGTCGCGCAGGTCGCGCCGAAACCAGACGAGGGCGAGTTCAGACATGGGGGATATCGGTCGCTATAGTGGACTGTACGGGCAAAAAAGAGATGTATGCCCGTTCCACGGCAGATTACAATGGGACAGCGACCATGGATACCGTCAATCTCACTCACCACTTTCTGATCGCCATGCCCGGCATGGTCGATCCGAATTTCAACGGGACCCTGACCTACATCTGCGACCACAGCGAGCAGGGGGCACTGGGCGTGGTGGTGAACCGCCCCATCGAACTCGACCTGTCGACGCTGTTCGAGCAACTCGGCCTGTCGCTGCCCGAGCCGCTGCACCACCAGGCCGTGTATTTCGGCGGTCCGGTGCAGACCGAGCGCGGTTTCGTGCTGCACACCCCCCCGCGCACCTACAGTTCCACGCTCACCGTGAACGACGCCGTCAGCCTCACCACGTCCAAGGACGTGCTCGAAGCGGTGAGCCACGGCGAGGGGCCGGAGAAGTTCATGGTTTCGCTCGGCTACGCCGGCTGGTCGGCCGGCCAGCTGGAAGAGGAAATGAAACAGAACGCCTGGTTGTCGGTGGCGGCGGACCCGCAGGTGATTTTCGACCTGCCGGCTGAGGCGCGTCTGCCCGCAGCGATGAAGCTGCTTGGCATCGATTTCGCCAACCTTTCCGAAGAAGCCGGGCACGCTTGAGCTTCGTCGACACCCACGGCACGGTGCTGGCCTTCGACCTCGGCCTCAAGCGCACCGGCGTCGCATCCGGCGAGCTGTCGCTCGGCATCGCCCACCCGCTCACCGTCATCCAGGCCGAATCGACCGACGCCCGGCTCGCCGCGATCGGCACGCTCGTCGCCGAATGGCGCCCGGTCGTGCTGGTGCTGGGGCTGCCCACCCACGCCGACGGCAGCGAGCATGAAATGACACGGGTGGCCAAAAACTTCGCGCGCAAATTAGAATCGCGTTTCGGGCTGCCGGTCTTCCTGGTCGACGAGCGCCACACCAGCACCGCAGCCGAATCCGAACTGCACGCGCGCGGCATCCACGGCAAGAAGAACCGGGCGCTCGCCGACGCCGTCGCCGCGCAACTCATCCTGCAAGGATTTTTCGATGCCCGCCTCACTGCCTGACGCCAACACCCTCATCGCGCGGCTGGCGGACGCCATCGCGCCGACGCTCACGCCCGACACCTTCATCGTCGGCATCCACACCGGCGGCGCCTGGATCGCCGAGCGGCTGCACGCGCTGCTCGGCTGCAAGCAACCGCTGGGCGTGCTCGACATCTCGTTCTACCGCGACGATTTCTCGCGCATCGGTCTGCACCCGCAGGTGAAACCCTCGAACCTGCCGTTCGATCTCGAAGGCGGCACCATCCTGCTGGTCGACGACGTGCTGCACAGCGGACGCACGGTGCGCGCGGCGATGAACGAGCTGTTCGACTACGGCCGCCCGGCGTCGATCCGGCTCGCGGTGCTGGTCGACCGCGGCGGCCGCGAGCTGCCGATCCGTCCCGATTTCGTCGGCCTCACCGTCGACATCCCCGAACACCAGAACGTCAACCTGTCCCGCCTCGACGACGGCCACCTCACCTTGTCCATTGCATGAACCTCCAGCTCACCGAAGACGGCAGGCTGCGCCACCTGCTCACCCTCGACGGCCTGCCGCGCGCCATCCTCACGCAGATTCTCGACACCGCCGAATCCTTCATGGACGTCGGCGAGCGCGAGGTGAAGAAAGTCCCGCTGCTGCGCGGCAAGTCGATTTTCAACCTGTTCTTCGAGCCGTCGACGCGCACCCGCACCACCTTCGAGATCGCCGCCAAGCGTTTGAGCGCCGACGTCGTCAACCTCAACATCGCCACCTCGAGCCAGACCAAGGGCGAGGCGATCCTCGACACCGTCGACAACCTCGCCGCGATGCACGCCGACATGTTCATCGTGCGCCACGCACAGTCAGGCGCGGCACACTTCATCGCGCGCCACGTCGCGCCGCACATCTCGGTGGTCAACGCCGGCGACGGCCGCCACGCGCACCCGACGCAGGGCCTCTTGGACATGTTCACCATCCGCCGCTACAAGGGCGCGTTCCACAACCTCACCGTCGCCATCGTCGGCGACGTGCTGCATTCGCGCGTGGCGCGCTCGCAGATCCACGCGCTCACCACGCTGGGGGTGCCCGAGGTGCGCGTGATCGGCCCCAAGACGCTGCTCCCCACCGGGGTCGAGCAGATGGGCGTGAAGGTGTTCCACGACATGGATGCGGGCCTGCGCAGCTGCGACGTCGTCATCATGCTGCGCCTGCAGAACGAGCGCATGAAGGGTGCGCTGCTGCCGTCCGCGCAGGAGTATTTCAAGTTCTTCGGCCTGACGCCGGAAAAACTCGCGCTGGCCAAACCCGACGCCATCGTCATGCACCCCGGCCCGATGAACCGCGGCGTGGAAATCGCCTCCGAAGTCGCCGACGGTCCGCAGTCGGTGATCCTGCCGCAGGTCACCTACGGCATCGCGGTGCGCATGGCGGTAATGGCCTTGCTCGCAGGAACCGCAAACACATGAAAATCCACATCAAGAATGGCCGCATCGTCGACCCGATGAACGCGCGCGACGAAGTCGCCGACCTTTACATCGCCGCCGGCAAGATCGTCGGCAACGGCCACGCACCCGCCGACTTCCACGCCAACCGCACGATCGACGCCAGCGGACTTGTGGTCTGCCCGGGCCTGGTCGACCTGTCGGTACGTTTGCGCGAGCCCGGCTACGAATACAAGGCGACGCTCGAATCCGAAATGCTCGCCGCCGCCGCCGGCGGCATCACCTCGCTCGCCTGCCCACCCGACACCGATCCGCCGCTGGACGAGCCGGGCCTGGTCGAGATGCTGAAATTCCGCGCAAAAAATCTCCCCGGCCCGCGCGTGTACCCGATCGGTGCGCTGACGCAGAAGCTGGAGGGCCGCGCGCTCACCGAAATGGCCGAGCTCACCGAAGCCGGCTGCCGCGCCTTCACCCAGGCCGACGCCCCGCTCACCGACACACTGATCCTGCTGCGCGCGATGGAATACGCCGCCACCTTCGGCTTCAGCCTGTGGCTGCGCCCGCAGGACGTTGCGCTCGCACGCGACGGCGTGGCACACGATGGCGCGGTGGCGTCGCGCCTCGGCCTGCCCGGCATCCCGGCGCTGGCCGAGACGGTTGCGCTGGCGACCATCCTGCAACTGGCGCGCGAAACCGGCGCGCGCATCCACCTCGCGCGCCTGTCGACGCGCGAAGGCATCGCCATGGTGCGTGCGGCCAAGGTACAGGGCGTCGCGGTCAGCTGCGACGTTGCCACCCCCCATGTGCATCTGTCGGAGAACGACCTCGTCGGCTTCGACGCGCACATGCACCTCATTCCGCCGCTGCGCAGCCTGCGCGACCGCGACGCCATTCGCGAGGCACTGCGCGACGGCTCGATCGATGCACTGTGTTCCGATCACACCCCGGTCGACGAAGACGCCAAGCAGGTGCCGTTCGGCGAATCCGAGCCCGGCGCCTCCGGTGTCGAACTCCTGCTGCCGCTCACGCTCAAGTGGGCGCGCGAGATGGGCGTGCCGCTCCTGCACGCGCTCGACCTCGTCACCTGGAAGCCCGCGCAGATCCTGGGCGTCCCCGGCGGCCACCTGTCGGTCGGCGCCTGCGCCGACCTGTGTGTCTTCGACGAAGCCGCCGAATGGATCGTCACGCCGCAGGCACTGGCGAGCCAGGGCGACAACACCCCCTTCCTCGGCCACCCGATGCAGGGCCGCGTGCGCTATACGGTGATCGACGGCCACATCGACTTCGAGGCGCCGCACTGATCCGCCCGCTGTTCGCGCACGCGGCGCGCCGCCTCGCCCCGCCGCGCATGCCCCTGCGCGTGCTGATAACCAGTTTCGCCGCCGGCGCGCTGGCGGTAGCAGGCTTCGCGCCGCTCGGTTTCTGGCCGCTGCCCGTCGTCAGCCTCGCCGTGCTGTTCGCGCTGTTCCTGCGCACCGGATCGAGCCGTGCCGGCTTCCTCGTCGGCTTCGCGTGGGGACTCGGCTTCTTTCTAGCCGGGGTGAGCTGGGTCTATGTCAGCCTGTCGGTATACGGCGGCATGGCGCCATGGCTGGCAGCACTGGCGACGCTGCTGTTCTGTGCCTTTCTCGCCGTCTTTCCGGCCATTGCGGGCGCCGTGCAGGCGCGTTGGCCGCTGCCGTTCGCGCTGCGCGCGCTGGTGGCGCTGCCCATGCTGTGGGGCGTGACGGAATGGGTGCGCGGCTGGCTCTTCACCGGCTTTCCCTGGCTGGTGACGGGCTATTCGCAGGTACCGGCGAGCCCGCTCGCCGGCTACGCGCCGCTCGTCGGCGTCTACGGCGTATCCACCCTGCTCGCAGTGGCGGCGGCGCTCGCCGCATGGGGCCTCGGTCGCCGCAACCGCCTCGCCTGGGCGGCGGCGGGCATCGTCGCCATCGGGGTCGGCGGCCAGGCGCTGCGCGGCATCGCCTGGAGCGTGCCGGACGGCGCACCCACCACGGTGGCGCTGCTGCAGGGCAACGTGCCGCAGGACATGAAATGGCGCCCGGAGAACACCCGCGCCACGCTCGACAGCTATTACCGCATGGCCGCGGCCTCGCCCGCACAACTGGTAGTGCTGCCGGAAACGGCGTTGCCGCTGTTCGAGGCCGATCTGCCGGAAACCGACCGTGCGCTGCTCACCGAACTCGCGCGCCGCCACGGAGGCGACGTGCTCACCGGCCTGCCCACCGGGTCACCCGCCGGCGACTACTTCAACAGCGTGGTCAGCTTCGGCATCGCGCCCAGCGAGCGCTATCACAAGGTGCACCTGGTCCCGTTTGGCGAGTACATCCCGCAGAAGGTGATCTGGGGTTGGGTGCTCGACGTGCTGCACATCCCGCTGTCGGATTTCGCGCGTGGCGACATCACGCAGCGCCCACTGGCGATCGGCGGCCAGCGGGTGGCGGCCAACATCTGTTACGAAGACGCCTTCGGCGAGGAGATCATCCGCCAGCTGCCGGAAGCAAGTGTGCTGGTGAACGTGAGCAACCTGGCGTGGTTCGGTGATTCCCTCGCACCGTGGCAACACGCGCAGATGTCGCAGATGCGCGCGCTGGAGACCGGCCGCATGATGCTGCGCGCGACCAACACCGGGGTGACCGCGATCATCGATGCGCGCGGACACCTGCTCGCGCACCTGCCGCTCTTCACTGCGGGCAGCCTCAAAGGCCAGATCCAGGGTTACGCCGGCAGCACGCCCTACGTGCGCTGGGGCAACATGCCGGTGCTGGGCGTATGGGGGGTGCTGGGAATCGGCCTGCTGGCCGCCGCGCTCTACTTACGAGAGACAGGCCGTGGCGGTACAGCCGCAAAAGCGGCAACAGCCACGCTCAGGCGGCGGTCCTGATGCGCGTGGCGTTGCGCCCGCCGCGCTTGGCTTCCAGCAGCGCCGCGTCGGCACGCGCCAGCGCCTCGTTCTCCTCGCGGTCGTCGCGTCTGTATTCGGACATGCCGCCACTCCACGAGAGTTTCTGTGTCACCCCCTGAATGAGCTCGACGCTTTCCGGCATGGCGGCGCGCAGGCGCTCGGCGAGTTCCTGCGCGCGGTCGAGCGGGGTGTAGGGGAACAGCACGCAGAACTCGTCGCCGCCCAGGCGTGCGATGAAGTCGCTGTTCCGCAGGCAGTTCTTCAGCGCATTGCCGAACTTGATGATGAGCTGGTCGCCCGCCTCGTGGCCGAAGGTGTCGTTGACCTGCTTGAAATTGTCGATATCGAGGATCAGCAGGCTGTGGCTCCAGCCATCCTTCAGGGTGGCGAACAGCTCCTTCTGCTTCTCGTCGAAGGCGCGGCGGTTGTTGACCTGCGACAGGTGATCGAGACGCGCCTGCGAAGTCGCCTCCTTCTGGCGCCCCAGCATCACCTTGCCGAGCTTGAGCATGGTTTCGAGCGGTGGCTTGAATTCCGTGAGGCTCACCGGATAGTCGCTGCGCAGGCGCTGCTGCCGGAGATCGTTGGTCAGCTTGACCAGGGTGCGCAGGTTGTCGGTGACGCGATTGCGCACCGTCAGGACAACCGCAAAGACCAGAATCGCGATGATCAGGCTCGCCACCAGCCAGCCCAGGACATACGGACCGATGCTCTCGATCGCGGGCATCTCATAGCGCCACACCGCGATGGTCCACGGCGTGCCCGCCAGCGCGATCCAGTTTGGCTGGCTGCGCTGCTTGATCGCCTGGTTGCCGCGCCGCATCAGCACCGTGATACCGCCGTCACCCTGGCTCTGCTGCAGCTCGGCGTAGGCAGCCGCGTCGGGCAGCGGCAGGGTATCGAACAGCACCTGCAGTTGCGGTACGCTCTGCTCGACGATGACGAAGCCGAGCCGCCGCCCCTCGGCGTTCCTGACCGGATGCGACAGCGACAGACTGAACGTGGCGGCCGCCGCACCCGTACCGCCCTGGCCGGCATCCGCGATCAGGCGCCGCGTCTCGCCGGGTAAAAAGCCCGGCAGCAACTGATTGTTACCTTCGGCGACGAACAGCACCGTCGCATCCTGATTCAATGCATACAGGTTGGCCGCCTGCGCCTGGCACACCTCGGCCGCCGCGCTTTCGAAGCAGGCCAGCGTCTGCGGGTGGGTAGCGATCCCGGCCGCGCTGCGCTGCAGCGCATCGGCCAGGAATTCGATCTGGGTCGCCATCACCGGCTTGTCGAGCTCTTCCGCCACCGGCTGCACCTGCGGCCGCGCCAGGTAGAACGCGGCCGTGACCAGCCCCGCCAGCAGCACCAGTGTGCCGACGAGCATCGACCCGAAGCGTAATATCGACGTGTGGTGCATGAAAGATGCGCCAGCCGGCTCGAACCTCTTGTGTTTATCTGTCTCCGCAAAGCGGTCGCCATCCCGCGCCACCGCCAACCCGTTGTACCACCCAGCAAGTTCCATGCCCCGGGCACGAGTCCGCCCGTCCTGCCGGCGTTCCGGCGCGCCCGTCACCCCTGTGTAAGGAAAACCGACGCTACTGGCGGCCGGTGCTGCCAAAACCGCCCTCCCCGCGCGCGCTCGTCTCGAACGCTTCCACCACGTTGAATTCCGCCTGCACCACCGGCACGATCACGAGCTGCGCCAGACGCTCCAGCGGCGCCAGTTCGAACGCCTGCTGCCCGCGGTTCCACGCCGACACCATCAGTTGGCCCTGGTAATCCGAGTCGATGAGGCCCACCAGATTGCCCAGCACGATGCCGTGCTTGTGCCCCAGCCCGGAGCGCGGCAGGATCAGCGCCGCGTAGCCCGGATCGGCAAGGTGGATCGCCAGCCCAGTCGGGATCAGCCGCGTCTCCCCGGGTTGCAGCACCAGCGGCGCGTCGATGCAGGCACGCAGGTCGAGGCCCGCGGCGCCCGGCGTCGCGTAGTGCGGCATCTGCTCGCGCAGGCGCGCGTCGAGGATTTTCACATCCATCTTCATTTTGTCGAAATCTCGTCAGGAACGTAGAGTTGCCAAGTGTGCAATCAAGGATCGTGCCTGCGCCAGTTTGTCGGCGCGCGGCAACGGGTGGGCGCCGCGGTCGTCGAACAGCACCAGCTCGGCGCTGTCCTGCCCCAGCGTGTCCTGGGCCAGGTTGCCGGCCAGCAGCGGCAGCTTCTTCTTGCGGCGCTTGGTTTCGGCATGTTCGGCGAGGCGCTCGGTCTCGGCGGCGAACCCCACGCAGAACGGGGCGTCAGGCCGCGCCGCGACTTCGGCGAGAATGTCGGGATTGGGCACCAGGCGCAGTTCGAGGCCGCCCGTGCCCTTCTTGATCTTCTGCCCGGCGGCGGTTTCGGGCCGGTAATCCGCCACCGCCGCCACCGCGATGAACACCGCGCATGGCAGCTCGGCCAGCACCGCCGCGCGCATCTCGGCGGCAGTGCGCACGTCCACGCGCCGAACACCCGGCGGCGTGGCCAGACAGGTCGGCCCGGACACCAGACATACCGCGGCGCCGGCCTCGGCCGCCGCCTGCGCCACGGCGTAGCCCATCTTGCCGGAACTGAGGTTGGTCAGCCCGCGCACCGGATCGATCGGCTCGAACGTCGGCCCGGCGGTCACCACCACCCGCGTGCCGACCAGCGGCCCCGCGCCCAGCAACCCCGGCAGCGCCGCCATGACATCGGCCGGCTCCAGCATCCGCCCAGGGCCGGTTTCGCCGCAAGCCAGCTCGCCTTCGGCCGGGCCCAGCACGCTGACCCCGTCGGCGCGCAGCTGCGCCAGATTGCGTTGCGTCGCCGCCGCCGCCCACATCTCGCGGTTCATCGCCGGCGCCACCGCCAGCGAACAGGCGCGCGCCAGACACAGCGTGCTCAGAAGATCGTCGGCGCGGCCGTGCGCGAGCTTCGCCAGGAAATCCGCCGAAGCGGGCGCCACCAGGATGAGGTCGGCACCGCGCGACGCATGGATATGGTCCATGCCGTCGCCGTCCGCATGCCACAGCGCGGTCAGCACCGGCTTGCCCGACAGCGCCTGGAAGGTGGCCGGTCCCACGAAATGCGTCGCCGCCTCGGTCATCGCCACCTGCACCTGCGCGCCGGCCTTGACCAGCAGGCGAACGAGCTCGGCCGCCTTGTAGGCGGCGACGCCACCGGTCACGCCGAGGAGGATGTTCTTGTCTGCCAGCGACACGCTCTCGATTCCCTGCCCGCTTTACGCGAAAATCCACATTCTAAGGGAGGAGAACAACGATGGCGATTTGCGACTGGCCGGAGGACGCGCGTCCCCGGGAAAAACTCCTGCGGCAGGGCGCCGCCGCGCTCACCGACGCCGAACTGGTGGCCGTGTTCCTCCGCACCGGGCTGCCCGGCAAGAGCGCGGTCGACCTCGGGCGCGAACTGATCGAACGCTTCGGCGGCCTGGGCGGCCTGTGCCGCGCCGACCGCAAGGCCGCGTGCGCCGCGCCCGGCGTCGGCGAGGCCAAGTACGCGCTCCTCGCCGCGGTGATGGAAATGGCGCGCCGCACCCTCGACGAATCGGCGCGCAGCGGCGACGCCCTCGTCTCGCCCGACGCCGTGCGCGACTACCTGCGGCTCACCCTGCGCAACCGCGACTACGAGGTGTTCTGCTGCGTCTTCCTCGACGCGCAGCACCGCGTCATCGCAATCGAGGAGCTGTTCCGCGGCACCCTCACCCAGACCAGCGTCTACCCGCGCGAGATCGTCCGCCGCGCGCTCGATCACAACGCCGCCGCGCTGATCCTCGCGCACAACCACCCCAGCGGCGTGGCCGAGCCCAGCGCCGCCGACCGCCAGCTCACCCGCCAGCTCGCCGACGCGCTGGCGCTGGTCGACGTGCGCGTGCTCGACCACTTCATCGTCGCCGGGCCGTCGGCGCTGTCATTCAGGGAGGCGGGGCATCTTTGATCTGCGCCTGCAGGAGGCACGTTGTAGGAGGGCCGCCCCCGGCCCGATGGGGTGAAGATCGCACGGGTCCGACAATCGCGGCGGGCGCGTGGCACCGGCAGCAGCGGAGCCCATCCCGTTCACCGGCGACCTGCTGGTACCCGGCGCCCTCTCCCCTCAAGGGAGAGGGAGAAAATCGCTTGAGCCGCCGCGCCGCGCCCGCGAAGGTTCCGTCGCGGAGAAATCCGCCCGGACAGGGCTAGGACTTGCCTCGCCTGCGAAGGGTGTGGTATAAATCGCGGTTTTCGGGTTAACCCTATAATTCTGGAGCAGCATCATGGCTCGCGTATGCGTCGTCACGGGCAAGAAGCCCATGGTCGGGAACAACGTTTCCCACGCCAACAACAAAACCAAGCGCCGTTTCCTGCCGAACCTGCAATACCGCCGGTTCTGGGTCGAAAGCGAAAACCGCTGGGTGCGTATGCGCCTGTCCACCGCGGCACTGCGCACCATCGACAAGAACGGCATCGATTCCGTGCTGGCCGACCTGCGCGCCCGCGGCGAAGCGGTCTAAGGGAGCGGAATCATGGCTAAAGGCGGACGCGAAAAGATCAAGCTGGAGTCCACTGCGGGCACCGGCCACTTCTACACCACCACCAAGAACAAAAAGACCATGCCCGAGAAAATGGAGATCAGCAAGTTCGATCCCAAGGCTCGCAAGCATGTGATGTACAAGGAAACCAAGCTGAAGTAATCCAGCTTGCGCCGGCATACCGCGCCGGCCCGACAAAAAACCCGCCCGACCCGGCGGGTTTTTTGTCGCCCGCGAAAAGGGTCAGGCGGCAGCCGGTGGCGCCATGTGCACCACGCGCTGCGGGAAGGGAATCTCGATGCCGGCCGCCTTGAAACGGCGCCAGATCGCCCAGTTGATGTCGGAGCGCAGATTGTTCTGCCCTTCGCTGGGATCGCGGATCCACACCGCCAGTTCCAGCACGACGCCGTTATCGGCGAATTCCTTGAGGAATACGCGCGGCAGATTACCCGGATCGTCGAGAATCACCCGGCTCTGGCTCTGGGCGGCTTCGAGCATCAGCGCCTCGGCGCGTTCGAGGTCGGTGTCGTACGACACCTGCACCGGCAGGGCGATGCGCACGTTCGGCCTGGTCAGCGAATGGTTGACCACGGTCTGTGTGATCAACGTCTCGTTCGGCACGATACTCTCGGTGCCGTCGAGCGCGCGCACCAGCGTATAGCGGGTGTTGATTTCCGCCACCTGGCCGTACTTGTTGTCGACCGTGATGAGGTCGCCGATGCGTACCGAGCGGTCGAGCAGGATGATGAATCCGGACACGTAGTTGCTCGCCACTTTCTGCAGGCCGAAGCCGATGCCGACGCCGAGCGCACCGCCGAACACCGACAGCACCGTGAGATCGATGCCCACCGCCGGCAGCGCCACCAGCACCGCGAGAATCAGGAAGATCGTGCGCGCGGCCTTCGAGAGCGCCAGGCGCAGCGAAAGATTCATGTGGGTGAAGCCCATCAGCCTGCGTTCCACCAGGCGCGCCAGCATCAGCGACACGATCACCGCCACGACGATCACGGCCGCTGCCTGGAACAGCAGCCACAACGAGAAGCGGTGGCTGCCGGACTGGAAGGACAGTGCTTCCATCGCCGCATGGATCCGCGGCAGCAGGCCAGTGATGTGCAGCGCGAAGGCGCCCCAGATCAGCCACGCGGCGCTGCGCTCCCACACGCGCAGCGATTCGCGCGGCTCGAACACGTAGCGCAGGGCGTACACCACCAGCCGCACCCCGGCGAGCGAGAGCAGCAGCGGCACCGCAAGATTGAGAAGATGCGTGCTGGCAAGCCAGTTCTCGGCGATCGCCCGCCCGATCAGTGCACCCATCAGCATGACGAGCGGGTAGCCAACACGGCGGATGCCGGCGCGTCCCGCCGACCAGAGCGTATCCGGCCGCTCCAGATACGGCTTCACCAACCGCATCGCCCCCCACGCCGCCAGCGCCGCCACCACCAGTACGCCCGCCTGCCACAGCAGGGCGACGTCCTGGCTGTCGTCGATGAGGCGCGTCAGGAGGTTGTCGAAGGGGAGGGGCTTGGCCAAGGCGGGGTCAGAAGGTGTGCGTGTACTGCACGCTCATGATATCGACCTGGCTGTCGTACTGTCCCTGGAGAAGCACGCCATCGAGCTTGTTCAACCCCACGTCCTCCACGAACAGATGGGCATAGCCGAAGTCGATCACGCCCTGCCGACTGAGCCGGTACTGACCGCCCAATGCCACCCAGGTGCGCGCGCCGTCCGGAATGCGCGGGGTACGGTAGACGTCGGAAACCGGGGCCTCGTCATAGGCCACGCCACCACGGAAACTCCAGGTATCGCTCAGATGATAACTTGCGCCGACGGAATAGCGCATGATGTCGCCCCAGCGTTCTTCCGTCAGCGACAGGACCGAACCATCGGCACGAAGAATGCGCAACTCGTCGAAGTCACTCCACCCGGTCCAGGTCACGTCCGCAAGGAGGTCCCATTTATCGTTCAGGCGATGAAAGAACGAGAGCGACGCCGAATCCGGGAGCGTCGTGTCGGCAAAGACCGGGGCGTTGACCGTGATGCCGTTGACCTTGAAAGTACCCTCCAGGGTGTAATCAATCTCGGAACGGTAGGCGAGACCAATTCGTGTGGTCGGGCTCACCTGCCACAGCGCACCCAGGTTGAAGCCCCAGCCATAGTCGTCCCCCTTGACGACACCGACCGGGGGAGGAAGACTGGCCGCGGTAGCGCTCGTGAGCGTCGCTTCGGCATACTGGATGCTCACACCAGCCCCCAATGAGAGGGATTCGCTGGCTTTCCACGCGATCGATGGATTCAGGTTGATGGTCTTCAATTCGGATTTGATCGCCTGTGTGCGACCGATCCAGTCCGCATCGTATTCGGTGGCCAGGCCAAACGGTGCATTCAGACCCACGCCCAGATGCACGTCGGGGGTCAGGCGAAAGGCAAAGTAGGCATTGGGCACCAGCGCCAGCCCTCCTGCATCCCCGCCATTGCCGCCGCCGATGCTCGGCGTGACAGTCCCTGTGAACTCTGCCTGTGCCTTGATCAGATGCCCGGCCATCACGACCTGCCGGTCGGGCAGCCGCGTCATGCCGGCGGGGTTGAAATAGATCGTGCTCGCATCCTGTGCCACGGCTGCGGCGCCGGCATAGGCGTTGCCGATCCCGCTGGCGTTCTGTTCGATGAGCGCGAAGCCGGCCGCGGAGGCGAGCGGCGTGGCGCCGGCAAGAACGAGCGCGGCAGCGAGGCGGGTCAGATGGGGCCCATGCATGGTTTTTCTCCCTGGGTTGATGTTGGAATCATGAACGCGCGAGCTCGGCATACATCGCCTCGATCGCGGCGCGGTAACGGTCCTGCACCTGGTTGCGCTTGACCTTGAGGGTGGGGGTGAGCAGCCCGTCGTCGACGGTCCACGGGGTGAGTTCGGGGTGCAGCCGGCGGACCTGGGCATAGCCGGGGAAATGCTTCAGGTGATGGGCGATGCGGTGCATCAGGGCCTTCATCACCTTGGGATCCTTGAGCGACGCCGGAGACGGGTCGATGTGGTGGCTGGCGGCGAAGGCCTGCCAGTGCTCATCGTTCAAGATGGTGACCGCCGCGAGGTAGGGCTTGCCTTCGCCGACGACCATCACCTGCTCGAACAGCGGGTCGAGCAGGATCGCGGACTCCATGTCGGAGGGCGGCACCTTCTCGCCGTTGTTGAGCACGATGATGTCCTTGATGCGCCCGATGATGGTGTAGTGGCCTTCGGCGTCGACGCGCGCCTGGTCGCCGGTGTGCAGCCAGCCCTCATCGTCGATCATGGCGCGGGTGGCTTCCTCGTTCTTCCAGTAGCCGCGCATGAGGCAGCGGCTGCGGGTGAGCAGTTCGTCGTTTTCGCCGATCTTCACCTCGACGCCGGGCAGCGCCTGGCCGATGCTGGACGGCACGTTGGAGTCGGGGCGGTTCACGGTCACCACCGGGCTCGACTCGGTGAGGCCGTAGCCCTGGAAGATGGGTACGCCGAGGCCAATGAACACACGCGCGATCTCGGGACACAGCGCGGCACCGCCGGAGATGGCGAGCTTCAACCGGCCGCCGAGCTTTTCGGTGACGCTGCCCGCGACGAGCTTGTCGAGGAGCGGCCACAGCAACTGCTCCGGCGTCCACCACGCGCGGCCCTGGCCGCGCTGGAAGCGGCGCCAGCCCACCCACACCGCGAGACGGAACAGCAGGCGCGCCGCCAGCCCCTTCTTTTCCAGGCTGTCGAGGATGCGGGTATGCACCCGTTCGTAGATGCGGGGCACCGACACCAGCACGGTGGGGCGGATTTCCAGCAGATCCTTGGCGAGCTGCGCGATGGAGCGCGCGTAGACGACCTCGCCGCCGAGCAGCATCGGCAGGTAGTAGCCGCCGGTACGCTCCAGCGTGTGCGACAGCGGCAGGAAGGACAGAAACGTCTCGTCCGGTCCGAAGTCGGCGCACTGCGAGGCGTAGAAGGCGTTCCACAGGATGTTGTCATGGGTCAGCATCACCCCCTTGGGCCGCCCCGTGGTGCCGGACGTGTACACGAGGCTGACCAGCAGGTCGGGGGTGAGATGGCGGTCGGGAACCGCTGTGCCGGCGGCAGCGTCGAGCCAGTCCGCCGCGACGACGAAGCGCGAACTCCAGTCGCCCAGGCCGTTTTCCGGGGCCACCAGGCTGACAATGCGTTCGAGGCAGTGCGCGGAGCCGGCGATCTCGGCGAGCTTTTTCAGCTGGAACTTGCCCTCGACCAGCAGCAGCCGGGCATCGGAATGATCGAGGATGTAGGCGGCATTCTCAGGGCGGTCGTCGAGGTACAGCGGCACCGTCACGAGGCCAAGCCCCAGCGCAGCCTGGTCGAAGATCACCCATTCGACGCAGTTTTTCAGCATCACCGCGACGCGGTCGCCGGGAACCAGACCTTCCTTCGTCAGCGCGGCCTGCCAGCGCGCCACCTGGGCGGCAACCTCGGCCCAGGTGAACGCCACCCATTCGCCGCGCGCCTCGTCGAACTGGCGGTAGGCCACCTGGTCGGGCGTGGCTGCGACGCGGGCGCGGAACAGGCCAGGCAGGGTGACGAGCTTGTCGGGATGGAACGGCGCTGCGGTCATCACGGTCGGGGTTCGGGGAAACGCCGCATTGATAACTGCAAAGCCGGCATGGGTCAAGCGCTTTGGCGGACCAGCACGGCGGCGAAGAAGCCGTCGGTGCCGTGGGTGACGGGGGAAAGGCGCAGCATCGCGCCGGTATCGAGCGGGATTTTGTGCTGCGCCAGCAATTCGTTGGCCGGCAGCAGGGTGAAGCCGCCCTCGCCCAGCAGGCCCTCGACGATGGCTTCGTTCTCCTCCGGCAACAGGCTGCAGGTCGCATACACAAGCCGGCCGCCGGGTTTCAGGAGCTTCGCCGCGGCGCGCAGGATCGCCGCCTGCTTGCGCGTCAGTTCGGCGACGCTGTCCGGCGTCTGGCGGAATTTCAGATCCGGGTTGCGGCGCAGCGTGCCCAGGCCGGAGCATGGCGCATCGACCAGCACGCGATCGAGCTTGCCGGCGAGCCGCTTGACCCGCGTGTCGGCCTCCGACGCGATCAGTTGCGGCATGACGTTGGACAGGCCCGAGCGCGCCAGCCGCGGCTTCAGGTTGGCGAGCCGCTTTTCCGCCACGTCGAAGGCGTACAGCCGCCCGCTCGACGCCATCATCGCGCCGATCGCCAGCGTCTTGCCACCGGCGCCGGCACAGAAGTCGCACACCATTTCGCCACGCCGAGCGCCGAGCAACAGCGCGAGCAGCTGGCTGCCCTCGTCCTGCACCTCGACGCTGCCGTCGAGGAACAGCGGATGGCGGTTGATCGCGGGATGGCCCTTGAGGCGGATGCCCCACAGCGAATACGGCATCGCCTCCGCGCTCATGCCGTCGGCGGCCAGCCGCGCCAGCACCGCGTCGCGGTCGGCCTTGTGCACGTTGACGCGCAGGTCGAGCGGCGCCGGCTGCTGCAGGGCGCGGCCCAGCGCGAGGATATGCTCATCGTCCGTCGTGGCCCGCAGTTTTTCGACCACCCAGTCGGGCAGTTCCGCCGCCACCGCCAGGGGCAGGTCGTCAGTTTTTGCCGTGCGGATGTGGTCGATGAGTTCGGGCTTGGCGAGCTTTTCCAGCGCCGCACCGCTCATGCCGCGCGCCTTGATGAGCCAGGCGAGGATCAGCGTGCGCGGGTTGGCCGCGGGCACCACCACCGACAGGTAGCGGTAACGGCGCAGCACGCCGAACACAGCCTCGGCGACGAAGGCGCGGTCGCGCACGCCGAGCTTCTTGTGGTCACGAAAAAACGCCGACAGCACCGCATCGGCCGGACGCTTGAAGTCCAGCACGAGATCGAGCGCCTGGGTGGCGAGTTGCAGCAGGGCGGGGTTCAGGTCCATGACAGGCGGGGAGGCGGCAAACCGGGATTATCCCCCAGCCGGCGTCATTGCCGCGCGGCGTGCAGCATGTCGGTCAGCGCAAGCCCGGTCAGGCGGCGCACCGAACGCGCAAGGAAGAACAGCACCGCCATCATCATCAGCATCGAGGGCAGCGCGATCATGGGGTAGCTCAGGAGCGTGAGGCGGCCCAGTTCCTCATTGAACGCGGCGCTGCCCGCCGGGCTGGTGACGATCCAGGTCGCCAGCGCGTAGTTCATCGCCGACGAGAAGAAGAAGGTACCGGCGAGCAGCGTGTTGGCGAGTAGCAGGCGACGTTCGAAGACTTCGACGTTGCCGCGCTGGGCGAGCTGCGCGTGGATGCGCACGACGTCGACCACCGCAGGATTGTAGAGCAGGGTTTTCACCAGCGGATAGCGCGTGCGCGCCGAAACCAGCACGGCCAACCCGATCACGCCGGGCACTGCCGCCTCCTTGACCGCGAGCCATTGCGGGTCGAGCGCGAGAAGGCCGATGCCGCCGGTGAGCAGCACGCTCACCAGGCCCAGCCCCGCCATCCAGCCCGGCTTGCCGCGGCGCCTGAATTCGAACGCGCCCCAGCCGAGCGGGAAGGCGAGCGCGGCGAGCAGCGCATTCACTGGACCGAGCGCGTCATCCCCGCTCGCCTTCATCAGGATCACCGCGGGGATGACGATGGTGACGGCGAGCTCGATCAGAGGATTGCCGCTACGCGGCATCGGGGTCGATTGCGGATTCATGAATCGATGGACTCACGCGCCGGAGAAGCGTTCAGCGCGGCTGCCGGCGCACGCGCCTGCCCGCGCGTCACCCACAGACTGGCGAACATGAACGTGGCGATGACCAGCGCAACGATGCCGAGCGAAAGCCCGATCGGGATCTTGTAGAAATCGACGATCAGCATCTTCACGCCGACGAACACCAGCACCATCGCCAAGCCGTATTTGAGCAGATGGAAGCGATCCGCCATGCCGGCGAGCATGAAGTACATCGCACGCAGGCCGAGGATGGCGAAGATGTTCGAGGTGAACACGATGAACGGATCGGTGGTGATGGCGAAGATCGCGGGGATCGAATCGACCGCGAAAATCAGGTCGGAGATCTCGATCATGATCAGCACCAGGAACAGCGGCGTGAACGTGCGCACGCCGTTTTCGACCACCCAGAACTTCTCGCCACGGTAGTCCGGCGTCATCCGCATGTGGCCCTTGATCCATTTGAGCAGCGGGTTCTTCGACAGGTCCGGCTCGACCTCGGCGAACATCAGCATCTTGACGCCGGTGACGACGAGGAAGGCGCCGAACAGGTAGAGGATCCAGTGGAATTCCTTCACCAGCCAGGCGCCGGCGAGGATCATGATCGCGCGCATGACGATCGCGCCGAGCACGCCGTAGATCAGCACGCGGCGCTGGAACTCCGCCGGCACGGCGAAGAAACTGAAAATCATCAGGAAGACGAAGATGTTGTCGACCGCGAGCGACTTCTCGATCAGATAGCCGGTGAGGAACTCCATTGCCTTGACGTCGGCGATCTCGGCACCGTAGGCGCCCTTCAGATACCACCACAAACCGGCATTGAACAGCATGGCGAGCGTGAACCACACGAAGGACCATGCCGCCGCTTCCTTGAAGCCGACCTTGTGCGCCTTGTTGCCGCCGACCAGAAACAGGTCGACGGCGAGCATCACCAGCACGAAGCCGATGAACGCCGCCCACATCCACGGTTCGCCGATATGCAGCGCAGCGTCCATTCGGCTCTCCGGGTGAGCTTTATCCCTGCACCGCGCGCAGCGCGGCGATGCGCTCTTCCAGCGGCGGGTGCGTCATGAACAGGCGCTTGATGCCACCAGCGCCGCCGCCGGCAATGCCGAAGGCCGCCATCTTTTCCGGCAGCGGCTGCGGATGCAAGCTGTTCAAGCGCTCCAGCGCGGCAATCATCGCACCCTTGCCGGCGAGCGAGGCACCGCCGCGGTCGGCGCGGAATTCGCGCTGGCGCGAGAACCACATGACGATGATCGAGGCGAGAATGCCGAGGATCAGCTCGGCGACGATCATGGTGACGAAGAAGGCCGGGCCGTGGCCCTGCTCGTTCTTGAAGACCACGCGGTCGACGGTATGACCGATGACGCGCGACAGGAACATGACGAAGGTGTTGACCACGCCCTGGATCAGCGCCAGCGTCACCATGTCGCCGTTTGCGACGTGGGCGACCTCGTGGCCGATCACCGCCTCGGCTTCCTGCCGCGTCATGGTATTGAGCAGCCCCGCCGACACCGCGACCAGTGCGTTGTTCTTGTTCGCGCCGGTAGCGAAGGCGTTGACTTCGGGCGACGGAAAGATGCCTACCTCGGGCATGCCGATGCCGGCGTCCTGCGCATACTTGCGCACGGTTTCGACGAGCCAGAATTCGGTCGAGTTCGAGGGCGTCTCGATCACCTGAACGCCCATCGATTTCTTCGCCATCCACTTGGACAGCGCGAGCGAGATCAGCGAGCCGCCGAAGCCCATCACCGCAGCGAAGATCAGCAGCGAGGTCAGGTTGAGCCCCTGCGCGGTCAGGTAGGGCTCGACGCCCAGGATGCGCATGGTGACCGAAAGCACCAGCACGATGGCCAGGTTGGTGGCCAGGAACAATACGATGCGTTTCATGGAAAGCTTCTCCTCTTGCGGGAATGAGTCACGACAGACACAGGATACGCCCGAAACGATCCCGACAAAATTCGAATTTTATGCAAATATGATTCGTGTTTTTCGAATATTGGTACTGCTTGGTACTGCCATGCTCAACTTCAAGCACCTGTATTACTTTCGCACCGTGGCGAAAACCGGCGCGGTCAACCGTGCGGCGGAAAAGCTGCATTTGACGCCGCAGACCCTGTCGGGGCAGATCAGCGCGTTCGAGGCGCGCCTGGGCACGCCCCTGTTCCGCCGCAGCGGGCGCCGGCTGGAACTGACCGACGCCGGTCGCATGGCGCTCACCTACGCCGACGAGATCTTCCAGGTCGGCGCCGAACTGGAAGACGCGCTGCTCCACCGCACGGGTGCGGTGCGGCCGCCGTTCCGCGTCGGCGTCGCCGACGCCGTGCCCAAGGGCATCGCCCACCAACTCATCGCCCCGGCGCTGGCGCTGCCCGAGCCGGCACGGCTGGTCTGCACGGAGAACCGCCTCGAGCGGCTGGTCGCCGATCTCGCCATCCACCGCCTCGACATGGTGCTCGCCGACCGGCCTCTGCCGCCCAATACCGACGTGCGCGGCTACAGCCACCTGCTGGGCGAATGCGGCGTCGGCTTCTTTGCCGCCCCGGCGCTCGCCGCCACGCTGCAGGCGCCCTTTCCGCAATGCCTCGATGCGACCCCGCTGCTGCTGCCCGGCGAGGAAAGCGCCCTGCGCGCACCGCTGCTGCGCTGGCTGGAACGGCAGGAAATCGCCCCGGTGATCGTCGGCGAATTCGACGACAGCGCGTTGCTGCAGGCATTCGGCAATGCGGGTGCCGGCGTGTTCCCGCTCCCGCTGACGCGCGAAACGGCGGCCGCCTTGCCACCAGGCATCACGCTTCTGGGGGAGACGCAGGAGGTGCGGGAACGCTTCTTCGCCATTTCGGTGGAACGCCGTCTGCGTCATCCGGCGGTGGTGGCGATCAGCGAGGCGGCCCGCCTGACGCTGCTCGGTCGTGCGCCGACTCAGGCGTCCCTGTCGCGCGGGCCTTCGTCGTAGGGATAGCGCGTATGGCCGTAGCGGATCACGAGTACGGCAAAGGCCAGCAACAGCACCGAGGCCGTGACGCCAAGCAAGCGCCAGACGTCGAGACTCTTCATGTCGAGCACCAGATACCGCGCCAGCGCGACGATGGCAATGTAGATGGGAAAGCGCACCGGCAACTGGCCGGACCGGAAATACACGCCGACCATGGCGAGTATCTCCAGATACAGGAACAGCAGCAGCAGGTCGGCCAGCGTGACCGTACCGGCGGCAACCATGGTCTGCACTTCGATCGCGCCGGCCACGAGCGTTGCGAGGGTGATGATGACGAGACCGACGGCCTCGATGAGGCCCAGGATGCGCAGGGCGATGCGCGACAGGGGGCGGTTTTGCGCAGGGATCATGGCCGACCTCGCGAGCGGGATGCGGCAAGCATAGCATCGGCGGCGAGATCCGCCGCCGCCCGCGCCGGAGAAAGGATGCGGAACGGCAGTTGACGGCGCCCCGCGAGCCTGAGCAGCGCACGATCCCTGCTCACCAGCACGCCAGCTGCCGCGGCAGCGGCGAGCTCGAGAAATTTCTGGTCGTCCGCGTCGCGACAACGCGGCAGCGCGCTGTCGCACTGCGCCTCGACACATCGCGCGAGGGCGTCGTAGCGTTCGCGAATCGCCGCCTGCGCGGCGGCATCGAGACCAAATTCCGGATAGCCCAGCACCCGCTGCAATTCCGCCAGCGTCGCCGCGCTGGTGCGGCATTCGATGTGGCCCGCAAGCAACGCATCCAGAATCGGCAACGCCGTCGGCTCGGCGAAGTGGAGCAGGTCGAGAACGACGTTGGTGTCGAGCACCCAGAGGGGCTTATTCAATCCCGGTATGTTCGGTAATGAATTCGCGCACCCAGTGTTCCGGCTTGGCGCTGGCGAAGCGGCCGACGATCTCGCCGTCGACGAACAGCAGCACCGTGGGAAAGCCGCGCAGACCGTAACGCCCAGCGAGCTTCATGTTGGCGCCCTCGTCGACCTCGACCTTGGCCATGCGGATCTTGCCGGCATGATGCGCGATGACGCGTTCCAGTACTGGCGTCAACGCCTTGCACGGCGGGCACCAGTCGGCCCAGAAATCGACCAGGATGGGTTGCCCGCGCGACGCCTCGATGACGTCGCGGTCGAAATGCTCGAGGTGGGTGTCGAAGACGGGCTGCTCGCGGGACACGAAATGCTGGGTCATGCTGGATTTTCCAAAGGACGGCAAGCCGCCATTATCCTGAAAACCGCCGTTGACTGTGCCAACCGCCATGAAGATCGCACCAGGCCGGTTGATTGGCTTGACGTGCCTGCAACCTGGAAACCTCAGCTGGACGTGCCCGATGGTGCGTCTGATCGCGTGGTTGTTGCCGCTTTTGCGTGAAACATCGTGAAGTGATTCCGAGTTCCCCCTTCCCACTTGCGGGATAAGCGGCGACTTGCCCGCTTGCGGGCTTGGTTGATCGCCTGGAGACTTCATCAGAGGGATGGAGCGCGGGAAACGGGCAGGGCCGGTCATGGTCAGGGGTGGCAACGCGCCATGCCCGTTGGCGGCTTTACAGACACGGCCCCCCCCTTGCGAGTGTAAAGGCAGGCGCGTGAGCAGGCGCGCCCGTGGATGCGTAGCGGCCTCGCCCAACGGCTGAAGGCGATCGAAGCCAGAAAATTCAGCATTCATTCGACGTTCGCGAGGGTAAAGAGCAGCCAACTGCCATTCTCAGGTTCGACGGCCAGGCAAGACCATTGCACGCTTACCGTCACTTCCAGCTGCGGTATTGGGGCTCGTTTCCTGCCCGCCTCCACTTTGCGGGGGACGGTTCGGCACTGCGAAAGCTCGGGCGGCGCGACCGAGGCGATCGCGCACCGCCAGCCATGCGGGCCGGTCGGGCGGCATCGCCACCAGCAGGCGTTCATGGCCGGCGGCGTCGACGCGGCGTAATGTCGCATAGAGCACGCGCGCGTAGGCTTGGGCGTCGTCCGGCATCGCTACCCATTGCACGCCCGGCCGCAGCGCGCCCGGCGGTTCACCGGCACGTAGCACGGCGAGGCGCACACCACCGGGCGTGGCCAGCGCGGTGAGACGTGCGTCGAGATCCTTGTGCTCGACCAGTTCGAGCGGGGTGACCGGCGCATAGTGGGCCGGCAGCGCGCCGGGCACGCGCACCCCGCCGTCGCACCGCGCAAGCGACTCACCGAGCACCGACTCGATCTGAGCCGGCAGGATCGCGCCGGGGCGCAGCAGCACCGGTTGCACCCCCAGCAGGCTGATGATCGTCGACTCGACGCCGACCGTGCATGGACCACCGTCCACGACCAGGTCGATACTGTCGCCCAGTTCATCGGCCACGTGCCTTGCCGTGGTTGGTGAGATGCGGCCGAAGCGATTGGCCGAGGGAGCGACCAGCGCCCCCGCCGCGGTGATGAGCTGCAGGGCCAGCGGGTGTGCCGGGATGCGCAAGGCGACACTGTCCTGCCCGCCGGTGACGGTGTCGGACACGTGCGAGCGACGCGGCAGCACCAGCGTGAGCGGTCCTGGCCAGCAGATACGCGCCAGTTCGCGGGCGGCATCGGGAATCGCGCGTGCCCAGTCATCCAACGCGTCGACCCCGGCGATATGGACGATCAGTGGATGATCGGCCGGCCGTCCCTTGACGGCGAACACCCGCCGCACCGCAGCGACATTGACGGCGGCGGCGCCGAGACCGTAAACGGTCTCGGTCGGAAAGGCGACCACGCCACCGCGACCCAGGATCGACGCAGCCTCGGCGATGATCGCCGCGATATCCCGGGGAGTCGACACGGGCCGCGTCACTTCTCGGTCACCCCGTATTTTTTCAGCTTGCGCCACAGTGACACGCGATCGATGCCGAGCATGCGCGCCGCTTCGCTGCGGTTGCCGCCTGCCAGCTTGAGCGCCTGCAGGATATGCGCCTTCTCCTGCGCCTCCAGCGTCGCCGGCGCTGCCGCCATTTCGGGCGCGAATACGCGCACGGTGAGCTTGCCTAGATGCTGCGGCAGGTACTCGACGTCGAGCACCTCGCCTTGCGCGAGCGCGACGCCGCGCTCGATGAAGTTCGACAGTTCGCGCACATTGCCCGGATAGTCGTATTCGACCAGCTGCTGCATGGCTTCCGGGGTGATTTCCTCGACCGGGCGATCCATGGTCACGGCGAACTTCCGCAACAGGAAATAGGCGAGCAGGGGAATGTCGTCACGACGCTCGCGCAGCGGCGGCAGCGACAGCGTCACGACGTTGAGGCGGAAATACAGGTCATTGCGCAGGTGGCCGGCCTCGACCGCCTCGCGCAGGTCCCGGTTGGTCGCCGCCAGCACGCGTACATCGATCTTCACCGGCTCCACGGCGCCGACGCGCAGCACCTCGCGCTCCTGCAGCACACGCAGCAGCTTGATCTGCACCGACATCGGCAGTTCGGCGACTTCGTCGAGGAAAAGCGTGCCGCCGTTGGCCGCCTCGAACAATCCGATCTTGCGCATCTGCGCGCCGGTGAACGCACCTTTCTCGTAGCCGAACAGCTCGCTCGCGGCCAGGTCCTCGGACAGCGCGCCGCAGTTGAAGGCGACGAAGGGTCCCTGGACGCGGCGGCTGTGCTGGTGGATGTAGCGCGCGAGCAGTTCCTTACCGGTGCCCGACTCGCCGTGAATGACGACGCTGCTGTCGCTGGTGGCGATCTGACGCGCGGTCTCGAGCAGGCGCTGCATGCCGAGATCCTGGGTGATGAGGGTATGCGGATTCTGCAATTGCTCGATGCGCAGCTTGAGATCCTGGTTCTCGCGCTTGACCCGGCGCAGCTCGAGCGCGGCGCGCGCGACTTCGCGCGCCTCCGCAAGGCGGAAAGGCTTGGCAAGGTAGTGGTAAGCGCCCGCCTTCATCGCCTCGACCGCGGAGTCGAGCGAGGCGTGGCCGGTGATCATGATCACCGGCACGTCGGGATGATGGGCGCGAACCTCACGCAGGACTTCCATGCCGTCGATGCCGGGCATCTTGAGGTCCGTCAGAACAAGGTCGAAGTCTGCCTTGCGCAGCTCGGCGAGACCGGATTCGCCGTCCTTGCAGGCGGTGACCGCGTAGCCCTCGCGCTGCAGGACGTGACTCAGATTGGTCAACGCAATCGCTTCGTCGTCGATCAGCAGGATGCGGATGGCAGTCATAAGGTGTTGTCCCTGGCTCCGGGCAGCCAGATCGAGAAGTGGGTGCCGCCGCCCGCCGCGGCATCAAGCACGATGCAGCCCTGGTGTTCGCTGACGATCTCCTCGACGAGATAAAGACCGAGACCGGTGCCCTCGCCGCTGGATCGGGTGGTGAAGAAGGGGTCGAAGATGTGCTCGCGCACATCAGCAGGTATCCCGGGGCCGTCGTCTTCCACGGTGATCCGGATGGCCGGGCTCGATTCGACAACCATCGCCGGATCGCCCACCAGCACAGCGCCCTCGGCAAGCTCGGATTCCCAGGCGTGGGGCGCGGCGCTCACCGTGACGTGCCGCGCGCCGGCGTCGGCGGCGTTCTTGATGAGGTTGATGAACACCTGGTGCAGCCGTTCGCGATCGACCTCGATTTCGAGGTCGGCCATCGTCCCCACGCACACCTGTACGCCCGCGGGCAACTGGCGGTTGACCAGCGTCAGCGATGACTGCACAAGGTCTGCGAGCGGCAAACGCTGTCGATGCAGCTTGGGCTGGCGCACGCTGTCGAGGAGCCGCCGCACGATGCGACGTGCGCGCTCCGTTTCGCTGTCGATCTGCGTCAGCCAAAGGCGTTTCGTCTCGGCATCGCCCGCCTCGCCCTCTTCGAGCAACAGTTGTGCCGAGGTGGAGATGTTCGAAAGCGGGTTGTTGAGTTCGTGCGCCACACCCGACACCAGCACGCCGAGCGCCGCCGCCTTTTCGTTGCGCTTGGCCTGGTCCTGCTGCTGCCGCATGTGCTTCAGCATGGCGTTGAAGGCGTTGACGAAGGAACGGATCTCCTGATCGCCCGCAGGCATCGACAGGGTGCGTGCGCGGCCTTCGTCGATCGCATGCAGGCCGGCCTCGAGCTCGCGCAGGGGCCGTACCACCCGCCGCACCAGGAAAAGTCCCCCGGCCACACCCACCACCACGACCCCGGCAAAGGCCAGCATCAGCATCAGACCAGCCCGTCGAGTCGCCTCGGCCAACAGCTGGCGTTCGCCACGCGACAGTTCACTGGACGCCTCGGTGAGGGCATGACCGAGGTCGCGGATTACGCCGCGCGCGGACGTCTGATCAGGCTGACTCAGTAACGGGTAACGTTCGAGTTCGGCACGGTAGCGCTCGAGGAAACCCTGGGCCCGACGCAGTTTCGCAGATCCGCCGATGACCGCAAAGGTCTCCTGATTTTCGACGAGCGAGCGCTGCGCGGTTTCGATCTCGGTGAGCAGTTGTTCGAGGCTGGCGTAATCGCGGTACAGAAACAAATTCTTCTCGTCACGACGCATCTCCAGCGTTGCCTCGCGGAAATCGGTGACCGCCTGTCCCGCCTCGATCTGGCGGTTCATATAGTGCAGGTCAACGAACACCACGACAGCGAAGCCCAGCATGACGAGCTTGGAAAAGCCGTAGGTACGCAAGATTTTGTTACGGAGGGTGGGCATGGGTTGGCCCCGGACCGAAAGTGTTGCATAGTACAACACATGTAACAGTCACCGCCACATTATGCAACATACAAGGGCCGATCAAAAATCTACAGTAAATCCCTACCCAATTGATTAACCAAGCATTTTTTTCTGGCACGGACAATGCTTTAGGCAAGGCATCCAGAATCTGCACAGGAGCCCACGATGAAACTGACCCACGAAATCAAGCGCATGCTCGATGCCCTCGCCTTTGCCAACGTCGGCGAAAACCTCAACCGCCGCCAGAAGTCGCGCGCCATCGCGGGCAGCGCCGCGCCGGCGGCACCCGCCCCCCAGGTAGCGGTGACTGCCGCCCACCTGCCGCAAGTCGGACTGTATCTCGGCAGCGAACTGCCGGCCGACGTCATGCAATACGTGGTGCAGACCTGCGTCCGCCTCAAGCACGGCCTGACCGTGCTGACCTTCCAGTCGGAGCTTGAGGCACGGGCCCTGCTGGCGCCTTTCCAGGCGACGCTCGACGCGGCCGGTCTCCAGCCGCGCGTGACCGTGCTGACCGGCGAACCGCCCGCCTCGCTGATCCACGCGCTGCGCAAGCGTCCGGACGTGGCCTTCCTCATCTGCAACGAATCCGGCTATTTCGGACGCGGCCTGCTGAAGGGCACGGTGCGCCAGGACGCCATTCCCGTGCCGGTAGTCATGGTCGCCAGCAGCGAGGCTGCAACGCAACCCAACCACAGCGAAGCAGGCGTCGCGCACGAACGCGCTGCCTGAGCCAGCCGCCCGCGGGCGCACCTATAGTCTGGAGCGCCCGGTTCCTGCCCCATGCGTGAAGCATGGGGAGATTGCCATTTCCACGACTGACCCGTCATGCTGAATCGTTTTTTCCCTTTCCTGCGCTGGTTTCCGTTGAAAGGCGAGTCCTTGCGCGGCGACCTCATCGCCGGCATCACGGTTTCGCTGATCCTGATCCCGCAATCGATGGCCTACGCGACGCTCGCCGGCCTGCCAGTGGTCTACGGCCTCTACGCCGCCTTCCTGCCGGTGATGATCGCCTCCATGTGGGGCGCCTCGCGCTTCCTCCATACCGGCCCGGTCGCGCTGCTGTCGTTGATGTCGGCGGCGGCAATCGAGCCGCTGGCAAGCCGCGGCACCGACGAATTCATCGCGCTGTCGATGACGCTCGCCCTGATGGTCGGCGTGCTGCGCCTCGCGCTCGGCGGCTTCCGCATGGGGGTGCTGATCAACCTCGCCTCGCACCCGGTGATCAACGGCTTCACCAACGCCGCGGCGCTGATCATCGGTCTGTCGCTGCTCAACACCTTCATCAACGTGCCGATGCCGCGCTCGGACATGTTCCTGCGCGATCTCTGGCATGTGGCGATGCAGCTGCCGCTGGCGCACTGGCCGACCATCGCCTTCGGCATCGGCACGCTGATCGTGATGTCGCTGCTGAAGAAGTGGCTGCCCAAGCTGCCCGGCGTGCTCGCCGTCGTCGTCCTCGGCACCGTGATCAGCGCAGCCGTCGGCTTCGAGAAAACGGCGCTGGTCGCCCCCGGGCAGATCGTCGATGCCGACGCGCGCGCGGCCTACGCGCAGTTCGCCGAGCTTGAAGCGGCGCTCACGCGCAACAAGACCGCCCAGGGCGAGGTGCGCAAGCGCATCGCCACGCTGGCCAAGACCGACGCGCACGACTATTCGCTGGAAGCGGAAGAGCTGCGCCTGCTGGGCGAGGAGCAGAGCCTGAAGAAGCAGCTCTATGGTCAGCGGGTCGCCGTGTTCCGCTACGCGCTCGAGCCCGTCACGGGGGAAGACGGCATGGTGCGTTATCGGGCCGCGACCGAGTCAGGCTGGATAGCGGCATCCTGGCGCTTCGTCGGCATGAAGGACGGGCAGTTCCGCCTGTCGGGCGGCGGCCAGGTCGTCGGCAACATCCCCGCCGGCCTGCCCAGCTTCACGATTCCGTCGATGGACCTGGGCGTGATGACCGGCTTGCTGGGCACGGCCTTCATCATGGCGTTGATCGGATTCATGGAAGCGACCTCGATCTCGCGCGCGCTTGCCGCCAAGAGCCGGGAAAAGCTCGACCCCAACCAGGAGTTGATCGGCCAGGGCCTGGCCAACATCGTCGGCAGCTTCTTCCAGTCCTACACGGTGTCGGGCTCGTTTTCGCGCTCGGCCGTGGCGGCGAAATCCGGCGCACGCACGGGGCTCTACGCGATCATCAGCGCGGTCGGCGTCGTCATCGTCATGCTGTTCCTCACGCAGTACTTCTACCACCTGCCGCAGCCGGTGCTCGCCGCCATCGTGATGAGCGCGGTGTTCGGACTGATCGACTTCAAGACGCTGCGTCATTCCTGGAACGTGCGCAAGAGCGACGGCGTCGTCGGCGGACTCACCTTCATCGCCACGCTGGTGATGGCGCCGCAACTCGCGAACGGCGTGCTGGTCGGCGTGGTACTGACCATCCTGCTGTTCCTGCACGGCGTGATGCAGCCGCGCAGCGAAGTGCTGGGCAAAACCCGTGACGGCACGCTCGCCGGCGCGGCCAGCCACGACCTGCCGCCGATCAGCGAACACTACGTGGCGCTGCGCTTCGACGCCTCGCTGGTGTTCATCAACTCGGCCTTCTTCGAGCAGGCGGTGATGAAGGCGATCAGCCAGTTCCCGCAGGCCAAGGCGGTGCTGGTGATCGGCAACGGCATCAACCAGATCGATGCGACTGGAGAGGAGAAGCTGCGCGCACTCGCCGCAGACCTCCAGCGCGCGGGCGTCACGCTGATGCTGTCGGGGCTGAAGAAGCAGGTCCGGGAAGCACTGACGCGCGCCGGGTTGGACGAGGCCATGGACAGGAAGAACATTTTTCCCAGCAAGGATATGGCCCTGCAGGCTCTCGCCGAGCGCTACGACCACCAATGAGCGAATCGAGCTCGGGTGCGCTTCACTCGTCGTCGTCGAGTTCCGGATCCCAGCCGCGTGATCTAGCGCGCACGGTGGCCATTTCGTAAAGCGCGGCATGGCGCGCACGCAGGTCCGGCGGCAGAAGGCTCGGCAGGTTGCCATACTTGTCCCATTCCCGCTCGACTTCATCCGTCAGCTTCTGCATGCGCTGGAGATCCCAGCCGGCGCAGTCCTCGGTTTCCGGAATGAGGCCGAAAAGCCAGCCATCGAGCACGATCCGCGACAACATGGTCAGGCCGTGGGAATCTTCATGGAAGCCAGGGTAGGTTATCTTGTTGTTCTGCATTGCACTCATCGTCGATCAGTACGGTCCGGAGCGATCACTCGATCCACTTGCCGAGGTAGGCGTTGATGACTTCGAGCACGGCCTCGGCCTTGATGATGAGACCGAGGTCGATCATTTCCGAGCCCATCACCATGCCGTGGTTGTTCGCCGGCACCGGCGCCGGCACCAGGTGGTTGGCTTCCTCGCGGAAGAACACCGCGGCGACGACGCCGGCGAACAGGAATTTCTTGCCGCCACCCTGGTTCGGCCGCATCGCGTCAGGCTGATAGACGAACACCGGGCTGCCGCTCGATCCGGGGTACACCGCAGCGTCGATGAGGAATTCCTTGCGGCCTTCGAAATCGAGCGCCATCGGCGTCGCGGTGGTGCCGCGGCGCAGGATGGGCATGAGGTTGGCCTGGTCCCACACGCCGCTCGGATAGCCGACGAACAGCACTTCTTCCAGCGCATCGAGCGCGCGCAGCGTGGCGGCGTCGGGCGCGAGGCGGCTGTCGATTGCGTGGTAATAGAGTTCAACACCCTGGTCGCGCGCCGCCTGCTCGAGCGGCCGCATGGGGATGATCGCGAGGTCGACCTCGGGATCCGGATGCATGAACCAGGCGTGCGGAAAATCCTCGATGTTGAGCTGGAAGCGCTGGCCGAACACCGGCTGGCCGTTGCGCTTCTGCGTGAACACCAGGCCGCCGCGGCGCACACCGTCGACCAGATGCCGATTGGTGACGATGAAGGTGGCGGTGCCACGCGGATGCGTGTGGCTCACCACGAAGGCAGTGCCGGATCCCTCGCTGCCGTCCTCCAGCACGGTATCGACCCGCACGGTATTGAACAGCAGTTTCTTGGTGATGGAGTTGATTTCCATGCCTGCCTCTCGTCGTAGCGCTTACGCAGCGACCGGCTTCACCGCGCAGAAGAGATCATCGCGCGCCGCCTCGCCGAGGCGTTCGTAGATCGAGGCGATCGCCTGGTCTTCGGTGGCGAAGATGTTCTGCTGGCCGACCGCCTCGATCAGATGTGTCTGCCGCATGCAATCCAGCACCTGCTTCTTCAGGCCCGAAAACACCAAAGTGACGCCGATTTCCCGCAAGCGCTCGACCAGATGATGCACGACTTCTTCACCGGAGGCGTCCATCTGATTAATCCCGTCTCCGACGATCAGCACGTACTTGGCGGTGGGACGCGAGGCCAAAGCTTCGAGCACCGTATCCTCAAAATAGGACACGTTGGCGAAGTAGAGCGAACCGTCGTAGCGCATCGCCATGATGTGCTCGCTGGTCGGCAGGTCGGGATTGACCTTGATATCGCGCAGGGTGCCGTCGCTGTAGCGGCCGAGCAATGCGACGCGCGGCTTCATGGACCGCAGCAGGAACAGCACGATCGCCAGCCCCGCGCCGACCAAGATGCCGTTGTCGAGATGGGGCGCAAAGAACATGGTCGCGAAGAACGTGACCACGGCAGCCGCGCCATCATGCTTGTGCGCCTTCCAGGCATGCTTGACACCCTCGACGTTCACCAGGCCACCGACCGCCATGATGATGATCGCCGCCAGAACCGCCTGCGGCAGGTGGTACAGAAGCGGCGTCAGGAACAGCAGGGTGATGAGCACGATCAGTGCCGTGAAGACGGACGACAGGCCCGAGGTCGCGTTCATGTTCATGTTGACCGCCGAGCGCGAGAACGAGCCAGACGTCGGGTAGGCCATCGAGACGCTGCCGGCGAGGTTGCCCAGGCCCTGGCCAATGAGCTCCTGGTTGGGATCGAGTCGCTGTTTGGTCTTGGCCGCCATTGCCTTGGCAATCGAGATGGCCTCCATGAAGCCGACGAGGGAGATCACCAGGGCTGCGGAAAGGAGGGTTCCAAGCTTGCCCATGTCCAGCGTGGGCAGGCTGATCTGCGGCAGGCCTTCGGGGATGGTGCCCACGACCTCGCCGCCACCGATCAGGTTGAAGGTAGTACCGTCAAGCTTTCGGATGCGATACTCGGTCGAATCGAGCTGCACGCCTGCCGGCGCCCGCCCTGCCGGGAACACTGCAACGGTCTCGCCCGCTTCGTCGATCTGCCGCACGACCGGAATGAGACGCAGATTCCTGCGCTCCTTCGCGGAAATTTCTTCCGCATGACGCAGCGCCAGCCGCGCGAGGGACAACTCGGCCTCGCGATTCACGGAGGCGATGCTCTCTTCACTCTCGGCCTTCATCGCAGCAGTCAGGGCCTCGTTTCTCGCGGCCACGTCGGCATTCAGGCGATTGACTTCGGCGTTGGCCTGGACCACGCGTTCGATCTGGGCGCGGAGCTCGCCATCGGAGACCTGTTCCAGGGTCCCGCTTGAATTACGCTCAAAACCCATTGCCCAGGAAATCAGGGTTGTCAGCACCACAGCAACCAGTACGCCCGGCAATTTGGGCGTGTATTTCTTCATCGCCCACATCAGGAGCATCGCACCCACGCCCATGGCGAAGGTCGGCCAGTGCGTGTCGCCAACCTGCTGGAAGACGCCCGCAATGTCACGAATGAACGATTCACTTCGCGGCATCGATACGCCGAGGAGCTTCGACACCTGCGACAACCCGATGATGATCGCCGCGGCATTGGTGAAGCCGACGATCACGGGATGCGAAAGGAAATTGACGACCACGCCGAGCTTGAACAAGCCAAGTCCCAACTGGATCAACCCGACGAGGAGCGTCAGCATGATCGCCAGGGCGATAAAGTCGTCGCTGCCGGGCGCCGCAAGCGTGGCAATCGACGACGCCGTCAGCAGCGACACCACGGCGACCGGGCCGGTCGCCAGCTGGTTCGACGATCCCCACATCGCGGCAACCGCGACCGGCAGAAACGCCGCATACAGGCCGTAGTAAGCAGGAAGGCCGGCCAACTGGGCGTAGGCCATCGACTGCGGGATCAGCACCAGCGCAACCGTCAGGCCGGCAAGGAAATTGATCTTGACGTCGTCGCCCCTGAGGGGCAACCAGCGCAGGAACGGCAGGAAACGGCAAAGCTGGGAATTCATGGATTCACTGGGCCGGGAGACGCCGGCATCGACTTGTCCAACGGTTGTAAAAAGCTTGTTATTATAACAACAACTTCCTCCCGGTCATCCTAGCCCGCATGTTTTCCCATCGCGCAAGCATCGCCAGCGCCCTGCACAGCTTTCGCCTCGATGGGCGCATGATGTGCTACGAGAAATTCGTCCCCAAGCTGTATAACTGGTGCCTGTCACTGGGCTTCACGCCGGGCAAGATCATGCCGTCGCGGGCGTTCTGCTCGGATGAAAGCCAGGGTTTCCCCATCATCCTGCTCGCCAAACATTTCGGCGCATTTCCTTTCAACCACGGCCGCGTCGGTGGCATCGTCTCGGTGGACCGCCACAGTCCGCACGCGGATCACGGCAAGGATCTCGTGTTGTTGCAGGCAAGCCATGTTGGCTACGACGCCGAAACCGGCAAGTTCGGGGTATACCGGCGGCTAAGCGCCGAAGATGAACATCTGAGCTGCAGCTGCGGCAAGGTGGGCCGCGTCCTCGACTGGTACATGACGGAATACAGCTACGCCTGCGAAAACATCCGGCTGCTGCGCCACGAAGGGCAACTGGCCGTGCTTGTCGATTACCAGCTGATCGCAAGCCCGCGCGCACAGGGCCTGTTTCTCATTTTCGAGAACCTGGCGCAGGGTGCGGTCGGCGAGGAACTGCCCCCGCCGCTGGCGACACGCAGCACCGGCCACATCTTTGCCGCGTCCAGCGATTTCATCGCCCGAATTGGCGTCGACACCTGGCCGCTGACCGGCAGCACGCCCATCGGCGAACATCTCGCGGCCGAGGATTTCTACTTCCGCCACAAGAGCGGCTATCTGGACCCATTGCAGGACCAGCTGGAGAACAACCTGCTCGCGCCGATGCCCTGGATCCTCACTTCGAAGCACCCGCTGCTCACCGCGGCGTGCGCCAATACACTCGCCGAGTTCGACCGCACCTACCGCAGCCTCGTGCAGACATCGGCGATGAACGGCCGCAACGTGGTCTTCATTGCCGGCCTCAACATCGACATTTCACCGAGCCCTGGCGAACAGTTCCCGCAGACCAAGTTCGTCCCCTGGGCCGCCTACCTGCAACACGCCGATGGCCGCCGCGAAATCCTCGAGCAGGACGAACTGATCGAACACCTAGGCCACGCGGACACCGCGAATCCCGCCCAGATCGACCTCGAACTCGCCATCGCCATCATGGCCGCCAAACCCGCGACCGAAGTCCACCTCTAGCCTTTCCGTCGCTGCATCTTCTGCAAGCCCCACTCAGCGTGGCTTGCGCAGGGCCACCGTTGCGGCGGGACCGCTCGGCTGCCACTCGACGCCGTGCGCCTTCAGATAGTCACGAATCAATTGCCGCACCACCTGCGAGGGGGTCACGTCCTGCTGCGCGCACAGCTGCTCGAACGCCTGCTTCTTGGCTGGATCGAGCAGGATGGTCAGGCGTGCGGTCTTGCTCTCCATCAGAATCACCTAATGAACATTTTATGATAATCTTATCTTATATTCTGCACATTTGATGTCAATGCATGGGCGCGCTGCCTGCGGTGCGCGCCGCAGCGCACCCTTTCGATGCTCAAGATTCTGCTTCTCCTGCCACTTGCGGGCGCCGCGTTCATCGCGCTAGTGCCGTTACGCATGATGTGGCTCGCGCGCCGTCTCGCACTGGTGGCGGCTGCGACAACGCTGGGCTGGAGCCTGTGGCTCGGCGCGGCCTTCGATCCGTCGAATCCAGCGGTGCAACTGTACGAGACGCACACCTGGAACCCTCGACTGGGCAGCGCGTTCAGCCTTGGCATCGACGGCTTCTCGCTGCCGCTGGTGTGGCTCGCCACGCTGCTCGTGTTCATCGCGGTGCTGGCATCCGGCGCCATCCGCGAACGGGTCAAGGCCTACTACGTGCTGCTGCTGTTGCTGGAATCGGCGATGCTGGGCGTGTTCTGCGCCCGCGACTGGTCCCTGTTCTACGTGTTCTGGGAACTGACCCTGCTGCCGCTGTTCTTTCTCATCGACCGCTGGGGCGGCGCGGGCCGCCAGAAGGCGGCACTCAATTTTGTCCTCTACACGCTCGGTGGATCGGTATTCATGCTGATCGCCCTGCTTGTTCTCTATGACGCCGCGCCGGGCCACAGCTTCGACATGGCCCTGATCCGCGAGGGTGCGGCACTGCTGCCCGAAGGGACTCAAGTCGTCCTTTTTCTTGGCCTGCTGATCGGTTTCGGCGTGAAGATGCCGATCGTGCCGCTGCATGGCTGGCTGCCGCTCGCCCACGTGGAAGCGCCCAGCCCGGTATCGATCCTGCTCTCCGGCGTGCTGCTGAAAATGGGCTCGTACGGCCTGATCCGCGCCGCGTGGACGCTGCCCGGCGCCGCGGAGGCCCTCCAGGGCCTGCTGATGGCGCTGGCGCTCGTCAGCGTGGTCTACGGCGGCGTGCTGGCGTGGCAACAGCGCGATCTCAAGGCGATGGTGGCGTATTCGTCAATTTCCCACATGGGCGTGGTGCTGCTCGGGCTGGCCGCGCTCAATACCGCCGGGCTCACCGCTGCGGTGATGCAGATGGTGGCACATGGATTCGTTGCAGGCGCGCTGTTCCTGCTGGTCGGGTTGCTTTATGAGCGCACCCACACGCGTGACCTCGCCGACTACGGCTCGCTGGTGCAGGTCATGCCACGCTTCGTCTTCTTTGTGACGCTCGCCTTCATCGCCGCAGTCGGCATGCCCGGCACGGCCGGCTTCATCGCCGAGTTCCACGCTCTGGTCGGCGGCTATGCACGTTGGGGCGCATGGATGGTCCTGCTTTCACTGACGGTCGTCATCAGCGCAGCCTACGCGGTGCGTGTCGTCGGCCGCCTGTTCGCCGGACCGGTCTCGGCTCGCATGCGCAACCTGCCCGACCTCAACCGCAGCGAGTTGACTGCCGCCGGTGTGCTCACCGCAGGCAGCTTCGCGCTCGGTCTCTATCCCGGCCCGCTGCTCCGTCTGGTTTCCGCTTCGGTGCACCACTACACGGTCCTGATCGGAGGCTGACGTCATGGATCATCTCGACACCTTGCGCACCCTCATCGATCGCCTGTCGCATCGACTCGAGCACGTGTTGCCTGCGCAGGCGCCGATCCGCGATTTCGTGCACCACAACACCCTGCATGGTTTCCAGAAAATGTCCTTCCGTGACGCGCTGGGCGCGGCAGAAGCCGCGACCGGTGCACACGGCTTCCTGCCGGTAACGCGCTTTCACACCCTGTTCCGGGAAGGCCGGATCAACACGGATGACCTCGCGGCCGCGCTCGACGAGACACCGGAATTGCGTGCCGCGGAACCCGCCGGCGCATCGTTGAGTCGCCGCGAGGTCCTCATGACCGCACTGCGCATCGATCTCAGCGTACCCACCGCTGCCGGCTGGCGCTGGCAGGTCGAAGAACATGGCGTACTCGAACGTGTCGACCCCGAAGTGCCGGCGGCGATCCGTGACGGCCTGTTCGGCCGGATGGACACGGCCACATCGCTGCGTCGGCTGTGGGAGGCCTGCACGGCGCGGCTGACACCGGTCGGCCCGCAGGCGGCCGCTTCGCCGGGATCCGCCAACGCCATGCGCAAGGACGCGGAAGACCGATGCGTCCACCTCCTCGGCAGCGTAGGGGCGCACCTCACCCTGGGTGGCCTGCTGCGGAGACTGACCGGGCGCAACGTGCTGGACCCTATCCGCCCCTACCTCATCCGCCATCTTGCCGCGCACCTCGATCTGGGTCTCGTCGCGTGGCCCAACCCCGCGCGCGGCCGCGGTTTCTACGCCGCCTGGCTGGCGAGCGCCCGTGATGACCCGCACTTCGAGCTGCACGGCCTCGTCACCTGGACGCAGACTCTGGAGCGGCTGCCGGAAGATCCGCTGGAGGCCATTCTGCAGACGCTGCGTGCATCGGGCCTGGAGCCGGCACGCTGGGAAGACTATCTGGAAACGCTGGCAAAGGCACTGCCGGGCTGGTCCGGCATGGTGCTGTGGCGCGACCGCCATCCCGGCCGGGGAGCGCCGGTCACCCTCGCCGACTATCTGGCCGTGCATCTGGTGCTGGAACAGCTGCATGTGCAACAGCTGTGCGCCGCGCACTTCAAGATCGAGGCGAGCCTGCCGGGCCTGCGCGGCTACCTGCGTCGCCACGCCGCCGAATTGCTGGTGCGCCTTGCTCTCTACGGTGACGAATTGCCGGAATGGCTGGCCGACGAAGCCCATCGCCTGGTGCGTGCGGCAACAGGCCGCACCGGCGAGGAGCAGGACGCCGACTGGTTGCCGGTCGCGCGCCTGCTGACGGCCTGGCGACGTGGCGAGGCCCCCATCGCCGCGAACAACAGCGCCTGTCCGGATCGCCACGCCTGGCCTCTGTTCCGCCTCTGCCAGCACCTCGGCATCGACGCCGATGCACTTGCGGTGATGACATCCGACGACGTCCGCAGCCTGCTCGGCTGCGTCGCGGAGCTCACGCCGGAGCGTGCCGCCTGGGTCTGGCTGCAGGCCTACGAGCGCCACTACCGCGAGCAGGTTTTCGGTGCGCTGGCTGCCAATCACGGCCGCGGCGCATGGCGTGAACGCGCCGGCCCCCCCCCGCGTGCGCAGCTGGTGTTCTGCATGGACGACCGTGAGGAAGGCCTGCGCCGCCACATCGAAGAATGCGCGCCGGACGTCGAGACACTTGGTGCGGCCGCGCATCTTGGCCTGTTCATCCGCTACCACGGTTTCGGCGAGCCGACGCACACGGACTTCTGTCCAGTTGGTGCGCGCCCCGCGCACCTTGTCGAAGAGACCGCGGCGCCCGGTGCCGAAGCAGCCGGCAACACCCACCTCGCACGCCGTTCACGTCGTCTCGCGTGGAAGGCGCGCTTCGTGCAAGGCAGCCGGCGCGACCCCGCGCAGGGTCTTTTCGCCACGCTCATCGGTGCCCCCGCTGCACTGGCGCTGCTGGCCGGTCGCATGCTGGCGCCCGCCGCCCTCGCCCGCCGCACCGCAGCCCTGCGCGAAGCGGCAGACGGCCGCATCGCCACTCGCCTGCGCTACACTGCGCTGGCCGACACCCCGGCCACCCCCGATGCACCACGGGCCGGATACACCGAAGCCGAGCAGGCCGAGCGCGTACAGGCGTTCCTCACCGCCATCGGGCTCACCCGTGGCTTCGCGCCGCTGGTCGCAGTCGTCGGTCACGGCTCCAACAGCCTCAACAACCCGCATATGTCGGCGTACGACTGCGGCGCCTGTTCGGGTCGCCATTCCGGCACCAACGCCCGCCTGTTTGCGGCAATGGCCAACGATCCCGTGGTACGCGAGCGCGTGCGCGCACGCGGCATCGACATTCCCGTCGGTACCTGGTTCATCGGCGCCGAACACAACACCTGCGACGACCAGTTCACCTGGTACGACACCACGCTCGTGCCACAGAGCCATGCCACCGCACTTGCCGGGCTGCGTACGATCCTCGCGGAGGCGAGTGCGCGGCACGCGCAGGAACGCTGCCGCCGCTTCCTCTCCGCACCGCTCGACATCACGCAGGCGCAGGCGCTTCGCCACGTTGCGGCGCGCCGCAACGACTACGCGCAGGCACGCCCCGAACTCGGCCACGTCAACAACGCTGCCGCATTCATCGGCCGCCGTGCCGCCACCCGTGGCGCCTTCTTCGACCGTCGCATCTTTCTCATCTCCTACGACTGCGGCGCAGACCCCGACGGCCGCGTGCTCGAACCCATGCTGGTTGCGAATGGCCTGGTCGGGGCGGGCATCAGCCTCGAGTACTACTTCTCGACGGTGGACAACGCGCGCTACGGCTCGGGCAGCAAGGTCACCCACAACATCGCCGGCCTGTTCGGCGTGATGGACGGCACGAGTTCGGATCTGCGTACCGGCCTGCCGGCACAGATGATCGAAATCCACGAGCCGATGCGGCTGCTTGTCGTCGTCGAGCACACGCCCGATGTGCTGTCGGCGATCTACGCACGGCAGCCGGTGCTGCAGGAACTGGTTGGCCATGGCTGGTTGCAGCTCGCCGTCAAGGATCCGGACTCGCCGGCAATCCAGCGCTTCGTCCCGGGCAGCGGCTGGCTGCCTTGGCAGGGTGACGACACGCCGTTGCCGACGGTGCGCAGCTCCGTCGCGTGGACGCGCGGCCACCGTGACGCACTGCCACCGGCGCTCATCGACGTGTCGATGGAGGCCGTTCCCTGATGGCCGCCCTGTCCCTGCCACTCGAACTGGCTGTCCTAGTTCCGGCGCTGCCGCTGCTCGCCGCCCTCCTCATCGCGTCGCGGCGCCTGGTTCGGGGCGCGCGCGGCGAGGCCGGCGAATCGCTGACGGCGGCGCTCAGTCTCGGCGCGGCCGGACTCGCCTTCCTCGTCATGCTCGCGCTCGCTATCCAGGGGCTGTTGCGCGGCACACCGCACACGCTGCATCTGGGCGAATGGTTCACCAGCGGAGACTGGCGCATCCCGCTGTCGTTCACTCTCGACGGCCTGTCGCTCGGGTTCGGCAGCGTGGTCGCCTTCATCACTCTCGCCACGTTGCAGTTCTCGCGCCGATACATGCACCGCGAAGCGGGTTTCGACCGCTTTTTCGCCGGCATGAACCTGTTCGCCGGTGGCATGCTGCTGGTGGTACTGGCGGGCAACGCAGCGCTGGTATTCGTCGGCTGGGAACTGATGGGTTTCGCCTCCTGGCTGCTGATCGGCTATGCCCACGAACGTCCGGTTGCGACGGTCAACGCGCAGCGCGCCTTCCTCACCAATCGCGTGGGCGACGCCGGCCTGCTGCTGGCGATGGCACTCGCGCTACTCTGGGCGGGCAGCCTGGAGTGGGATGCGCTGGCGGTCGCCAGCGCGCGCCTGCCAACGCTCTATGTCAGCCTGATCGCCCTCGGCTTCATGCTCGCCGCGCTCGCAAAATCCGCCCAGGTGCCGTTCACCCCATGGATCGCCCGTGCGCTCGAAGGCCCGACGCCATCCTCGGCGATCTTCTACGGTGCCGTGATGGTGCATGCCGGCGTGTTCCTTCTGGTTCGCCTGGAGCCGGTGCTGGTGAATGCGCCGGGCGTGCTGGTCTTGATCGGCCTGCTGGGTGCGCTCACTGTGCTCGTCGCCTGGCTGGCAGGTTATGTCCAGTCCGACGTGAAGTCGGCGCTGCTGTTCGCCGGATTGGCGCAGGTTGGGCTCATGTTCGTCGCCATCGGCCTCGGCTGGTTTACGCTCGCAGCCTGGCACGCCGCGCTGCACGCACTGTGGCGCGCGTGGCAATTCCTCGCGGCACCCGCCTACATGCACATGCTCGATGCCCCGACGCCTCCGGCACCAGCCTGGCTCACGCGCCGTCCGCGACTCTACACCGCCGCCCTGCAGCGATTCTGGCTCGAACCACTGGCCGACCGCCTGCTGACACTGCCTACACGCGCACTGGCACGCGACATCCGCACGATCGACGAGAACGTCGTCAGCCGGCTGGTCGGCATGTCCGCCAGCCAGCGCGCCGCGGAACTGCTCGCGCCCTACGAGGAGGTCGTGAAAGGCCGCGGCGTGGTCGGCGGCGCACTGGCATGGTCGGCCGAGCGCCTCGACCGTGTCGAGCAGCGTCTCGTGCTCCAGGGTGGCGGTAGCCCTGTCGGGCGCGGGCTCGCCCGTCTTGGCGAGTGGCTTCGCTTTGTCGAATCACTGCTGGAGCAGCCGCGGTATCTGCTGCTGTTGGTCATGGCCACCCTTGTGGTAATCCTGTGATGAGCGAAATATTCTGGTACCAGCACGCCGGCTGGCCCCTGCTCGCGACCTTGCAACTGTTGCCGCTGCTCGGCGCAGCCGTGCTCTGGCGCCTGGGCGAACGTCCGGCCTCGCTGCGCATCGCGCACGCGGTGAGCGTCGCGGAACTCGCGCTGGCGCTATGGTTGTACCGTGAACTGGACGTCCACAATCCGGGTTTCCAGTTCGCCGAACATATGCACCTCGCCGGGCCGCTCGCCTACCACGCGGGCGCCGATGGCGTGACCGTGCTGTTCGTGCTGCTGACGGCGCTGATCGTTGCGCTGCTCCCCTTCTATGCGCGGGTACGCATGCTCGCGGAGCCTGCGCGCCTGCTCTCCGTGATCCTGGCGGTGGAGGCCGCGATGATGTCGATGCTGGTCAGCCTCGACCTGCTATGGTTCGTGCTGGTGTCGGCAATCGAACTCGCCCTCGTCGGCCATCTCGTGGGGCGCTGGTCGTTCTCCCCGGAGCGCGCGACTGCGACGAGCCGCTACCTGCAGTTCCATGCGGTCGGCGTGCTGCTCCTGCTTGCCGGCGCGCTCGTGGTCGGCTGGTCCTACCACGACACGACCGGCGCGGCGTGGAGTTTCGACTTGTTCGTCCTCGCTGGCCACCCGCTGCCAGACGAACTCGGCGTGATCGCCTTTTTCCTGTTGTTCTACGGACTCGGCATCCGTACGCCAATCTTCCCCTTCCACGGCTGGCTGCGCCCGGTCGCGCTGTATGGTGACATGGCGATTGCGCCAACCCTGCTGCTCGGCGTCAAGCTCGGCATCTACGGGATGGTGCGCTTCGTCCTGCCGATCCTACCCGATGCCGTCGTAGCGTGGCACCGCTACGTCGTCGGCTTCGCTGTCGCGGGCGTATTCTACGCGGCACTGCTGGCGCTGCAGCGCGTAAACCTGCGTTCGCTCATCGCTTTCGCCGTCGTCAGCCACACCTCGCTGGTGATCATCGGCGTGTTCACGCTCGACGTCATCGCCCTGCAGGGCAGCATACTGCTGGCAGTGACGTTCGGCCTCGCGGCGACGACCATGCTGCTGATGACCGGCCTGGTCTATCGCCGTACCCGCACCACCACGCTGGCGCGGCTGGGTGGCCTGTTCGACCGTATCCCGCAGCTCGCCCTCGCCTTCCTGGTGGCCGGCCTAGCGATCATGGCCATGCCGGGCACACCGGGGTTCGACGCGGCGCATCTGGTTCTGGAGGCAGCGATCCACCGCTTCGGCGCCCTCACCACCGTGACGGCGGCGCTGGGCAACGTGGCGACCGCCGGTTTTCTGCTATGGGCGTTCCAGCGCGCCTTTCTGGCACCGCCTCCCCCGGGACAGAAGGTGGCGGTCGAGCGCCCCACCACGATGGAGCTCGCGATCGCCGGCGTGCTCGTCATCGTAATGCTGTACGCGGGCTTCCGCATGGAGCCGCTGCACGAACTGGTCGATGCACCGCTGAAGGCGCTCGCCGCGAGGTTCCCCCATGTCTGACTGGCCGCTGCTGTCCATTCTCCTGCTGGCGTACCCGGCCGGCGCACTGTCCCTGTGGCTGCTGCCCAAAGCGCTGTCGGCGCGCGCCGTCGCGGTAGCCTGGCACGGCATCGGCGGCGTACTGAGCCTGCTCGTCCTCGCCGGCTTCGACACCACGCGCGCGGATTTCCAGCTGCGGGAGAAAGCCGACTGGATCCCCGGTCTGAACGTACATTACGCCGTCGGCGTGGACGGCATCTCGGTGCTGTTCCTGCCGGCGACAGCGGTGCTCTTCCTCGGCGCCAGCATTGCCGCGTGGAACAGCGTGAGCCGGCTGCCGCGGCTCTACCACAGTCTCATGCTGCTGCTTGCCGGGGCGACGCTGGGGGTATTCTGCGCACTCGACACGCTGCTCTTCTATCTGTTCTGGGAGCTCTCGCTGGTGCCGCTGTATTTCCTCGTGAGCCTGTGGGGCCTGGGGCCGCATCGCGGCTATGCCGCCACCAAGTACACGCTCATCATGTTCGGCGGCGGTGTGCCGCTGCTGTTTGGTTTCCTCTTGCTCGCCTTCAATCACGCGAGCCTCAGCAGCGCAGGGCTGCCTGGCGGCCTCAGCTTCGACCTGCCGACCCTTCTCGGGACGCCGTTGCCAGAAGGGGTAGAACTCGCTGTCTTCCTGCTGTTGCTGCTGGGATTCGCGGTGAAGACGCCGGTCTTCCCGGTCCACACCTGGCTTCCGCTCCTGGCGATGGAAGGCCCGGCCGCAGTGGTCGCATTATTGACCGGCCTCAAACTCGGCGCCTACGGCCTCATCCGCTTCGCCGCACCGCTGGCGCCGGACGCCGCACAGCACCTGCACGGGGTGCTGGCGGGCCTGGGGGTGATCGGGCTGGTGTACGGCGCGGTCGCGGCGCTGGCGCAGACCAACCTTCGCGCGATGCTGGCCTACGCGAGCGTGTCGCACGTCGGCCTGGTGTTGCTGGGTATTGCCGCATTCACCCTTCAGGGCGTGCAGGGCGCGGTGCTGCAACTGCTCAATTTCACGCTGGTGGCGGGAGGCGCCTTTCTCGCCACTGCCTTCCTGCAACGGCGTTTGGGCAGCACGGACGTCGCCGCCCAGGGCGGCGCCGCCCGCACGATGCCACCCCAGGCGGGCGTCCGGCTGTTCTTCGGGGTGTGAGGCGGGGGGCTGCCCACCACCAAGGGGTCTGCCCCCGCCCACCGGGGCGCGCCCGACCCCAAGCCC
>JANJWS010000106.1 GCA_024709425.1 Thiobacillus sp.
GCCGTCGACCAGGAAGATGATCGCGTCGGCCTCGTCGATCGCCTGCAGCGTCTGCCGCGCCATCTCGGCCATGATGCCGTCCTTCGCCACGGGCTCGAGGCCGCCGGTGTCGACCACCAGGTAGGGCTTGCCGCCGATGCGCCCGCGCCCGTAGTGGCGGTCGCGCGTCATCCCCGGCAGGTCGTGCACCAGCGCATCGCGCGTGCCGGTGAGACGGTTGAAGAGGGTGGACTTGCCGACGTTGGGACGACCGACAAGAACCAGAGTGGGTAGCATCATCCTTGCTGTGCGACGGCGCAGGGGCCGGCGCCTCGTTTACTTGATCCTGAAAGCGACGACGGTGCCCTTGACCGTCTGCACCGCGAAGCCGGGGCCGATGTCGACCGGCGGCGTCCGCACGGCGCCGTCGACCTTGGTGCGCGCGACGAAGCTGCCGTCCTCGGCCGACAGCAGATGGACATAGCCCTCGCCGTCCGCGACCACCACCCACTCGCCGAACGCGAGCGGCGCCGTGACCTGGCGGCGCGCCAGCTTGTCCTGGCGCCATCCGGCCCGGCCGCTGTCCTTGCCGTAGGCGATCACCGCGTCCTTGTCGTCGGTCAGGTACAAATTGCCGCCGTCCATCGCCACGCCGGTGTTGCTGGAAATATCGCGCGCCCAGCGGGCCGCGCCGTTGCGGCGGTCGAAGCACGCGAGCCGCCCCTGGTAGGCCACCGCACAGACCTGCAGTTCGTCAGCGACGGGCGCGCCCATCACGTCGGCGACCCGCTCGAGTTCGGTCGCCCCGCGCGGCAGCGCCACCGTGGCTTCCCACAGCTGGGCGCCGTTGGCGGCATCGAGTGCCACCAGCTTGCCGCCGGGAAAGCCCGCGTAGACCACGTCGTCACGCGCGACCATGCCGCCCGAGCCGCGCAGGCTCAAGGCCGGCAGGTTGCGGCTGTAGAGCCACTTGCGACTGCCGTCGGCCGCCGCGAGACCGTGCACGCGCCCGTCGCCGGTGCGCGCGACGACGGTGTCGGCGACCGCGAGGATCTGCCCCGTCACCTCGCTCGACAGCGCCGCGCGCCAGCGCGCTTCGCCGCTCGCAGGGTCGAGCGCGAGCAGTTCGCCCTTCGCGCCGCCCGCCAGCACCAGGCCGGCCCCCGCGCCGGCGCCCGCCGACAGCTTGACGCCCGCATCCTGCTGCCAGACTGGCTTGCCGTTCGCCACGCCGACGCGGACCACCCGGCTGCCGCCCGCTGCGTACACGTCGTCGCCGTCGGCCTGCGGATGGAAGAGGTGGCCGGCGGAATCACCCGTGTCGACCTTCCAGGCCTCGACGAGCGTGGCGGCCGGCTGGAAGTCGACGAGCTCGGCGGGCTTCGCCTTGGGCGTGCCGCCGAACCATCCACCCACCGTGCCGCATCCCGACAGGGCGAGCAGCAGGGCCGCGAGCAGCAGCCGCGTCCTCACTTGGTCGCACCCCCCAGCGCGTCGAGCTTGAGTTCGACGATGTTCCGGTAGGGGTGTCCTTCCTCGAGCCTGCCGTAGGCTTTCTCGTAGGCCGCGCGCGCCTCGGCGGGCTTGCCCTGCGCGAGCAGCACGTCGCCCCGGAGGTCGTCGAAGCGGAAGGCGAACGCATCGCTATGCGAACCCGACAGGCTCTTCAGGGCGGCGTCGTACTGCTTCTGGTCGAGCTGGACACCCGCGAGGCGCAGGCGCGCCAGGTCCTTCACGGCCGGCTCCTTGCTGTTGGCTGCCGCCCACTCCAGCTGGGTCTGCGCGCTCTTGAGGTCCTTGTCGCTGACATTCTGCTTGGCTAGAAGCAGCGCCGCCCGCGCAGCGTAGGGGGTCGACTTGTATTGGTCGACCAGCATGGCGCCGGCCTCGCGCGCAGCCTTGGCATCATTGGACGCCAGCGACTGGGTGAGCTTCTCGTACACCGCGGCCGCTTCCAGGCTCTGCGTCACCACACGGTTCTGCCAGTAACGCCAGCCGGCGGCGGCGGCGATGACCACGGCCAGCGCGATGAGCACGAGGTTGCCCCAGCGCTTCCACCAGGCCTTCAGTTCGTCCAGCCGTTCCTGTTCGTCGAGATCGTAGGTTGCCATCGCGTTATGCCTTGTCAGGTTGTCGTGTTCTTCAAATAGTCGATTGCCAGGGGCAATTCGACGCGCGTCTGCTCCGCCGTGCTGCGCAGCGGCTTCAGCGTGACCTGCCGGGCCACCGCCTCGTCGTCGCCGATGATGACCGCGTAGCGCGCGCGACTGGCGTCGGCCTTCTTCATCTGCGACTTGAAGCTGCCGCCGCCGCAGTGCAGCACGGCGGCGAGGCCGGCCTCACGCAGCGCCGACGCCCCCTGCCCGGCGAACGCCACGGCAGCGTCGCCCGCGTGGCAGATGTAGGCGGACGGGACGGGGGACGCGAGCGGCGTGCCCGCGGCCTCCATCAGCGCCAGCAGGCGCTCGATCCCCACGGCGAAGCCGGCAGCCGGCGCCGGCTTGCCGCCCAGTTGCTCGATCAGGCCGTCGTAGCGGCCGCCCGCGCACACCGTCCCCTGCGCGCCGAGCTGGTCGGTCACCCATTCGAACACGGTGCGGTTGTAGTAGTCGAGCCCGCGCACCAGACGCGGGTTGATCTCGTAGGCGATGCCATTCGCGCGCAGGAGCGCCTGCAGCGCGTCGAAATGGGCGCGCGCCGCATCGTCGAGTTCGTCCATCAGCTTCGGCGCGGCGTCGTTCAACGCCTGCATCGCCGGGTTCTTGCTGTCGAGGATGCGCAGCGGGTTGCTGTGCAGGCGCCGCTTCGAATCCTCGTCGAGCACGTCCTGATGCGCCTCGAAGTAGGCGACGAGCTTCTGCCGGTGGCGGTGCCGCGACGCGTAGTCGCCGAGCGTGTTGAGCTGCAGCGTCGGGCTGATGCCAAGCGTGCGCCACAGGTCGGCGCACATCACGATCAGCTCGGCGTCGGTGTCCGGCCCGGCGAAGCCCAGCGCCTCCACGCCCACCTGGTGGAACTGCCGGTAGCGCCCGCGCTGGGGCCGCTCGTGGCGGAACATCGGGCCGATGTAGAACAGGCGCTTGCCGCCGTCGTACAGCAGGTTGTGCTGGATCACCGCGCGCACCGAGGACGCCGTACCTTCCGGACGCAGCGTCAGCGATTCGCCATTGAGTTCGTCGACGAAGGTGTACATCTCCTTCTCGACGATGTCGGTGACCTCGCCGATGGCGCGCTTGAAGAGGCCGGTGTGTTCGAGAATCGGCGTGCGCAGCTCACGGTAGCCGTAGCGCCGCAGCCAGTCGCGCACGATCCCCTCGAACGCCTGCCAGGTGTCGGCGGCATCGGGCAGGCAGTCGTTCATGCCGCGTACGGATTGAATGGTGTTGCTCATGTTTACAAGTCTTTTTTGTTCGCGAAGGACGCGAAGAAGCGCAAAGAAAACCCAAACCTGTCTTTGCTTGTTTTTACTTCGCGCTTCTTCACGCCCTACGCGGATAAATGTTTTTCAATGTCCATAGCGCCGCTGCACGTAGTCCTCGACGATGGCCTGGAAGTCCTCGGCGATGCGCTCGCCCTTCAGGGTCACCGTCTTCTCTCCGTCGACGTACACCGGCGCCACCGGCACTTCGCCGGTGCCGGGTAGCGAAATGCCGATATTGGCGTGCTTCGATTCGCCGGGACCGTTGACGACGCAGCCCATGACCGCGACCTGCATGGTTTCCACGCCGGGATAGCGGCTGCGCCATAGCGGCATCTGGTTGCGCAGATAGCGCTCGATCGCCTGCGCGAGCTCCTGGAACACAGTCGATGTGGTGCGCCCGCAACCGGGACAGGCAGTGACCTGCGGGGCGAAGGCGCGCAGGCCCATCGCCTGCAGGATTTCCTGCGCGACGCGCACTTCCTGCGTGCGGTCACCGCCCGGTTCCGGGGTGAGGGACACGCGGATGGTATCGCCGATACCCTCCTGCAACAGCACCGCCAGCGCCGCGGTGGACGCGACGATACCCTTTGTGCCCATGCCGGCCTCGGTCAGCCCCAGGTGCAACGGATAGTCGCTCTGGGCAGACAGGTCGCGGTACACGGCAATCAGGTCCTGCACCCGGCTCATCTTGCACGACAACACGATCCGGTCACCGGCGAGTCCCAGTTCCTCGGCCTTTTTCGCCGATTCGAGCGCAGAGGCAACCATCGCCCGCCGCATCACGACCTCCGGGTCGAGCGGTTCGGGCAGACGTGCGTTCTCGTCCATCATGCGTGCCGCCAGAGCGGCGTCGAGGCTGCCCCAGTTGACCCCGATACGCACTGGCTTGCCATGGCGGCACGCGAGTTCGATCAGGGTGGCGAACTGCTCGTCGCGCTTGCTGCCACGGCCGATGTTGCCGGGGTTGATGCGATATTTGGCGAGCGCTTCGGCACACGCTGGTTCCTGCGTCAGCAGCTTGTGTCCATTGAAATGAAAATCGCCGACCAACGGCACGCGGCAACCCAGCGCATCGAGGCGTTCGCGGATGCGCGGTACCGCTGCCGCCGCTTCCACCGTATTGACGGTCACGCGGACAATCTCGGAGCCGGCCTCGGCGAGCGCCTGCACCTGCTGAACCGTGGCGGTCACATCCGTCGTATCGGTATTGGTCATCGACTGCACCACCACCGGCGCATCGCCTCCCACGCGAACATCGCCGACCCGTACCTCGCGGGTGGGGCGACGGACAATCTCGGACATCATGTTTCCTGCTCGGCTTTCTGCACAGGGCGTCACTCTTCGAGCGTGAAGCGCGCAACGGTCACGTCGATGAAGGGTTTCAGATCGATGGGGCGGCCGTTGTAGGTCATCCGCACCTGTCCGGCATTACCGACCACCAGATCGAACGGCGGTTCGCCCCGAACCTCGATGCTGCTGCCCGGTACATTGAGCTGGCGGTGCAGCATGCGCCCCGTGGCATCGCGAATCTCGACCCAGGACTCGGCACCGAATTCGAGCTGCAGCGCGCCCCGAACAGATGGCATCGACGCAGCCTGCGGATCAGTCTTCATCACAGGCGGCACGTCGACGGCCCCCACCACGGCAGGTGCCCCCTCGTCCAGGGGGGATCCATCGGCCCCGACCACCGACTCCGCCGTCGTTGCCTGTACCGCCTCTGTGGCGACGGCTGGCGCGTCGGCGACGGGCCGTGGGCGCACGTCCGACACCGCAACCGGTGGCGACATTTCCTCGGATTCCTCGCTGTTGAGCCACCAGTAGAGTACAACCGGCACCATTGCCAGCAGAAGCGCCCCCGCCAGCAGAAGCAGCAACCACGGAGACGTCAGCCAACTGCCCGGAGGCATCGGGGCTTCGCGATGCACGGCAACCGGCTCATTCGTCGCCCCCCCCATGCCCGCCAACAGGGGTTCGGGCGACAGGCCGAGCAGGCGCGCATAGTTGCGTACGAAGCCCCGGGCGAACACGGGCTGCCCGAGGCTCTCGAAATCACCCATCTCCATCGCCTCGATCTGCCGATGCATCAGACGCAGCCGCACGGCAGCCTCATCACGGCTCAGGCCCTGCGCCTCGCGCGCCTGGCGCAGCGTGTCTCCGACCGTTACGGGCGTGGCTTCGCTCATTCGTATTGCCCCGCCAACAACCGGCGCGCCTCATCGGAATCCGGAAAACGCTTGCGCAGCTGCAGGCCGTAAGCGGCCTCCTGGGCCCGATCGCCCAGTCTGCGTTCAAGCCGGACACCGAGCCACAGGCTCTCGGCCGTCGGCGGTGCCAGTTCCGCATGGCGGCCCAGCAGGCGCTGGGCTTCCAGCAGCCGGCCCTGCCTGAAGTTCAGGCCAGCCAACCGGATGACGGTATTGGCGTTGTCGGGCTGCAGCTTGAGTGCTTTCAGCAGGTTGGCTTCCGCCAGCGCAAGGTCGCCCTTCCGTTCGGCGCACAGCCCGGCATTCGCCATCGCCCGCTCCGGAAATGGATACAACGGGTTGCGCAGCGCGTTCGCGAACTGGTCCAGCCCTTCATCGTGACGACCGCGCGTGCAAAGGAACAAGCCGAAATTGTTGCGCGCCTCGGAATCGTTGCGATCGAGCTCGATGGCACGCCGGAAGTTCTCCTCGGCAAGGCCGTCCTCGCCCAGCTCCATGTAGATCAGTCCATAGACGTTGTACGCGGGGCCAAAACGGCCGTCCGCGGTAATCGCCTTGCGCAGCTCGTCAAGTGCGATCTTGTATTGGTTGCGACTGTAATAAGCCCCTGCCAGTTCGGTGAACGCGCGAGCACGCTGGCGACTCTCGCTGTCGGGTTCCGCCCCTGCACTGCCGCCTTCGCCCGCAGGCATGTTCGCGCAAGCTGACAGCAGCAGCACCAGCAGCAGAAATTTCCAGTGTTTCATGCCGCCTCCCGGTGCAGCCGCTTCATCACCCGCCCGCTCCTGTCAGCCACCTGTCCGGCCAATTGGCCGCAGGCGGCGTCGATGTCGTCGCCGCGTGTCTTGCGCGTGGTGACCACGTGACCCGCATCCTGCAGGATCTCGCGAAACACCCGCAATGCCTCGGCGCGCGGTTTCTCGTAGCCCGAATCCGGAAAGGGATTGAACGGAATGAGGTTGAACTTGCACGGCACGTCGCGCGTGAGTTCGATCAACTCGCGCGCGTGCTCGGGCTGATCGTTCACACCGGCAAGCATCACATACTCGAAAGTGATGAAATCACGTGGCGCGTGCGCGAGATAGCGACGGCACGCCGCCATCAGCTCGTGCAGCGGATATTTTTTGTTGATCGGCACGATCTGGTCGCGCAACGCGTCGTTGGGCGCGTGCAGGCTCACCGCCAGCGCCACCGGGCAGCGCTCGGCCAGCCGGTCCATCGCCGGCACCAGGCCCGAGGTCGATACCGTCACCCGCCGCCGCGACAGGCCGTAAGCGTGATCGTCGAGCATGATGCCGAGCGCGGTCACCACGTTTTCGAAATTGGCCAGCGGCTCGCCCATGCCCATCATCACCACATTGCTTACCGGCCGTTCGGCGATTTCACCGGTG
>JANJWS010000010.1 GCA_024709425.1 Thiobacillus sp.
GGCGAGTGCGTCGAGCAGCCAGTCGTAGAACGGGCGCTGGTCCTCGAACTCGAGCGTGCACACCGAGTGGGTGATGTTCTCGATCGCGTCCTCGATCGGGTGGGCGAAGGTGTACATCGGATAGATGCACCACGCGTCGCCGGTGCGATGGTGGGTGGCGTGGCGGATGCGGTAGATCGCCGGGTCGCGCAGGTTGATGTTGGGGCTCGCCATGTCGACCTTGGCGCGCAGGATGTGCGTGCCCTCGGCGAACTCGCCGGCGCGCATGCGCGCGAACAGGTCGAGGTTCTCCTCGACGCTGCGCTCGCGGTACGGGCTGTTCTTGCCCGCTTCGGTCAGCGTGCCGCGGTTGGCGCGCATCTCCTCGGCCGACTGCGAATCCACGTAGGCCTTACCGGCCCGGATCAGGCTCAGCGCGCAGTCGTGCATGCGGTCGAAATAGTCCGACGCGAAGTACAGGTGCTCGCCCCACGCGAAGCCGAGCCACTGCACCGCCTCGAGGATGGCGTCGACGTACTCCTGCTCTTCCTTCTCGGGGTTGGTGTCGTCGAAGCGCATGTGGCAGACGCCACCGTAGCACTCGGCGAGGCCGAAGTTCAGGCAGATCGACTTGGCGTGGCCGTAATGCAGGTAGCCGTTGGGCTCGGGCGGGAAGCGCGTCTCGACGCGGCCGCCCCATTTCCCGGCGGCGTTCTGCTCGTCGATGAGGTTGCGGATGAAGTTGGCGGCGGGTGCGGGGGGTTGGCTCATGAGCAGTACGAATCGGGTATTTCGATCAGGAATGGGAGGCTGGAACGGCAGGGCGCGCATCGTCCAGAATGCATGCTAGACCAGTTTCACGCCGTCCCAGTATTCGGCCAGAATAGCGTCGTTCGTCAACAGCACCAGCGGTTCGGCCATGCTTTGCGCGACCAGCATGCGGTCGAAGGGATCCTTGTGGATGGGGGGGAGCCGCAGCAGGGTTTCGGTGTGCGTGCCCTCGACCGTCAGTTCGGCAATGCCCACACGGCCAAGCGCCTGCCGCAGCTTGTGCAGGTCCACAACGAAATTGGGCCGGCCCAGTGCGGTCTTGATGGCGATTTCCCACAGGCTGGCGACGCTGCAATAGAGCGAATTTTCCATGTCCTCCAGCAACTCGCGCGCGGCGGGGGGCAGGCGGTCGCTTTGCGCCATGCTCCACAGCAGAATGTGCGTGTCGAGCAGGATGCGCATCAATCCCCGCCTTCGAAAGCGGACAGTACGTCCGCTGGCAACGGGGCGTTGAAATCGTCGGGTATCTTGAACTGGCCATCCAGCAGGCCCAGGCGGCGCTTCTTCGGTTGGGGGGCGAGGCGGGTCAGACGGGCGACGGGTTTGCCGGAGCGCGCGATCACGACATCCTCTCCCTGCAGGGCCTGGTCCACCAGGCGCGAGAGTTGTGTCTTGGCGTCGTAAATGTTGACCGGCGGTTTCATGGCGGGCATCCCGGAAAGAATCTGCGCTTAGTCTAGTTGGTCAGATTTTGGCTGGCAAGGCGTTGCGCGCAATCATATGATGATGCCGCCGCCCAGGCACACCGCGCCGTCATACAGCACCACCGACTGGCCGGGCGTGACCGCCCATTGCGGTGCGTCGAACGCGAGTTCCAGCGCGTTGGCGTCGAGCCGGGTGATGCGGCAGGCGGCGTCGGTCTGGCGGTAGCGGGTTTTCGCCGTGTAGGGCCTGTCGGGATCGGGCGCGACGCCGCTGATCCAGTTGAGTTGCCCGGCCGCGAGCGTGGTGCGCTTGAGCAGCGGATGGTCGTGACCCTGCACGACGATGAGCGTGTTCGTCCCCATGTCCTTGGCGGCGACGAACCAGGGTTCCTCGCTGCCGCCCTTCTGTCCGCCAATGCCGAGGCCCTGGCGCTGGCCGAGGGTGTAGTACATCAGTCCCTGGTGCTGGCCGACGATGCGACCCTCGGGCGTCTTCATGTCGCCGGGGTCGCGCGGCAGGTAGCGTTCGAGGAATTCGCGGAAGTTGCGCTCACCGATGAAGCAGATGCCGGTCGAGTCCTTCTTGGCGGCGTTGGGTAGGCCGATCTGTCCTGCGATCTCGCGCACTTCGGGCTTGGGCAGCTGGGCGAGCGGGAACAGGGCAGGGCGGAGCTGAGCCTGGTTCAGGCGATAGAGGAAGTAGCTCTGGTCCTTGTTGGCGTCAAGGGCCTTGAGCAGCGTGGCGCGACCGGCGGCGTCCGCGCCCTTGCCAACGTAGTGCCCGGTGGCGATGTACTCCGCGCCGCGCGCGATGGCGTCGTCGAGGAAGGCCTTGAACTTGATCTCGGCGTTGCACAGCACGTCGGGGTTGGGCGTGCGTCCGGCCCGGTATTCGGCGAGGAAGTAGCTGAACACGCGCTCCTTGTATTCCTTCGCAAAGTTGACGGCCTCGACCTCGATGCCGAGCACGTCGGCGACCGCCAGCACGTCGAGAAAGTCCTGCCGCGCCGTGCACTGCTCGGTATTGTCGTCGTCGTCCCAGTTCTTCATGAACACGCCGAGCACGTCGTAGCCCTGCCGTTTCAGCAGATGGGCGGCGACAGCGGAATCGACCCCGCCCGACATGCCGACGACGACCTTAGTCATGAGCAGGATCCCAATGACTGTTCCCCCTCCCTCGAGGGGAGGGGGCCAGGGGGAGGGTGCGACGGGGATGATGCGAAACGCCTTCACTCTCACCCCAACCCTCTCCCCGCAAGGGAGAGGTAGCCCTGTTTCCGAACTTGGCGTTCATGAATGCGCCACGAAGTCGAGCGGGAAGCGCCGCCCGGCGAGGTAGTCCTGCACGCACCGCATCACCAGCGGGCTGCGGTGCGGCGTGGGGTGGGCAGCGAGTTCGTCCGCGCTCAACCACAGCGCACGCACGATGCCGTCGTCGAGCGCGCGTTCGGCGTCAAAGCCGACGGCTTTACAGATGTAGGCGAAGCGCAGATAGGTGATGTCGCGCCGCGGGTAGTGGGTGGTGTAGCAACCCAGCAGGGCGGTGGGATCGACGCGGTGGGCGGTTTCCTCCAGCGCTTCGCGGCGTACCGCCTCGATCAGGGTTTCGCCGCGTTCCCAGTGGCCGGCCGGCTGGTTGAGGCGCAGGCCTTCGGCGGTGTGCTCCTCGACCAGCAGGAAGCGGCCGTCCTGCTCGACGATGGCCGCGACGACCACGTGCGGCATCCAGGTGTACGAATCAGACATGCAGTTCTTTCCATTCTCCGGGCTTGAGATCGCCCAGTTTCCATTCGCCGACGGCGGCACGCACGAGGCGCAGCGTCGGAAAGCCAATCTTCGCCGTCATCCGGCGCACCTGGCGGTTCTTGCCTTCGCGGATCACGAGCTCGATCCACGCGGTGGGGATGCTGGCGCGAAAACGGATCGGCGGATTGCGCGGCCACAGGTGGGCAGGCTCGTCGATCAGTCGCACCTGCGCCGGACGGGTGACGAAGTCGCCGAGGTCGACGCCGCGGCGCAGCGGTTCGAGGTCGGCGTCACGCGGCGTGCCCTCGACCTGCGCCCAGTAGGTTTTCGGCAGCTTGTGGCGCGGATCGGCGATGCGGGCCTGCAATGCGCCGTCATCGGTTAAAATCAGCAGCCCTTCGCTGTCGGCATCCAGCCGTCCGGCTGCGTAAACGCCGGGCACGCCGAGGTGGTCGCGCAGGCCCTGCCAGCGCCCTTCCGGGGTGAACTGGCTCAGCACGCCGTAGGGTTTGTTGAACAGGATCAATCGCGCCACGCCGCAGGACGAATTACCAAAACGCCCATTTTACGTTACCCGAGCAAGCCATCATGACCTACCAGCACATCCAGATCCCCGCCGACGGCCAGAAGATCACCGTCAACGCCGACAACACCCTCAACGTCCCGGACACCCCCATCATTCCCTTCATCGAGGGCGACGGCACCGGCGTCGACATCACGCCGGCGATGAAGAAAGTCGTCGATGCCGCGGTCGCCAGGGCCTACGGCGGCAAGCGGAAGATCGCGTGGATGGAAGTGTTTGCCGGCGAGAAGGCGGTCAGGGTGTACGGCGGCGACCAGTGGCTGCCCGAGGAGACCGTCGCGGCGGTGAAGGATTACGTCATCTCGATCAAGGGTCCGCTCACCACGCCGACCTCGGGCGGCATCCGCTCGCTCAACGTCGCGCTGCGCCAGATGCTGGACCTGTACGTGTGCCTGCGCCCGGTGCGCTACTTCACCGGCGTGCCCAGCCCGGTGAAGGAGCCCGAGAAGGTCGACATGGTGATCTTCCGCGAGAACACCGAGGACATTTACGCCGGCGTTGAGTGGGAAGCGAATTCCGATGCAGTGAAGAAGGTCATCGCCTTCCTGCAGCAGGAAATGGGCGTGAACAAGATCCGCTTCCCGGAGACGTCCGCCATCGGCATCAAGCCGGTGTCGATCGAAGGTTCCGAGCGCCTGATCCGCAAGGCCATCCAGTACGCGATCGACAACGGCCGCAAGTCGGTGACCCTGGTGCACAAGGGCAACATCATGAAGTTCACCGAGGGCGGCTTCAAGAAGTGGGGCTATGAGCTCGCCGCACGCGAGTTCGGCGCCAAGCTGATCGGCGAAGGCCCGTGGATGGAGCTGCCCGGAGAAAATGGGCGTGGCGGCATCGTCATCAAGGACGTGATCGCAGACGCCTTCCTGCAGCAGATCCTGCTGCGCCCGGCCGAGTACGACGTCATCGCCACGCTGAACCTCAACGGCGACTACATCTCCGACGCGCTGGCGGCGGAAGTCGGCGGCATCGGCATCGCGCCCGGCGCGAACCTGTCCGACACGGTGGCGATGTTCGAGGCGACCCACGGCACCGCGCCGAAGTATGCCGGCAAGGACTACGTCAACCCCGGCTCGCTGATCCTCTCCGCCGAGATGATGCTGCGCCACCTCGGCTGGGTGGAGGCCGCCGACCTCATCATCGCCAGCATGGAAAAGGCGATCCAGGCGAAGACCGTGACCTACGATTTCGCGCGCCTGATGGACGGTGCGACCGAGGTGAAGTGCTCGGCGTTCGCCGAGGCGATGGTCGCGAAGATGTGAGGCTATTGCCGGCCGACAAAAAACCCCGCCGTGGCGGGGTTTTTTGTTGAAGCGGGCCGGCTCAGCCCTGCGGCTGGATGTTGGAAGCCTGCTTACCCTTCGGCCCCTGGCTGACTTCGAAGCTGACCTTCTGGCCTTCCTTCAGGGTCTTGAAACCGCTGGTCTGGATGGCTGAAAAATGCGCGAACACATCCTCGCCGCCATCATCCGGGGTGATGAAGCCGAACCCCTTGGCATCGCTGAACCACTTGACAGTACCTGTTGCCATTCAAACTTCCTCCTTGGCGGAACACTATACAAAACCGCTGACGCGGATGACTGGACGACGTGATTTTTGTGTGTCGTCGGTCTGAGTTCAAGCGCGCTACCCGGTGATGCCCCTGCGGTAATGCCAAACCTGCTCGGTTCTTGAAGCCAAACTGTTCGCTTTTTACTACCGGCCATCGGTTTTTACAAGTGGGGGCAAAAAACGTGTGCGTGACGTCGGTGCCGCGCCTTGGGTTAGGATGCCGGCCATGCGCGCACGCTGGGACATTTTCTGTAACGTCATCGACAACTACGGCGACATCGGCGTTGCCTGGCGCCTGGCGCGCACCCTCGTATGCGAGCAGCGGCAGTGCGTACGCTTGTGGGTCGACGATCTGCGTGCGTTTGCGCGCATCTGGCCGGCGATCGATGCGCATGCGGAGGCGCAAATTGCCGAGGGCGTGGACATCCGGCACTGGACCGAGCCGTTCCCGGACGCGGTGCCGGCCGAGGTGGTGGTCGAAGCCTTCGGCTGCGCCCTGCCGGAAACCTATCTCGCCGCCATGGCCGGGCAGTCGCCGCCGCCGGTATGGATCAACCTCGAATATTTGAGCGCCGAGGTCTGGGTCAGCGAGCATCATGGCCTGCCGTCGCCGCATCCGCGTCTCCCGCTGACCAAGCATTTCTTTTTTCCGGGCTATACGGCGGGGACGGGTGGCCTGGCCGCCGAATCGGACCTCGGGGCGCGGCGCGACGCGTTCCAGCAGGACAACGCCGCGTCGTTCTGGGCGCAGTGGCAACTGGCGCCGCCGCAGCCGGACGAATGGCGGGTTTCGCTGTTCGCCTACGAGAATTTCGCCCTGCCCGGGCTGCTCGATGCGTGGGCTGGCGGCAGCGAAGCCGTCACCTGCCTGGTTCCGGAAGGGCGGGTGATCCCGCAGCTGGCGTGCTGGCTCGACGTGCCGGCCCTGACGCCCGGCGACGTGCGCGAGCGCGGCCGCCTGCGCGTCCGCGTGCTGCCATTCACCGACCAGGATGCCTACGATCGCCTGCTGTGGGCGTGCGATCTCAATTTCGTGCGCGGCGAGGACTCCTGCGTGCGCGCACAGTGGGCGGCGCGGCCGCTGGTGTGGCAGGCGTATCCGCAGGCGGAACAGGCGCACCACGCCAAACTCGATGCGCTGCTTGGATTGTATGTTGCACGCCTCGAACCGGCCGCGGCACAGGCGGTCACCGGCTTGTGGCGTGTCTGGAACGGCATGCCCGGGGCGCCAGCCGTCGGGGATGCCTGGGACGCGTGGCGGGCGCATCGGCAAGCGATCGACACGCACGCGCGCGCCTGGCCGCAGCAGCTCGCCGCCGCCGGGCGGCTTGCCGACAGGCTGGTGGAATTCGCCGAAAAAAGGTTAAAATAACAAGTTTTCTCAAACTCTTAGCAATCCACATCCACGCAGGACATACCACCATGAAAATCGCCCAGGAACTCCGCGCCGGCAACGTCGTGATGATCGGCAAAGACCCGATGGTCGTGCAGAAGGCCGAATTCTCGAAATCCGGCCGCAACGCCTCCGTCGTCAAGATGAAGCTCAAGAACCTGCTGAATGGTTCGGGAACCGAAAGCGTTTATCGCGCCGACGACAAGTTCGAAACCGTCACGCTCGACCGCAAGGAATGTACCTATTCCTACTACGCCGATCCGCTGTACGTGTTCATGGACGCCGACTACAACCAGTACGAAGTCGAGGGCGACAACCTCGGCGACGCGCTCAACTACCTCGACGTCGGCATGCCGGTCGAAGTGGTGTTCTACGACGGCAAGGCGATCTCGGTCGAGATGCCCACCACCGTGGTGCGAGAAGTCGAATACACCGAACCCGCCGTGCGCGGCGACACTTCCGGCAAGGTGATGAAGCCCGCGCGCATCAAGCCGACCGGGTACGAACTGCCGGTGGCGGCATTTGTCGAGATCGGCGACATGATCGAGATCGACACCCGCACCAACGAATTCAAGCGCCGCGCGAATTAACGCGGCGTGAATTCGAACAAAAAGGCAGCCTCGGCTGCCTTTTTGTTTTTTGATGCCCCCGTGCCCGGCGGTAAAATGCTGGTCAGACTTCCCCTCCCAGCCCCATGACCGATCCGCGCTTCGTCCACCTCCGCCTGCACAGCGAATTCTCCGTCACCGACGGCCTGGTGCGGGTCGACGAGGCGGTGGCGCGAGCATGCGAGACCGGCATGCCCGCACTCGGGTTCACCGATCTTTCCAACACCTTCGGCTGGATCAAGTTCTACCGCGCCGCGCGCGGCAAAGGGCTGAAGCCGATTTTTGGCTGCGATGTCTGGATAACGAACGCCGCCGACCGCAACCGCCCGTCGCGCCTCCTGCTGCTGGTGCAGCACCGCGAGGGCTACCGCCGCCTGTGCGAACTGCTCTCGCGCGCCTACCAGGAGAACCTGCATCGCGGCCATGCGGAGATCGCCCCGGCTTGGTTCGCCGAGGGTACCGACGGTCTCCTCGCCCTGTCCGGCGGCGACGCCGGCGACGTCGCGCAGGCGCTGCTGGATGACAAGCCCGACGCGGCGCGCGTTGCGGCGGAGGCCTGGGCCACGCTGTTTCCCGGGCGTTACTACCTGGAGCTGCAACGCTTCGGGCAGCCGCATACCGAACGCCTGATCGACGGCCTGCTCGACATCGGCGCGGCGCTGAACCTGCCGTCCGTCGCCACCCATCCGATCCAGTTCCTGGCACCCGACGACTTCAAGGCGCATGAGGCGCGCGTGTGCATCGCAAAGGGCATAATGCTGGGCGACCCGCGCCGTCCGCGTCCGTTTACCGCCGAGCAGTACTTCAAGTCGGCGGACGAAATGGCCGAACTGTTCGCCGATCTGCCGGAGGCGCTCGCCAACAGCGTCGAGATCGCACGGCGCTGCAACCTCACGCTGGAACTGGGCAAGAGCCGCCTGCCCGACTTCCCGACGCCGGACGGCATGAGCCTCGACGACTACATCCGCCAGCGGTCGTACGAGGGCCTGCATGAGCGCATGGCCCATCTCTACCCGGACGAGGCCGAGCGTGCGGCGAAGCTGCCGGAATACACCGCGCGCCTGGAGTTCGAGCTCGGGACGATCACCCAGATGGGCTTCCCCGGCTACTTCCTCATCGTGTCGGACTTCATCAACTGGGCGAAACACAACGGCGTGCCGGTGGGGCCGGGGCGCGGCTCGGGCGCGGGCTCGCTGGTCGCCTACTGCCTGTCGATCACCGACCTCGACCCGCTGCGCTACGACCTGCTGTTCGAGCGCTTCCTCAACCCCGAGCGGGTGTCGATGCCCGACTTCGACATCGACTTCTGCCAGGACGGGCGCGACCGCGTGATCCAGTACGTGAAGGACCGCTACGGCCACGCCGCGGTGTCGCAGATCGCCACCTTCGGCACGCTGGGTTCGAAGTCGGTGATCCGCGACGTCGGCCGCGTGCTCGACATGCCGTACAACTACTGCGACAAGCTCTCCAAGCTGGTGCCGATCGAGGGCGTGAAGCCGGTCTCGCTCAGGAAGGCGCTGGAGATGGAGCCGCAGCTGAAGGAGCGCTACGACCAGGAAGAGGAAGTGCAGGAACTCTTCGGCCTGGCGGAGAAGCTGGAGGAACTCACGCGCAACGTCGGCATGCACGCCGGCGGCGTGCTGATCGCGCCGGGCAGGCTGACCGATTTCTGTCCGTTGTATCGCGCCGAAGGCTCGGACGCGGTGGTCTCGCAGTTCGACAAGGACGACGTCGAGGCGGTCGGCCTGGTGAAGTTCGACTTCCTCGGCCTGCGCACACTGACCATTCTCGCCGAGGCGGTGCGTTTCGTGCAGCGCCATCCCGGCATGGAAAGCTTCCGCCTGGAAGACCTGCCGCTGGACGATCCGGCGGTCTACAAGCTCTTCGCCGACGGCAACACCACCGCCGTGTTCCAGTCCGAATCGCGTTCGGCGAAGGACCTGGAAAAGAAGCTCAAGGGCGACTGCTTCGAGGACATCATCGCGCTGATGGCGCTCAACCGCCCGGGCCCGCTGGGTTCCGGCATGGTTGACGACTTCATCGTGCGCAAGAGCGAGCAGCGCAAGACCGGGCGCGGGAAGGCCGAGTGGTACTTCCATCCCGACCTGGAAGACACGCTGAAGTCGACCTACGGCATCATCGTCTACCAGGAGCAGGTGATGCTGGTGGCGCAGATCCTCGCCGGCTATAGCCTCGGCGCCGCCGACATGCTGCGGCGTGCGATGGGCAAGAAGAAGCCCGAGGAGATGGCCAAGCA
>JANJWS010000107.1 GCA_024709425.1 Thiobacillus sp.
ATCGCGATCGCCTACCTGCGCATGTCCAGGCTCAAGCATCTGCCGAAAAACCCTCTGCTGCCGGCCATTCCCCAAGATTACGGCTGTTACCGTCATGTCTGTTGACTCGTCAATTTCCACACGAAACGGTATAGAGCCCAATTTGTTTCTTAATCTTGTTGCTCTGGCCGAAACACCCTATATCACTCGTTGCCGGTCAATCCGTAGCAAGCGTAGTCTGGATGCAGCGCAGCGAAATCCGGGGTGAGTTGTCGAACCCGTTTTCCGTATTCCATTTCATTCCATCCAGCCTACGCCCGCTGGGATTTCCCCCTTGGCCAGGAGATGGCACTTGACAGGGCAGGCCAGGGACGCATCCAGCAATCGCAATGTGACCAGGACGCTCGCCGACTATTGTTAGCCGGCTATAAACCCCGGCAACTTGGCAGCCTTCACATCGAAGGTTGCCGTCGCTCGACAGCCGAGCCGTCTATTCTTGGTACCGATCAGACAGCCAGCGAAATCGGCAGTCGTATCCTTCCAGATGAATAGAGCCTCCTCGACGGCCGGCTCATCCTCGAATCGAACATCGGCCGCATCGAGCAAGCCCGAAATGGCCTCTATGATCAGATTCTTTGGCAGGCCGTATCGGCTGCGCAGCACCCATTCTGTCTCCAGAATAACCAAATGGCTTACGAAAACGCAGCGCCCTGCCGCGATTTCACGCTTGATCAGTCTGCGTGCCTTCTCAAACTGAGCCTCGTCATCCCGAACCAGAAAGCGAACGAGGACGTTGGTATCGATCCCCAGCATCACCGCGACAACTGTTCAACCGGAACGGGCTTGCGGCCTTTCTTGTGTAACGCACCCGCCAGTTCGGTAACGCTCCTGGACTTCACCCGCATGACGACTGTGGCATCCGGCATCAACGTGAACGTCATCCGGTCTCCCGCCTTCATGCAAAGGCTGTCCCGAATTTCCTTGGGGATCGTCGTTTGACCCTTGCTGGTTAGTGTGGCGTCGTTTGACATTGCAACCTCCTTTTGTCCTTACTTTTAACAGTATAGTAAGGCGGATGGTTGCTGGCAATATGTGGGTAATTGGCTATCCGAACCGCTGCCATCCGGCGACAGCCCTGGCTGTCCCCTCCTGCCGGTTGCAGTCAGTCACAGTTGCTTGTCGCGAACGTTGAAGGGATCAGCATCGAAGCTCAGACCTCGGCTTCCCTCGATCAAATCACGAAACCTCGTCTCCCGGCTGCGCCGACACATCCGGCACCCGTCCAAGGTAATTCTCGAAGTCGCTGCGTTTGCCCTTGGCGGCTTCCGCCTTGAGGTAGTCAAGCGTCATCACGGAGGCCATTTTCTCGGCGGCGGCGCTGGCGATGAACTGGTTGACGGAGATGGCGTCGCGCTCGGCCAGTTCCTTGATCTTTTGATGAACGGAGTTCGGCAGACGAACGGTCAGTGCGGTCATGTTGGGCTCCTCAAACGGTTCAAAAAATCGGCGGGGGTGATGGCCCGCACGTTCAGTTCCTCGATGCGGCGAAAATCCCTGACGTTGTGCGTCACGATGAATTCGCAGCCCGATGCGACGGCGCATTCCAGCACCATGTCGTCGTCCGGGTCGCGCAGAAACGGTCGCCACAGAAAATGCACATCCTGCAGATGCGCGACGGACGCCAGGTAACGCACGAACCCAAGCGCCATGTCGGCTGTCACGCCGGGTGGCAAGTGCTCCGGCCGCGTCAGGACAGCATGCCATTCCGTATAGACGGCGATGGTCAGCGCAATCTCGAATTGGGTCGAGGGGAGCATCGACACGATCTGGAAACTTGCGCCATTTCGCGAGTGGGATGCTGCAACCAGAACCGAGGTGTCGATGACGACGCGCATGGTATTACGAGTGTAACCACGAATAACCAGGTGTCAACCGCACCCTCACCCCTCCGCCACCACCCCCAGCACCGCCTCGCCGTAGGCCTCCAGCTTCTTCGTCCCCAGCCCCGATATCTCGCCCAGCTCCGCCAGCGTGGCAGGCCGGCGCGCGGCGATCTCGCGCAGGGTGGCGTCGTGCAGGATGACGTAGGCGGGGACGCCTTTCTCGTTGGCGGTTTCGCGGCGCCAGGCGCGCAGGGACAGGAACAAGGGATCTTCGTCGTCGTGGACGCCGGCGCCGGAGCTGGGCGCGAAACGTGATTTCTTGCTGCGGGCAGGCCGGACTTCGATCGCGCGCAGCATGACGGTTTCCTCGCCCTTCAACACCGGCCTGGCGGCCTGGGTGAGCTTCAACGCGCCGTAGGCGGTGTGATCCACCTCCAGCAGCCCGCGCACGACGAGTTGGCGCAGCACGGCGCGCCAGACCTTGTCGGTCTGGCTGGCGCCGATGCCGAACACGCTCAGCTGGTTGTGGCCGAAGCGGTCGATTTTCTCGGTGGTCTTGCCGAGCAGGACGTCGATGACGTGGCCGGCGCCGAAGCGCTGGCCGGTGCGGTAGACCGCCGAGAGCGCCTTCTGCGCGGCCTCGGTGGCGTCCCACAGCGTGGGCGGGTTGAGGCAGACGTCGCAGTTGCCGCAGGGCTGGCTGGTTTCGCCGAAGTAGCCCAGCAGCGCAACACGGCGGCAGCTGGCCGCTTCGGCGAGGCCGACCAGGGCGTCGAGCTTGGCGTGGCCGATGCGCTTGTGCGCGTCTTCGGCCTCGCCTTCGTCGATAAAACGTCTTTGCGTCACGACGTCCTGCAGGCCCCATGCCATCCACGCCTCGGCGGGCTCGCCGTCGCGGCCGGCGCGGCCGGTTTCCTGATAGTAGCCCTCGACCGAGCGCGGCAAATCCATGTGGGCGACGAAGCGCACGTCGGGTTTGTCGATGCCCATGCCGAAGGCGAGCGTGGCGACCATGATCACGCCGTCCTCGCGCAGAAATTTTTCCTGATGGCGGCGGCGGGTGTCGTTGTCCATGCCGCCGTGATAGGGCAAGGCGGTGAAGCCGGATTGCTTCAACGCGTCGGCGGTTTCCTCGACTTTCTTGCGCGTGCTGCAGTAGACGATGCCGGCTTCGCCTTGGTGTTCATTCAGGAAATCGAGCAGCTGGCGGCGCGGGTTGGTCTTTTCGGCAATGCGGTAGCGGATGTTGGGGCGGTCGAAGCTGGACACGAACACGCGCGGAGCGCCGAGGTCGAGGCGCTGGAGAATCTCGGCGCGCGTCGCGGCGTCCGCCGTCGCGGTGAGCGCGATGCGCGGCACCTCGGGAAAGCGCTCGTGCAGCGCCGACAGGCCGAGGTATTCCGGGCGGAAGTCGTGGCCCCATTGCGATACGCAGTGGGCTTCGTCGATGGCGAACAGCGCCAGCGGCGCCTGTTCGAGGAGACTCTGGAAACGCGGCGTCAGCAAACGCTCCGGGGCGACGTAGAGAAGCTTGAGTTTGCCGGTGGTGAAATCGCGTTCGACCTGCATCGCTTCCCTGGCGTCGAGGCTGGAATTGAGGAAGGCGGCGGCGATGCCGAGTTCCTGCAAGGCCGCGACCTGGTCCTGCATCAGCGCGATCAGGGGCGAAACGACCACCGCGCAGCCCTCGCGCAGCAGGGCGGGAATCTGGTAGCACAGCGACTTGCCGCCGCCGGTGGGCATCAGCACCAGCGCGTCGCCGCCCGCCGTCACGGTGTCGATAATGGCCGCCTGCTCGCCGCGGAAAGCGGGGTAGCCGAAGACGCGCTGCAGCAGTCTTAAGGGGGTGTCGGACATGGGTGAGAAAGGGGTGGCCAGCAATGTGTCACATTGGCTATAATTGTGTCACGTTTTGCCGCCCATTATGAGCGAAACCGGAGGCTGCCCATGAAAACCCTGACCATCCGCGAAGCCCGCGAAGGCCTGTCGCACCCCGACCAGATGTTCGCCGACGCCGACGAAGTGCTGGTCATGAATCGCGGCGAACCGGTGGCGCGCATCCTGCCGGTCACGCCGGCTGCCCCTGCGCGTAAACTCCCGTCGCTCAAGTGGCTGCGCGACCAGTGCCCGTACCAGGAAATTCCCAGCGAGGTCTTGATTCGCGAAGATCGGGATGCGCGTGGCTGAGGTTTATCTCGATACCAGCGCCCTCATCAAGCTGTACGTGGCCGAGGCGTTTTCCACGGAAGTGGAACGATTCGTCGCCGAGGTGGACGGCATCGTCATGAGCCGCTTGAGCATGCTGGAATGGCACTGCGCCATGGCGCGCCGCGTGCGTACCGGGCAACTTACCGAAGCTTACCTGAACCTGGCCCGCACCGAGTTCACCCGACATCTGGCGGAAAGCTATTACCGCATCGTTCCGTACGACGACGCCCTGCTGATCGACGCCTTGCGAGTACTCGACAGCGTGAACCCCGTGCCGCTGCGCACCCTCGACGCCATTCACCTGACCGCCGCACGCAACGCCGGCATCACCCGAATCGCCACCGCCGACGACGTGATGCGGCGTGCCGCTTTACAACTCCAACTCGACGTCGCCTATTTCGGCGATTGATTCCCCGCTCATCATGACCAACGAAACTACCGCCCCCCAGCAAGACGAGAACCAGATCATCGCCGAGCGTCGCGCCAAGCTCGCCGCGATCCGCGAACAGGGTATCGCCTTCCCCAACGATTTCGAGCGCCGCGACTACGCCGGCAGGCTCGCCCACGAACACGGCGACAAAGCCAAGGAAGCGCTCGAAGCCGACGCCGTGCAGGTGCAGCTCGCCGGCCGCATGATGCTGAAGCGCGTGATGGGCAAGGCCAGCTTCGCCACCCTGCAGGACATGAGCGGACGCATCCAGGTCTACGTCTCCAACGACCTCACCGGCAGCGACGCGCATGACGCCTTCAAGCACTGGGACCTCGGCGATTTCCTTGGCGTGACCGGCACGCTGTTCAAGACCAACAAGGGCGAACTGACCATCCAGGCCAAATCGATCCGCCTGCTCTCCAAGGCGCTGCGCCCACTGCCGGAGAAATTCCATGGCCTCGCCGACCAGGAGCAGAAATACCGACAGCGCTACCTCGACCTCATCACCAGCGACACCGCGCGCGAAACCTTCGTGCGCCGCTCGAAGATCATCCAGGCCATCCGCGAGTTCATGACCGGCCACGGCTTCCTCGAAGTCGAGACGCCGATGATGCACCCCATCCCGGGCGGCGCTGCGGCCAAGCCCTTCGTCACCCACCACAACGCGCTCGACATGGAGCTGTTCCTGCGCATCGCGCCCGAGCTTTATCTGAAGCGGCTGGTGGTCGGCGGCTTCGAGAAGGTGTTCGAGATCAACCGCAACTTCCGCAACGAAGGCCTCTCCACGCGGCACAACCCCGAGTTCACCATGATGGAGTTCTACGAGGCCTACCGCGAGTACCGCTACCTGATGGATTACACGGAGGCTCTGATCCGTCACACCGCGGTCGCCGCGACCGGCTCGACCACGGTCAATTACCAGGGCCACACCATCGAACTCGGCAAGCCCTTCGACCGCCTCACCATCGTCGAAGCCATTCGGAAATATCACCCGCACTACACCGTCGAGCAGTTGAACGACCGCGCCTGGCTGGTCGCCCAGTTCGCCGCGATGAAGGCGAAGTACCGCGAGCACGACGGGCTGGGCGGCCTGCAGCTGACCTTCTTCGAGGAGACCACCGAGGCGCTCTTGATCCAGCCGACCTTCATCATCGACTACCCGGCCGAAGTGTCGCCGCTGGCCCGCCGCTCCGACAGCCAGCCCGACATCACCGAGCGCTTCGAGCTCTTCATCACCGGACGCGAGATGGCCAACGGCTTCTCCGAGCTCAACGACGCCGAGGACCAGGCCGAGCGCTTCATGGAGCAGGTGCGGCAGAAGGAGGCGGGTGACGAGGAGGCGATGCACTACGACGCCGACTTCATCCGCGCGCTGGAGCACGGCCTGCCGCCCACCGGCGGCTGCGGCATCGGCATCGACCGCCTGGTGATGCTGCTGACCGACTCACCCTCGATCCGCGACGTCATCCTGTTCCCGCAGATGAGGCGGGAAGCCTGAACCCGGATTGCCCATTGGGTAATCGGCCCGAGGGTGGGCCTCCAACAACGGCAACCCGCAGGCGTGTTTCCACCCGACTCCCCTCCCCCTCAAGGGGGAGGGGCCGGGGGAGAGGGTGACAACGGACGTGTGCCGGCAGCAGGCGCATACAAAGGACAGACCGCCCGTTGCCCGGGGGTTGCCCTGCAGCAAGCCACTTTTCTTGCTTGCCGTTGAAGGCCCGCCCTCGGGCCGATTGCCGTGATGATTGCGTCGCCCGAATCGCGGCGCGGGCGCCGGAGCGTGGTGGTTGCCGCGTAAGCGGCTTTACAACCACGGCCTGCCCCTTGCGGGTGCTTCTACAGCAAGCGTAGCAAGCGTAGCCCGGATGCAGCGCAGCGAAATCCGGGGTAAGTCTGGTTGGGCCATTTCCCCGGGTTCCATTTCATTCCACCCGGGCTACGCGTGCTATTCGGGTTAAAGACCGCCCGCAGATGCGGCGCGAGGGCTGAGTCTGCCTCCATTTGGCGAGGCAGCGGCGAAAATCCTGGACGGCCTGATGCGCTACGCGCGTGTCGTCCGGCGGATGGCGCCAAGCCCGGCGAGCCCGAGCCCCACCAGCAACAAGGTCGCCGGTTCCGGAACCGTGGTCGCTTCCTCATAGACATATTCGACGGTAGCCGTGCCAAAAAGCGAAGCATCGACGCTGGCACCCGCCAGTTCAGGATCATTGTTCAGATTGGTACCGTAATACCAGTCAAACCCCATTTGCGGCCCGCCGGCGAGGAAGGTGAGATCGGACAGCATGGAGGTCGACACTGATCCGGCGAAGTTAATCGGATTGCCTTTGGAACAGGATTCGCCGTCCCCGCAGGACAAGTTGATATCCAGAGGGTAAGCGCTTCCGCCGCCCATGTGCACGGTTGCGGCAACGTCGGAATTGGTTGCCGGGCGCATGGCGAAAAATCCGATTTCCTGACTGAATACGGAAAAATCGGTATCGCCCCACGTGTTATCGATGTTGACCTGTATCGACCCGTTCAATTCGAAAGACAAGTGCACGCTGGTAAGCGTCCGGGTGCCGCCCGCATCGTCGAAGGGTGCAAAGATAACTGCGGTGTTGTCATATCCATGGGTATCGACAACCCATACGGGGTCCAGGCTGACGGCAGAGGAATGAACAATGACGCCCGCGGTCGCCGGGAGTGGCGCGCAGACGAGCCCCCCACTCAAGACTCCCCCCACCAGAAGGCGTTGCATCAATCGATCAGGCAAAGAATTGGTCATGACCTTACCCTCCTTCTCTCAAACCAAGATGCAATAAACCATATTTTTTCTAAGCTTATTTCGTGCCAGAAACATAACCAATTGATAAATATAAAAAGACAACGAGAACAGAAAGATTTCTGTAAAATTTTCCGACAAATCGAACTCAGGTTCACGCGAAAACACCCGGCAACCGGCCAAGCCGCCAGCGCCTTCCCATGGGCCCGTGGCTCGGGCTCGCTTGCCGCATTTCAAGTTAAAATTACAGGTTTTCCCGCTGCCCATCCCGCCTCATCATCATGACCGACGCCTTCAACACCCACGACACCTTCACTACCGCCAGCGGCAAGCACCATTTCGCCTCGCTGAAGAAACTCGAACACGCGCTCGGCGTGTCGGTGGCGCGCCTGCCGGTGTCGATCCGCATCGTGCTCGAATCGGTGCTGCGAAACTGCGACGGGGTGAAGGTCACGCCGGAGCATGTGAAACAGCTGGCTGGCTGGAAGCCGAACAGCGAGCGCACCGAGGAAATTCCCTTCACCGTGGCGCGGGTGATCCTGCAGGACTTCACCGGCGTGCCGCTCCTGGCCGACCTCGCGGCGATGCGCTCCGCCGCCGCGCGCGCCGGCAAGGATCCGCAGAAGATCGAACCGCTGGTGCCGGTCGACATGGTGGTCGACCACTCGATCCAGGTCGACAAGTTCGGCACCCCCGACGCGCTCGACCTCAACATGAAAATCGAGTTCGAGCGCAACCTCGAACGCTACCAGTTTCTGAAATGGGGCATGCAGGCCTTCGACACCTTTGGCGTGGTGCCCCCCGGCTTTGGCATCGTGCACCAGGTCAACCTCGAATACCTGGCCCGCGGCGTGCACAAGACCAAAGGGGGCATCTACTACCCCGACACCCTGGTGGGCACCGACAGCCACACCACCATGATCAACGGCATTGGCGTGGTGGGCTGGGGCGTGGGCGGTATCGAGGCCGAGGCCGCCATGCTGGGCCAGCCGGTGTACTTCCTCACGCCCGATGTGGTGGGCTTTGAACTCACGGGCCGCTTGCGTGAAGGCGTCACGGCCACCGATCTGGTGCTCACCGTGACGGAAATCCTGCGCCAGCACAAGGTGGTGGGCAAGTTCGTGGAGTTTTTTGGTGAGGGCACACGCACCCTGGCGCTGCCCGACCGGGCCACCATCGGCAACATGGCGCCCGAATATGGCGCCACCATGGGTTTCTTCCCGGTCGATGAAAAAACCATCGACTACTTTAAAGGCACGGGCCGCACCAAGGCCGAGATCGAAGCCTTCGAGGCCTATTTCAAGGCGCAGGGCCTGTTTGGCGTGCCGCTGGCGGGCGAGGTGGACTATTCGCAGGTGGTGCGGTTGGATCTGGGCAGCGTCACGCCCAGCCTGGCAGGCCCCAAGCGCCCGCAGGACCGCATCGAGCTGGGCCAGGTCAGCCACCAGTTTGCAGACCTGTTCAGCAAGCCCAATGCGCAGAACGGCTTCAACCGCCCGGCGCAGGTGTTGCACACGCGCTACCCCTTGCGTTCCACCGAGTTGACCGTGGGCAACGGCGACGTGCTGATTGCCGCCATCACCAGCTGCACCAACACCAGCAACCCCAGCGTGCTGCTGGCCGCAGGCCTGCTGGCCAAAAAAGCCGTGCAGGCAGGGTTGCGGGTCGCGCCGCACATCAAGACCTCGCTCGCCCCCGGCTCGCGCATCGTGACTGAATACCTCCGCGAAACCGGCCTGCTGCCGTACCTGGAAAAGCTGGGCTTTGCGCTGGCGGGCTATGGCTGCACCACCTGCATCGGCAATGCGGGCGACCTCACGCCCGAACTCAACGAGGCCATCACCCAGAACAACCTGGTGTGCGCGGCGGTGCTCTCGGGCAACCGCAATTTCGAGGCGCGCATCCACCCGAACCTCAAGGCCAACTTCCTGGCGAGTCCGCCGCTGGTGGTGGCCTACGCGATTGCGGGCACCGTGCTCAAGGACCTGATGACCGAACCCGTGGGCCAGGGCAAGGGCGGGCGCGACGTGTACCTGGGCGACATCTGGCCCACCAGCGAGGAAATCCACCAGCTCCTGAAGTTCGCCATGAAGGGCAAGGCCTTCCGCGAGAACTACGCCAAGGTGGCCACCGATCCCGGCACGCTGTGGAAAAAAATCAAGGGCGTCAGCGGCACGGCCTACACCTGGCCGCAGAGCACCTACATTGCAGAGCCCCCCTTCTTTGCTGATTTTGCTATCAATTCAATAGCTTATGGCGCTTATTCAGCGGGCGCTACAGGCCAAAATCATTCAAATCCTGTGGCCGTGCAGGGTGCACGCACCATGGCCTTGTTTGGCGATTCCATCACCACCGACCACATCTCCCCCGCAGGCTCCATCAAGGAAAGCTCCCCCGCAGGCCAGTGGTTGCTGCAGCATGGTGTGCACAAGGCCGACTTCAACAGCTACGGCGCGCGCCGGGGCAACCACGAAGTCATGGTGCGCGGCACCTTTGCCAATGTGCGCATCAAGAACCTCATGCTGCCCGCGCTGGCCGATGGCTCGCGGGAGGAGGGCGGCTGGACGCTGCACCAGCCCTCTGGCGACAAGCTGTCCATCTTCGACGCTGCCCAGCGCTACCAGGCCGAAGGCGTGCCCACGGTGGTGTTTGCGGGCGAAGAGTACGGCACCGGGTCGAGTCGCGACTGGGCTGCCAAGGGCACGCAGTTGCTGGGCATACGCGCGGTGGTGGCGCGCAGCTTCGAGCGCATCCACCGCAGCAACCTGGTGGGCATGGGCGTGCTGCCGCTGCAGTTCAAGGCGGGCGAATCCTGGGAAGCGCTGGGCCTGACGGGGCAGGAGCGCATCGACATCCTGCCCGACCCCGCGCTCACCCCGCGAAGCGAGGCGCGGCTCGTGGTGCACCGCAGTGACGGTACGCGCCTGGAGATCACGCTGCTGCTGCGCATCGACACGCCCATCGAGGTGGACTACTACCGCGTGGGCGGCATCCTGCCCTACGTGCTGCAGCAGTTGCTGGAAGGATAGGGGGCGCCTCCCTGAGGCGCCTGCGGCGCCCCCTCTCCCCTTGCCCCTCCCCCGCGAGGGGGAGGGGAGGTGTTACCCCCTCTCCCCTCGCGGGGG
>JANJWS010000017.1 GCA_024709425.1 Thiobacillus sp.
TTCGTCCAGCCAACCCCGCCGGCGTGGGCTTCGGTTACAATACGCGCCGCCGGAGAGGTGGCAGAGTGGTCGAATGTACCTGACTCGAAATCAGGCGTAGGTGCAAGCCTACCGTGGGTTCGAATCCCACCCTCTCCGCCAGACACATTTCCAAGTCATTGAAAGAACTTGGATATCGAGGATGCGGCGGGCCGATGAAGTCCGCTTATACTGGGCGTTTCGCCTGTCACCGTGTCGTCTCGGGAGGCATTGGTGCCCCGGGACGTCGGGAAGAGCCTGCCGGTCCGGCTGGCAATGCCTCAAGCCGAGTGATTGGGGCGCCGTCTGCGCCGCGTAGCGTTTGCCCCTGCTCGGCGCAGGCTTGAAAATTCCGCTCATCCCCTCAAAATAAGCCCATTAACACGGGTCTATTCCGGCTATGGCAACCAAGCGAGAAGGGGCTACCCTACTTGAACCATCTGCGGTGAAGGCGAAGCCGCCGCCGCTGTACAAGGTGCTGTTGCTCAACGACGATTACACGCCGATGGAGTTCGTGGTGCACGTGCTGCAGAAGTTTTTCGGCATCGACCACGAACGCGCTACACAAATCATGCTCAAAGTGCATACTGAGGGCGTGGGCGTGTGCGGGGTGTTTACGCGTGACATCGCCCACACCAAGGTCGAGCAGGTGGTCGGGTTTGCCCGCCAGCATCAGCACCCGCTGCAATGTACGATGGAGGAAACTTGAGATGATTGCCCAGGAACTCGAAGTCACGCTGCACATGGCCTTCATGGATGCGCGGCAAAAACGCCACGAGTTCATCTCGGTCGAGCACCTGCTGCTGGCGATGCTGGACAATCCGTCGGCCTCCGAGGTGCTGCGTGCCTGCGGCGCCAATCTGGATGTGCTGCGTGAGCAGGTGGGCCGATTCATCGACGAACACACGCCGCGCGTCGGCGGCGATGCCGAGGTCGACACCCAGCCGACGCTCGGCTTCCAGCGCGTGATCCAGCGCGCCATCCTGCACGTGCAATCCTCCGGCAAGAAGGAAGTCACCGGCGCCAACGTACTGGTGGCGGTGTTCGGCGAGAAAGACTCGCACGCCGTGTATTTCCTCACCCAGCAGGGTGTGACGCGGCTCGACATCGTCAACTTCATTTCCCATGGCATCACCAAGGCGCCGCAAAGCGAACCGGCCCGCCCGGAAGAGGCGCCGGAGGCGGCACCCGAAACGCCGGCGAGTTCGCCGCTCGACAGCTTCGCGCAGAACCTCAATTCGCAGGCACTTGCCGGCAAGATCGATCCCCTGATCGGCCGCGACCAGGAACTCGAACGGGTGATCCAGACGCTGTGCCGCCGGCGCAAGAACAATCCGCTGCTGGTAGGTGAGGCGGGCGTCGGCAAGACTGCGATCGCCGAGGGTCTGGCCCGGCGCATCGTCGAGGCCGACGTGCCCGACATCCTCGCCCAGAGCACCGTGTACGCGCTCGATATGGGCGCGCTGCTCGCCGGGACAAAGTATCGCGGCGACTTCGAGCAGCGCCTGAAGGGTGTGCTGAAGCAGCTTTCCGACAACCCGAAGGCGATTCTCTTCATCGACGAGATCCACACCCTGATCGGTGCGGGCGCGGCGTCGGGTGGCACGCTGGATGCGTCCAACCTGCTGAAGCCGGCGCTGTCCTCGGGCAACCTGCGCTGCATCGGCGCGACCACGTACACGGAATACCGGGGCATCTTCGAGAAAGACCATGCGCTGTCCAGACGCTTCCAGAAGATCGACGTGCCCGAACCCTCGGTCAACGAGACGGTGGCGATCCTGCGTGGCCTGAAATCGCGCTTCGAGGACCACCACGGCGTCAAGTACACTGCCGCCGCGCTTTCCACCGCCGCGCAGCTCTCGGCGCGCTACATCAACGACCGCCACCTGCCCGACAAGGCGATCGACGTCATCGACGAGGCCGGGGCGGCGCAGCGTATCCTGCCGAAATCGAAGCAGAAGCGCGTCATCACGCCGAAAGAGATCGAGGACATCATCGCCAAGATCGCCCGCATCCCGCCGAAGACCGTGTCGTCCGACGACCGCAACTCGCTGAAGACGCTCGACCGCGACCTCAAGGCTGTGGTGTTCGGCCAGGACGCCGCGATCGACGCGCTGGCCGCCGCGATCAAGCTGTCCCGCAGCGGCTTGGGCAACCCGCAGAAACCGATCGGCAATTTCCTGTTCTCCGGTCCGACCGGGGTCGGCAAGACCGAGGTTGCGCGGCAGTTGGCCTACGTCATGGGTGTCGAGCTGATTCGTTTCGACATGTCGGAATACATGGAGCGCCACGCGGTGAGCCGCTTGATCGGGGCCCCTCCCGGTTATGTCGGCTTCGACCAGGGCGGCTTGCTCACCGAGGCGGTGAACAAACACCCTTATGCCGTCGTGCTGCTCGACGAGGTCGAGAAGGCGCATCCGGATATCTTCAACGTGCTGCTACAGGTGATGGACCACGGCACACTGACCGATACCAACGGCCGCAAGGCGGACTTCCGCAACGTGGTGCTGATCATGACCACCAACGCCGGCGCCGAAACGCTCAACAAGGCGACCATCGGCTTTTCCGGCAAGCGCGAGAGCGGTGACGAGATGGGGGAGATCAAGCGCCTGTTCACCCCGGAATTCCGCAACCGCCTCGATGCGATCATCCCGTTCGCGCCGCTGTCCGAGCCGGTCATCCTGCAGGTGGTCGACAAGTTCCTGATGCAGCTCGAAGAGCAACTGCATGAGAAGAAGGTCGAGGCTGTGTTCACCGACGCGCTCAAGGCGCATCTCGCGAAAAATGGCTTCGACCCGTTGATGGGCGCCCGCCCCATGGCGCGCCTGATCCAGGAGACCATCCGCAAGGCGCTGGCCGACGAGCTGTTGTTCGGGCGACTGGCCAGTGGCGGACGCGTGACCATCGATGTCGACGTGGAAGGCAAGACGCAACTCGAGTTCGAGGAAGCCGTTCCAGCCTGAAACGCCTGTCAAGAATCCGACGCTCCTGTCCGTTATACGGACAGGGCGGTCGTGTCTTCCGTCCGTAATGGATTGCCGCGCCCTCATGCGGTGCCAGGAACGATTCTTGACTGAAGGATTTCCAGATATGAACCATCATGCCAGACAGCTGATCGCTGCGCTGATCCTTTGCCTGCCGGTGGTTGCGCTGGCGGCTGATCCCGTACCGGCCGCATCCGCCGATGACCTCGCTGCGGCCGGTGAACGTATCCGCCAGACCGGTGAACAGATTCGTGCCGATCTGCAGGCCGCGCGCGCGCGCCTGGAAGCGAAAAAGGCGCGGGAAGAAACGGAGAGAAAACGTGCTGCGGAGGTTGCCCGGCAGCAGGCGGCTGCGGAAAAGGCGCGTGAGGAGGCGGCGCGGGACCGGGTGCGTCAGGAAGCTGCGGCGAAGGCCGAACGGGAGCGAGTGGCGGCCGAGCGTGAGGCGATCCAGGCGCGGGTACGGGCGGAGAAGGCGGAACAGGAGAGACAGCGCCAGACGGACGCGAAGGTGCGCGCGGCAGAAGCGCTCAAACAGGCACGTGCCTCGGCCGGCCCCAAAGCTTACGACGAATGAACCGATGGCCTTGGCGGCCGTGCCCTGAGCCAGGCCCCTCGCGGCGTTGGTGTTGGCGGGAGAGTGGCGATGCGACCGAGGACAAGTCTGGGAGACACTGATCTATTCAGTCATCGCGAGGCCCGCAACGCCGTGGCGATCCATGGTTCATTGATTTCACGAACACTCTGGATTGCTTCGCTACGCTCGCAATGAGGAACTTCGATTCAAGCGGTGCTCCCCTGGGCCGTTCGGGTAGTGAGCGCCATGTGGTACACCGTCGGTTCATGCCGGAATGGCTGGTACGTCACCTCGTTACCAATTCGTAACCCCGGCATCAGCAGTGAACGGAAAAAACCGTGTGTGACCGTTAGAATGGGGAAGGCGCGGCCCGATGGACACACAAAAGAAATGCGGCGCCAAGGCGGCGCCGCGAAAAACCCGGTGTGGCAGGAGGAGGAGCGCCTGGGTCTTTGACCCCTACCGGGAGAACTACAAGGGAAATCCACACACGACCCAAATATAGCCAATACCAGATGAAATTACAGTGGCACAAACAAATATTCGAGTAGTGTTTTTGTATTACGTCGGCTTTTGTCCAATCTTTAGGCGGCTGGTACATTTGTATCCAGTGACCGTGAAATTCCGGGGCTCGTGGGCGAGGGCTTGCCTCGGGATGGTGCAATGCAGCACCATGCCCGAAAGCGGCTGGCGAACCCGCCCCTTGATCGCGCAGTAAACAGTCAATGACTTTTCCAGGTTCCCACATGACCAGCATTCATCCCGTGATTCTTTCTGGTGGCTCCGGCACTCGCCTGTGGCCGCTTTCCCGGGCGGCCCTGCCCAAGCAGCTGCTGCCGTTGGCGAGCGAACGCAGCCTGCTGCAGGAGACGGTCGCTCGGCTGGAGGAAATGCCGGAGATCGCCGCGCCGCTGATGGTGTCGAATGTCGAGCATCGTTTCATGATTGCGGAGCAGATGCGGCAGATCGGCACACGGCCGCGCGCGATCGTGCTCGAGCCGGAAGGGCGCAACACGGCACCGGCGATTGCGGTGGCAGCGCTCATGCTATCGCGGGACGACCCGGAGGCGCTCATGCTGGTGTTGCCGGCCGACCATCTGATCGGCGATGTCGCGGCTTTTCATGCCGCGATCCGTGTCGCCGCGCAGGCCGCACAGCACGGCTATCTGACGACGTTCGGCATTGTTGCCGACGCACCCGAGACGGGCTACGGTTACATCCGCAAGGGGGCGCCGCTGGTCGAGCTCGCCGGTGCCCACCAAGTGGCTGCGTTCGTGGAGAAACCGGATCAGGCCACCGCCGCGCAGTACGTCGCGTCCGGCGAATATTTCTGGAACAGCGGCATGTTCCTGTTCCGTGCGCGCGATTTCCTCGATGAGCTTGGCGTGCTGCGCCCGGATATCCTGGAGGCCAGTCGTGCCGCGCTGGATGCGGCGCAACCCGACCTCGATTTCGTGCGTCTCGACCCGGTGGCGTTTGCGGCCTGTCCGGCGGAGTCGGTCGACTACGCGGTGATGGAACATACCCGCCGCGCCGCGGTGGTGCCTGCAGCCATGGCGTGGAACGATATCGGGGCCTGGTCGGCGCTGTGGGCAGTGGCTGACAAGGACGAGCATGGGAATGCGGTGCGCGGCGATGTCATGCTGGAAGCGGCCCGCAACAATTTCGTTCGTGCCGAATCCCGCATGGTCGCGCTGCTGGGAGTGGCGGATCTGGTGGTGGTGGAGACCGCCGACGTGGTGTTGGTGGCGAGCCGTGAGCAGGTGCAGGATGTGAAGAAGCTGGTCGATCGGCTGAAGCGCGAAAATCGCTGCGAGCATCTCGTCCACAAGCAGGTCTACCGGCCGTGGGGCTGGTACGAGGGCATCGACGAGGGGGAACGCTTCCAGGTCAAGCGCATCATGGTCAAGCCGGGTGAAAAGCTCAGCCTGCAGATGCACCATCACCGCGCCGAACACTGGATCGTCGTATCGGGTACTGCACGCGTGACACGGGGCGAGCACATCGAACTGCTGACCGAAAACCAATCCACCTATATTCCCCTGGGCACCTCGCACCGGCTGGAGAACCCCGGCAAGATCGATCTGCACATGATCGAGGTGCAGTCGGGTACCTACCTCGGCGAGGATGACATCGTCCGCTTCGAGGACGTCTATCGGCGGGACTGACCGGCGGGCTGTCTGCCGGGCTGCACGCCAAGTCGTTGTTTAGCGATGAAAAACTGGTTGCCACCGGCGGAGTGGCAGGCCTTGTTGCGCGCCGTGTAGGACAAACACCTACAGACAGAAGAACGCCTTTCCGTCATTCGATACAGCCGCTCGCTACATTAACTTTCCCGGGTTGCGTCCGAAAACGATTTCACCACGGCGACTTAAGAGTCGTTTCGAAAAAAGTTTTTGCGGAAGGGCGGCCAAGATGAAACTCGAAGAAATGCTGGACGAAATGCGCGACGTCAACCTGAACTACCTGATGCTGGCGCAGCACATGATCAAGCACGACAAGGCCACTGCGGTGTTTCGCCTTGGCATCAGCCAGGAGGTCGCCGACCTGATCGAAGGCCTGACCCCGGCGCAGGTGCTCAAGCTTGCCAGTTCCGGCATGCTGGTGTCGCGCTTCCGCTTCGACGACGGCATGGTGCTCAACCTGCTGACCAGCTACACCAAGGACCGCGCGCTGGCGCAGTCGCATGCCGCCATCCTGATGGCGGGCCAGCCGATGGATGCCTTCGCCTGAGACGTGTCCCCCTTGCAGTGGAGCGAGCCATGACCAAGAAGAGCCTGTTGAACGAAATGCACGACACGCAGTTGGCGATCGAACTGATCGAGCTCGGCGCCCGCCCGCAGGTACTCGAATGCGAGACATCACTGTCACGTGAGCGGTTGCTCAAGCTGTACAAGGAGGTGAAGGGCGTGTCTCCTCCCAAGGGCATGCTGCCCTTTTCCACCGACTGGTTCCTCACCTGGCTGCCGAACGTTCATTCCTCGCTGTTCGTGAACATCTATACGTACTTGACCAAGCACAGCGATTGCGCCGGCATCGAGGCCGTTCTGAAAAGCTATCGCTTGTACCAGGAGTACATCCAGGCAAACCGGATCGACGCGGTGCTGAGCTTTACACGCGCCTGGACGCTGATCCGCTTCTTCGAGACGCGCATGCTGGAGACGGCCGTGTGCAAGGAGTGCGGTGGTCATTTCGTGGTGCATCCCGATGATCTGCACGATCATTATGTGTGTGGTCTCTGCCACATGCCGGCGCGGGCGGGCAAGACGCGCAAGGCGAAGGCAACGCAGAATGCCGAGGCGGACCTGGTCGCTGCCGCCTGAGTTCGGTTTTTCCGCATCTTTCCGACGGGCGGCCGATGATGCGTGTGCCGGTCGCCCTGCAGTCCCTCCTCATCCAATGCACTGCTGCCGCGCTGGTCGCGGTTGGGGCCGTGTTTTCCCGATCTGATTTCGCGCCGCCGCTCTGGCTGCTCGCACTTGCCCAGGGGGCGCTTGCCGCGGCAATGAGCCGGGCGTGGCGTCAGCCATCCTGGTGGCCGCCCTTGCATCTGGGGTTCTTGCCGCTGGCCTGGCTCGCACAGCAGGTCGACGTCGCCTCGTGGGTTTATGCAACCGCGTTCATGGCGCTGCTGCTGGTCTACTGGACGACGTTCCGCACGCGCGTGCCGCTCTATCTTTCCGATCGCAGGGCATGGCGGGCGGTCGAGGCGTTGCTGCCACAGACGCGGCCGTTCCGCTTCATCGACCTGGGCAGTGGTCTCGGCGGCATGCCGCTCTATCTCGCTTCGCGCGTTCCGCAGGGTGAGTTTCAGGGAACCGAGATCGCGCCGCTGCCGTGGCTGATCAGCCGTCTGCGAGCACGGTTCCATGCCAGGCGGGTGAGTTTCGTGCGGCGTGACTACGAAACCATCGACCTGAGCGGCTTCGATGTGGTGTTCGCGTTCCTGTCGCCTGCGGCCATGCCGGCGCTATGGCAGCAGGCCCAGGCGCAAATGCGGCCGGGAAGCCGGTTCATCAGCTTGTCGTTCGCGGTACCGGGTCGGGAACCGGACCAGATCGTGTCCCTTGCGGAGGGGGCGCGACACACGCTCTATGCATGGGAGATGTGAGTTGGCCACTATCGCCAATTTGATAGGGGCGACCATCAAGTTTCCCGCGAATTTGTCGAATCCCAATTCATGAAAAGGCTTTTTTCGGATGCACCCACAGCGGTGCGTTCGACAGGAAGGATCAGGCACTCGTGTTAGTCATCGGTGGATGGGTTACGGTTCTGTTGTGCGTGTTCGGTGGCTATGCGCTGGCCGGGGGGTATCTCGCGGCCCTGTGGCATCCGGTGGAACTCATCATCATTGGCGGGGGCGCGATCGGGGCGTTCATCGTCGCCAATAGCAGCAAGGCGATCAAGGCCACGCTTAAGGCATTGCCGACGCTGTTCAAGGGTTCCAAGTACAACCGCGCCTTGTACATGGACATGCTGGCGCTGCTGTACGAGGTGCTCACCAAGATTCGCAAGGAGGGCCTGATGTCGATCGAGGCGGATGTCGACAACCCTCACGACAGCCCGTTGTTCGGCAAGTACCCGAGCATCATGGCGGACCACCATTTGATCGAATTTCTCACCGACTACCTGCGCCTCATGGTGAGTGGCAGCATGAACGCTTTCGAGATCGAGAACCTGATGGACAACGAGATCGAAACGCATCACCACGAAGGTGAAGTGCCCGTACACAGTGTGACCAAGCTCGGCGACGGCCTGCCTGCATTCGGCATCGTCGCGGCCGTGATGGGGGTGGTGAAGACGATGGGCTCGGTTGGTTTGCCTCCGGCCGAACTCGGTATTCTGATCGGCGCGGCCCTGACCGGGACTTTCATCGGCATCCTGCTGGCCTATGGTTTCGTGAGTCCACTGGCCAACCTGCTTGAACAGAAGCTGCACGAGTCGACCAAGATGTTCCAGTGCATCAAGGTGACGCTGCTCGCCAGCCTCAACGGCTACGCACCGGCGATCGCCGTGGAATTCGGACGCAAGGTGCTCTATTCGACTGAGCGGCCGTCGTTCAGCGAACTCGAGACCCACGTCAAGGGCGCGAAGTCGCGCTGACCCGGAAACGGCACGTGCATGAGCGAGAAAAAAGCGCCCATCATCGTCAAGCGCATCAAGAAGGGCGGGGGCGGCCATCACGGTGGTGCCTGGAAGATCGCCTACGCGGATTTCGTGACCGCGATGATGGCGTTCTTCCTGCTGATGTGGCTGCTCGGATCGACGGCCAAGGGGGATCTCGAAGGCATTGCGGAGTACTTCAAGACGCCCTTGAAGGTTGCCATGCAGGGCGGATCCGGCAGTGGCGACAGTTCCAGCGTGATCAAGGGCGGCGGTGCCGATCTCACGCGAGAGGCCGGCCAGATCAAGCGGGGTCAGACCGAGGCGGAGAAGAAGTCATACAACCTCAAGGCGGCGCAGGCGGAACTTGAGCGCCTCGAGACCGAGAAACTGAAGGGCCTGAAAAAGCGGCTGGAACTGGCGATCGAGAGCAATGCCACATTGCGCCAGTTCAAGCGCCAGCTCCTTATCGACATCACCAGCGAGGGATTGCGGATCCAGATCGTCGACGAGCAGAATCGCCCCATGTTCAACCTTGCCAGCGCCGAACTGCAGCCCTATACGAAAATCATCCTGCGCGAGATCGGTGCGGTGCTCAACGACGTGCAGAACCGCATCAGCCTGTCCGGGCATACCGATGCGATCCAGTACGCCAACGCAGGGCGCGGATACAGCAACTGGGAGTTGTCGGCCGATCGCGCCAATGCGTCGCGCCGCGAACTGATCGCCGGCGGCATGGATGACGAGAAGATGCTGCGCGTGGTGGGGCTGGCGTCTTCGGTGCCGTTCCAGGACGCGGCCGCCAACGACCCGGTCAACCGCCGCATCAGCATCATCGTGATGAACAAACGTACGGAAGAGGCCATTACCCGGCAGGCTTCAGGGGTCAATGTCACCGACGAAACCGAGGTACGCGCCGAGATCGACAAGGCTGCGGCACCCCGCTGAACCTCGCGCCGCCTGGCGCGAAATAGCAGGCCAAATCCACCTTTATTCCCTTGATCGCTGGCCAATTCTCTGGCCAATAATCCAGCCTGAGAGAAGGTTCGTTGCGGACGCGCGGCGCACCGGTTCAACGGATGGAGCCCCGGAATGGCTGAGGAAAACGATCAGGAAAAGACAGAAGCCCCGTCGCCACAGCGACTGGAAAAGGCGCGCGAAGAAGGCCAGGTGCCGCAGGCGCGCGAACTGGCGACGTTCGTCGTCCTGATGACGGGCGGGGCCGGCCTGTGGATGATGGCGAACGGCATCGGCCAGACCATGTCGGGTATCGTACGTGGTGGCCTGCAGTTCGAACCGGCCATCGCCCGCGACCCCGCGCACGTGATGGCACAGCTTTCACGGCAGTTCTTCGAGGCAGCGCTTGCGCTCTCGCCGTTTCTGCTGCTGGTGGTCATCGCCATTCTCGCTGCACCGATCCTGATGCGTGGCTGGCTGTTCAGCCCCAAGGCGCTGATGCCGAACTTCAAGCGTCTCAATCCGTTGAGTGGGGTGAAACGCATCCTCTCCCACCAGGGATTGATGGAACTCTTCGAGGCGCTTGCGAAGGCCGGTCTGCTGGGCGTGGTGGCGGTGTGGGTCATTTGGTCCAACCTGGAGAATATTTTTTCGCTCGGCTCGGAAGCCCCGGCCACCGCGATCGGGCACATGGGGGATATCGTCGGCAAGGTGTTCCTGCTTGTGTCCGGGGCGATGATCTTCATCGTCGTCCTCGACGTGCCCTATCAGCTGTGGAGCCACTACAACAAGCTCAAGATGAGCAAGGAAGAGCTGCGCAAGGAAGCCAAGGAAAACGAGGGCGACCCGCACGTCAAGGGACGAATCCGCGCGCAGCAGCGTGAAATGGCGCGTCGTCGCATGATGGCGGAGATCCCCACTGCCGACGTGGTGGTGACCAACCCGACCCACTTTGCCGTTGCGCTCAAATACACCGAAGGCAAGATGCGCGCACCGCGGGTCGTGGCCAAGGGCGCCGACGCCGTGGCCCTGCGCATTCGGGAAATCGCCGCCGAGCATCACGTGCCACTGCTCGAGGCGCCGCCTCTGGCGCGCGCGCTGTTCCGGCATGCCGACCTCGGTGACGAAATTCCGGCCACGCTTTACGCCGCGGTGGCCGAAGTGCTGGCTTACGTATTCCAGTTGCGTCGCTACCAGCAGGCGGGTGGGGCATACCCTGTCGCGCCGACCGCCTTGCCGGTACCGCCGGAACTCGACCCGCTGCGGACATAGGCGCTAAGTCATGAACGGCACCCTCAGCCTCTCCAACCTGTTCAGTAGCGCCAATGCCCGCGCGCTGGCCGCGCCGGTGTTCATCGTCCTGGTCCTGGCGATGCTGGTGCTGCCGCTGCCGCCGATCGCGCTGGACATGCTGTTCACCTTCAATATCGCGCTGTCGATCATGGTCCTGCTGGTGAGCCTGTCGACGCGCAAGGCACTCGACTTCGCCGCGTTTCCCACGGTGCTTCTGCTGGCGACGCTGCTGCGCCTGTCACTCAACGTCGCCTCGACCCGGATCGTGCTGATGGAGGGGCACACCGGTGCAGACGCGGCCGGCAAGGTGATCGAGGCATTCGGCCATTTTCTCGTTGGCGGCAACTATACGGTCGGCATCATCGTCTTCGTCATCCTGGTGGTGATCAACTTCATCGTCATCACCAAGGGTGCCGGGCGCATCGCCGAGGTCAGTGCGCGTTTCACTCTGGACGCCATGCCTGGCAAGCAGATGGCGATCGACGCCGATCTGAATGCCGGTCTCATCGACGAGAACGAGGCGCGCCGCCGCCGTACCGAGATCGCACAGGAATCGGATTTCTACGGCTCGATGGACGGTGCCTCGAAATTCGTGCGCGGTGACGCCATCGCCGGCATTCTCATCCTCATCATCAACATCATCGGTGGTCTGCTCGTCGGTTTGATGCAGCACGATCTCACCCTGGCTGACGCCGCGCGCAACTATACGCTGCTGGCGATCGGCGACGGCCTGGTGGCGCAGATCCCGGCACTGGTCATCTCGATTGCGGCAGGTATCATCGTCAGCCGCGTCAGTACCGAGGAGGACATCACCGGCCAGATGATGTCCAACGTCTTCAGCAAGACCCACGCGCTTTACATCACCGCTGCCATCCTCGGTCTGATGGGCATGATTCCCGGCATGCCGAATTTTGCGTTCCTCGCGCTGGCGGGGGGCATGCTGTGGCTTGCCACGACGCTCACACGCCGGCAGAGACAGCCGGAGGCCGCCCCGCCCCAGGAAGCCCCTGTCGCCGCGGTGGAATCTCAGGAAGCCAGTTGGGAGGATGTTGCGCCCATCGACACCCTCGGGCTGGAGGTGGGCTACCGCCTGATTCCATTGGTCGACAGCACCGCCGACGGCGAACTGGTGCGCCGCATCAAGGGGATCCGCAAGAAATTCGCCCGCGAGGTCGGCTTCCTCCCGCCCGCCGTGCATATTCGCGACAACCTCGAGATCAATCCCAATGGCTACCGCATCACCCTCAAGGGCGTCGAGATCGGCAGCGGCGAGGTGCGTGCGGGCATGTTCCTGGCCATCGACCCGGGCAACGTCACCGCCGCACTGCCGGGGGTCGCCACGAGCGATCCGGCGTTCGGGCTGCCGGCGGTCTGGATCGAAGCCGCGACACGCGAACAGGCCCAGGCCATGGGCTACACCGTGGTCGATCCGGGAACGGTCATCGCCACGCACCTGAATCACCTCGTCACCCTGCATGCGGCGGAGCTGCTTGGCCGCCAGGAGGCGCAGGCCCTGCTCGATCACCTGGGCAAGAGTGCCCCTAAGTTGGTGGAAGACCTCGTGCCGAAGATGCTGCCGCTCTCCACCGTGCAGAAGGTGCTGCAGACGCTGCTCGCCGAAGGCGTTGCGATCCGTGACATGCGCACCATCATCGACATCCTGCTCGAGCATGCGGCACGCGTTCAGGACCCGAACGAACTCACCGCACTGGTGCGGGTCGGTCTGGGCCGTTCGATCGTTCAGCAGATCTATGGCCCCACCAACGAGCTGCCGGTGATTGCGCTGGAACAGAACCTGGAGCGCCTGCTGTTGCAGACCCTGCAGGCGGGACACGATGCCGCCGCGCTGGAACCCGGCCTGGCCGACACGCTGCTGGAGCGTGCGCAGGCATCGGCCCAGCGGCAGGAGGCGCTCGGTCATCCGCCGGTGTTGCTGACGCCTGCGGTGCTCCGACCGCTGCTCGCCCGTTTCCTGCGGCGTACCGTGCCGCAACTCAAGGTGCTTTCGCACGCTGAAGTGCCGGAAGGCAAACAGATCAAAGTGACTTCCCTGGTAGGAGGAACAGCATGAACGTGAAACGTATCGTCGCCAGAACATCCCGCGAGGCCATGCGCCAGTTGCGCGATTTGCTCGGTCCGGATGCCGTGATTCTTTCCAATCGCCAGGTCGAGGGCGGTGTCGAGGTGCTGGCGATGCCGGCAGAAGACATCGCCTCGATGGCACCGCCCGCGGCGGATCTTCCCAAGCCGGTCACGCCCCTGGCAGAGCCGCCTGCGGAGCGGGACCCCGAGCCCGCCGTCGCCTTGAAGCGCCGCCTGATCGAGCGTGTCGCCGTGCCGAGCGCCGACAGCGCACAACTGGCACAGAGCGTCATCGGTGAAATCAAGGCGATGCAGTCGCGCCTCGAAAGCCAGCTTGCCGATCTCGTCTGGCGTGACCTCCCTGGACGCGATCCCGCTGCCGCCGCCGTCATGCGTGACATGTTGGGCGCGGGCTTTAGCGCGACGCTTGCGCGTGAGTTGATGGAATCCCTGCCGAAGAGCGATGTCGAGCAGGCCCAGGCGTGGATGCGCAACACGCTGATGAAGCGCCTGGAAATCATGCAGAGCGAGGCCGATTTACTCGACAACGGTGGTGTGTTCGCCCTCATGGGGCCGACCGGGGCTGGCAAGACGACCACGACCGCCAAGCTTGCCGCGCGTTTTGTGGTACGCCACGGTGCCGATAAACTCGCCCTGCTGACTACCGACAGCTACCGTATTGGCGGCCACGAGCAACTGCGTATCTATGGCAAGATCCTCGGCGTGTCCGTCCATGCGGTGCGCGATGCCGCCGACCTTCGGTTGGCCCTGTCCGAACTGCGCAACAAGCATACCGTTCTCATCGACACCGTCGGCATGAGCCAGCGCGACCGTGCGGTCGCGGAACAGGTCGAGATGCTGTACCAGGCCGGCAAGCCGATCAAGCGCCTGTTGCTGCTCAACGCCACCAGCCATGGCGACACCCTCGACGAAGTGGTGCAGGCCTACCAGGCACGCGGGCTGGACGGCTGCGTGCTGACCAAGGTCGACGAGGCGGCAAGCCTTGGGCCTGCGCTCGATTGCGCGATCCGCCACCAGCTCACCGTACATTACCTGGCGACCGGGCAGCGCGTGCCGGAAGACCTGCACCTCGCCAACCGCCAGTACCTCATCCATCGCGCTTTCAAGACGCGCACCCTGGCCTCCCCGTGGCAGCTCGATGAAAGCGAATTGCCCTTCGTGCTGAGCGGCGCCCATGCCCAAGGCGCAGAAAGCGCGGTGTCGCTTGGATAAATTCGTCACCGATCAGGCCGCCGGCCTGCGCCGTCTGCTGGGACAGGGCGGGTTCCAGGTCATCACCGTGATGTCGGGTCAACCCGGAGCCGGCAAAACCACGGCCACCGTCAATCTCGCGGCTGCGCTGGCGCGTTCGGGCCGCGATGTGCTGATCGTCGACCAGGATCGCCATGGCCGTGGTGCCACGGCCGCGCTGGGTCTCCAGGCGCGTGCTGGCGTTGCCGACGTGCTGGCGGGGCGCTGCACCATGGAGTCGACGCTGTTGAGCGGGCCCGACAACATCCAGGTGCTGCCGCTTGGCGGGGGTTTCCAGGGCATCGGCCGACTCGCGGCACGTGACCAGGCGCGCCTGGCGCATGCCTTCGAACGTCTGCAGTGCGGCGTCGACGTGGTGCTGGTCGACATGGAGGAAGCCACCGATCCCGACGTGCTCCCCCTGGGTCTCGCCGCTTCGGAGATCATGGTCGTGCTGCCACCGGGCAACACTGCCATCACGCAGAACTACGCGCTGGTCAAGCGTCTGTCGCACAATTTCGGCAAACGCCAGTTCCGTCTGCTGCTCAATCGCATCAACACGCCCGAGCAGGCGCAGGCTGTGGCGCGCAACTTCGCGGAGACGGCGGAGCGCTACCTGGGTGTGGCGGTCGATTATCTGGGCTATATTCCTACGGACGAACGCATCGCCGTAGGGGGGCATGCGCGGACCCCTTCGCTCGATGCGATGGCGGCAGCGCCGTCGACCTCGCAGTTCCGCAAGCTGGCCGATGGGCTGCTGCGATGGCCGAGCGCATCCGGCCTGGGTGGGGTGGGGGGCTTCATGCAGCGCCTCGTGGAGGGCGCACGGTTGGTGGATGCCTGTAGAAGAGGCTAGTCATGTATACGGCAACTGGCAAGAGCCAGAAGGGCGAGAAAAACGAGCTGCTTGAGCAGTACATGCCCATGGTGAAGCGACTGGCGCATCACATGATGGGACGGCTGCCGCCCAGCGTGGAGGAAGACGATCTGGTGCAGGCCGGCATGATCGGCCTGCTCGATGCCGTCAGTCGCTACGACGAGGCACAGAGTGCCCAGTTCGAAGCGTATGCGATCCAGCGCATTCGTGGTTCCATGATCGACGAGTTGCGCCAGTCCGACTGGATGCCGCGCAGCGCGCGGCAATCGATGCGCAAGATCGAGCAGACCATCAGCGGTTTGCAGCATCGCCTGGGGCGCCAGCCCAGCGAGACCGAGATCGCGGAATCCATGAAGGTGCCCCTGGCGGAGTACCAGAGCATGCTGCAGGACGCGCGGGGCCACCAACTGCTGTACTTCGAGGATTTCGGTGAAACCGACGATGACGACTCCTTTCTCGACAAGCAGTCGGCCGGGGAGGAGAGCATGCCGTTGCCGCAACTGCTGGACGCCAATTTGCGCGCCTGCATCATCGCCGGCATCGAGAACCTGCCCGAGCGCGAGCAATTGCTGATGTCGCTGTACTACGAGCAGGAACTCAACCTCCGCGAGATCAGCGAGGTGTTCGGCGTCAGCGAATCCCGCATCTGCCAGCTGCACGGCCAGGCCATCGCGCGGCTGCGCGCCAAGCTCAAGGAAGACGCATGGATCGCGGATCGCTGATCGGGCTCGGCCTTGCTGGCGTCGCCATCCTGGGTGGCCAGGCGATTGAGGGCGGCGAGATCGGACTGTTCCTGCAGCCTGCGGCCTTCGTCATCGTGGTGTTGGGAACGCTCGCCGCAGTGCTGCTGCACCATCCCCTCCCGGTGTTCGTGCGCGGCGTGCGCATGGGCAAATGGGCCTTCCGCCCGCCCGAACCAGAAGGCATGGCGCTGATCCGACGTATCGTCCAGTGGGCGTACACCGCGAGGCAGGAGGGCATGCTGGCACTGGAGCGGCACGTCAACCTGACCCACGATCCCTATCTGCGTGACGGCCTGAAGCTCCTCATCGACGGCGCCGACGCCACCCGCCTGCGCGACACCCTCGAAGTGCAGATCGTCGGTTTCGAGACGGCGGAACGACAGGCCGGCCGGGTGTGGGAAGTGGCGGGTGGTTATGCTCCCACGCTCGGCATCCTTGGCGCGGTGATCGGCCTCATCCATGTCATGGAGAACCTGGCCGATCCCAGCAAGCTCGGCACGGGCATCGCGGTCGCCTTTGTCGCCACCATCTACGGTGTCGGGCTTGCCAATCTGGTGTTGCTGCCCATCGCCAACAAGATCAAGTTCACCATCGCCCAGCGCGTCGCCGAGCGGGAGATGATCTGCGATGGCCTCACCGGCATCGCCCAGGGCGACAATCCCCGTATCATCGAGACGCGCCTCCGGGGCTATCTCTGAACCATGCGCCGCCGCCGCCGGATCCGCAGCGATCACGAGAATCATGACCGCTGGCTCATTTCCTACGCTGACTTCATCACCCTGCTGTTCGCATTCTTTGTGGTGATGTATGCCGTATCCGCGGTGAACGAGAACAAGTACCGCGTCGTCGCCGACGCACTTGGTGGTGCCTTCGGCAAGATCACCGTGGCGGGCGAGGGGGCCGGTACGCGCCCACCCGAACTGTCACCGGAGGCCAGGGCGTATATCGAGCGCGGCCGGCTGGTGCAGGAAGAAGTCGCGCACATGAACGAGGTGGCGAGCAGCCTGCTTGACGTGCTGGGCCCGCTGGTCAAGGAAGGCAAAGTCCGGATTACGCAGGGTCGGCGCGGAGTCAGTATCGAGATCAATGCCAACGTGCTGTTCCAGCCCGGGCAGGCCGAGCTCGAAGTGGCGTCGCGTGACGTGTTGCGCAGCGTCGCCGAACGTTTGCGCGACGAACCCTTCAATCTGGAAATCACGGGCCATACCGATCTTCTGCCGATCAGCAATTCGACCTACGCCTCGAACTGGGAACTCTCGGCGATGCGTGCGACCAGCGTCGTTCGATATCTGGCCGAAAACGGCATTGCCCCCGAGCGGATGCAGGCCATTGGCCGTGAAGCCACCCGTCCCGTGGCGCCGAACAACACCCCGGAGGGGCGAGCGCGCAACCGCCGCGTCGAATTGATGATCCTGTCGGGGATGCCCGATCCGGTCGAGGAGCTTCCGCTCGGAAAACGTCCGGCAAAACCTTGAAAAAGGCGGGCCAGGCCCGATACTGTCAGCTCGACCGTGTTCGACCATTCAGCCCATGCCCAACGATTCCGCCCTCGAAGGTGAAGTCCTTCCCGACAATCACCAGCTCCCGGCGACACCCGTGCTGCCGACCGAGCTGTATCTGCTGCCACTCGTCGAGAAGCCCTTCTTCCCTGCCCAGACGCTGCCCTTGCTGATGAACGAGGCGCCGTGGCTCGCGACGGTCGAGGCCATCGGTGAGACGCCGCATCACATGGTGGGCCTGGTGGTGGTCAAGCCCGACAACAGCGATGACGTCAGGCGTAGCGATTTCCGTACGATCGGCACCGTGGTGCGCATCCATCACCCCGTGCGCGCCGATGGCAAGATGCAGTTCATCGCAGAAGGTGTGCGCCGGTTCCGTATCGTCGAATGGCTGTCCGACAAGCCACCCTATCGCGTGCGCGTCGACTATCCGAACGAGCCCGGCAAGGCGGATTCGGAGGAAATCCGCGCCTACTCCATCGCCATCATCAACACCATCAAGGAACTGCTGCCGCTCAATCCGTTGTACTCCGAGGAGCTGAAGTTCTTCCTCAACCGCTTCGGCCCCAACGAACCGTCGCAGCTCACCGACTTCGCGGCCAGCCTCACCACTGCCTCGAAGAACGAGCTGCAGGACGTGCTGGAAGCCCTGTCGCTGAAAAAGCGCATGGAAAAGGTGCTGGTGTTGCTGAAGAAGGAGCTCGACGTCGCGCGTCTGCAATCGCAGATCCGCGAACGCGTCGACGAGAAGATGACCCAGCAGCAGCGCGAATTCTTCCTGCGCCAGCAGTTGAAGGCGATCCAGAAAGAGCTGGGCATCGCCAAGGACGACAAGACCGCCGAGCTCGACACCTTCCGGGAGCGCATCGCGAAACTGACGCTGCCGGAGCAAGCCGCGAAGCGGATCGACGAGGAAATGCACAAGCTGTCGCTGCTGGAGACCGGTTCGCCGGAATACACCGTCACCCGCAACTATCTCGACTGGCTGACCGTGCTGCCGTGGGGCGTCTACACCCAGGACAAGATCGACCTCGAGCGCGCGCGCCGCATCCTCGACCGCGATCATGATGGCCTCGACGACGTCAAGGACCGCATCATCGAATTCCTCGCCGTCGGGGCCATGCGCGGCGAGATGGCCGGCTCGATCCTGCTGCTGATCGGCCCGCCCGGTGTCGGCAAGACCTCCATCGGCAAGTCGGTTGCCGAAGCGCTGGGGCGCAAGTTCTACCGGTTTTCGGTCGGCGGCATGCGCGACGAGGCCGAGATCAAGGGCCATCGCCGCACCTACATCGGCGCCATGCCCGGCAAGTTCGTGCAGGCGCTGAAGGAAGTGGAATCGGCCAACCCGGTCATCATGCTCGACGAGATCGACAAGATCGGCGCCAGCTACCAGGGCGACCCGGCCAGCGCGCTGCTGGAAGTCCTCGACCCCGAGCAGAACGCCGATTTCCTCGACCACTACCTTGACGTGCGTTTTGATCTATCGAAGGCGCTGTTCATCTGCACCGCCAACGACTACTCCATCCCGTCGGCGCTGCTCGACCGCATGGAAGTCATTCGCCTGTCCGGCTACATCACCGAGGAAAAGGTTGCCATCGCGAAGCACCACCTGTGGCCGCGCGTGCTGGAGCGTGCAGGGCTGAAGAAGAAGCAGCTCACCATCACCGAAGGCGCGATCCGCCACGTCATCGAGGGCTACGCCCGCGAGGCCGGCGTGCGCAACCTGGAAAAGCAGTTGGGGAGGGTGGCGAGAAAAGCCGTGGTGAAGATCCTCGGCGGCGCTGCAACGCCGATCAAAATCGGCACCCGGGAAATCGAGGCCTACCTCGACAAGCCCGTGTTCACCAAGGAAAAGCCCATTACCGGCGTCGGCGTCGTCACCGGGCTGGCGTGGACCGCGATGGGCGGCGCCACGCTGCCGGTCGAAGCCACCCGCGTGCACACCCTCAACCGCGGCTTCAAGCTCACCGGCAAGCTCGGCGAAGTGATGAAGGAATCCGCCGAGATCGCCTACAGCTACGTCGCCTCGCACCTCAAGGCCTACGGCGCCGACGAAACCTTTTTCGACAAGAGCTTCGTGCACCTGCACGTGCCCGAAGGTGCCACGCCCAAGGACGGCCCCAGCGCCGGCGTCACCATGGCCACCGCGCTGCTGTCGCTGGCGAAGAAGAAAAAGATCCCGCGCCCGCTCGCCATGACCGGCGAACTCACGCTCACCGGCCAGGTCCTGCCGGTCGGCGGCATCCGTGAGAAGGTCATCGCCGCGCGCCGCATCGGCCTGCACGAACTCATTCTGCCCGAAGCCAACCGCCGTGACTTCGACAAGCTGCCCGAGCATATCCGCGCGGGGATGACGGTGCATTTCGCGAAGCGGTATCAGGACGTGGCGGGGGTGGTGTTTGGGTGAGGGGAGTTGAAGCGTGGCGTGAACTTCCGTCCGCTTTTTTTGGTTTGCGTAAGCGGATAGGCAGAGAGTAAAGTTCTGGACAATCAATCAATTACGGAGTGCGGTTTGACGGCCGCGCCGCCTAAATTACGTTAGGGAAACACTGATTTATTCCCCCCAAACCCTCCCGACCGTCCCCGACCTCTGACACAATCCTTGCATCGTCAGCCGCACCCCTCCGCCCATGCAATCCACCTTCTCCGAACTCGAGTACAGCGCCAAGAAGCGTGTCACACG
>JANJWS010000029.1 GCA_024709425.1 Thiobacillus sp.
GTATCACCAACAAGCGCGTCGCCACCTTCGAGCATGCGGTCAAGAAATTCGGCGGCGACCAGGGCTACGTCGACCTGTTCTGGCCCGGCGTATTGCTGGTCGAACAGAAATCGCGCGGCAGGAATCTCGACCGCGCCTTTAATCAGGCGCTGGATTATTTCCCCGGTATCAAGGAACGCGACCTGCCGCGCCACATCGTCGTGTGCGACTTCGCCCGCTTTCGCGTCTACGACCTTGCCTCCCCTCCCCCGCAAGCGGGGGAGGGGCCGGGGGAGAGGGCCGCGGCTGGCGGCGATGGCCGTTTCATCGAATTCGCGCTGAAGGACCTGCACAAGCACATCCGCCACTTCGGCTTCATCGCCGGCTACGAAACGCAGGACATCAAGCCGCAGAACCCGGTCAACATCCAGGCCGCCGAGCGCATGGGGCGACTGCACGACGCGCTCAAAGCCTCCGGCTACGAAGGCCACGCGCTCGAAGTGCTGCTGGTGCGCCTGCTGTTCTGCCTGTTCGCCGACGACACCGGCATCTTCCAGCCCTCGCAGGCCCTGCGCAGCTATATCGAGGAGCGCACCCGCGAGGACGGCTCCGACCTTGGGCCGCTGCTCGCCCAGCTGTTCCAGGTGCTCAACACGCCCGAGGGCAAGCGCAGCCCGGTGCTCGACGAACAGCTCGCCGCCTTCCCCTACGTCAACGGCCGCCTGTTCGAGGAAGCCATCCCCATCGCCGACTTCGACGCCGCCCTGCGCGAGGCACTGCTCGACGCCTGCGCGCTCGACTGGGCCGCGATCTCGCCCGCCATCTTCGGCGCGCTGTTCCAGTCCATCATGGACAGGACCGCGCGGCGCAACCTCGGTGCGCACTACACCAGCGAGGAAAACATCCTCAAGCTCATCAAGCCGCTGTTCCTCGACGCGCTGTGGGCCGAGTTCGACAGGGTCAAGCGCAACAAAAACCGCCTGTTTGAGTTTCATAAAAGCCTGCGCAGCCTCACCTTCTTCGACCCCGCCTGCGGCTGCGGCAACTTCCTCGTCATCGCCTACCGCGAGCTGCGCCTGCTGGAACTGGAAGTCCTGCGCGCGTCCAACGAAGGCCCCGGCTCGCGCTTCCTCGACATCCACCAGGCCATCCAGCTCGACGTCGACCAGTTTTACGGCATCGAGATCGAGGAGTTCCCCGCGCAGATCGCGCAGGTCGCCCTGTGGCTCGTCGATCACCAGATGAACCTCAAGGTCGGCGAGGAATTCGGCATGTACTTCGCCCGCATTCCTTTGAAGACCAGCCCGCACATCGTCCACGGCAATGCGCTCACGCTCGACTGGAACGACGTGCTGCCGGCGGAACGGGCGCGCTACGTCATGGGCAACCCGCCGTTCATCGGCGCCAAGTTCATGAGCGACGCCCAGCGCGAAGACACCCGTGCCGTGTTCGACGGCATCGCCAACGCCGGCCTGCTCGACTTCGTCGCCGCCTGGTACGTCAAGGCCGCGCGCTACCTCCTCTCCCCTCTCCCTCCGGGAGAGGGGCCGGGGGTGAGGGCGCGCGCAGCCTTCGTCTCCACCAATTCCATCACCCAGGGCGAACAGGTCGGCGTCCTGTGGGGCTGGCTGCTGGCGCAGGGCATCAAGATCCATTTCGCCCACCGCACCTTTTCGTGGAGCAACGAGGCGCGCGGGAAGGCTGCGGTGCACTGCGTCATCGTCGGCTTCGGCCGCGGCGACGTGGCGGAGAAGACGATCTATGAATACGCCGACATCAAGGGCGAGCCGCACGCGGTGCGCGCGGCGAACATCAATCCGTATCTGGTCGATGCGCCGGATGTGGTGCTGGAGAACCGCCGCACGCCGATTTGCCCGGTGCCGGAGATCGGCATCGGCAACAAGCCCATCGACGGCGGCCATTACCTATTCACCGACGACGAGAAGGCCGATTTTCTGCGCCGCGAACCGCAGGCCGAAAAGTGGTTCCGCCGCTGGCTCGGCGCCGACGAATTCATCAACGGCTATCACCGCTGGTGTCTGTGGCTGGGTGATTGCCCACCCAACGAGCTGCGCCAGATGCCCGAGGCGATGAAGCGCGTCGACGCCGTGCGGCAGTTCCGCCTGGCGAGCAAGTCGGCGCCGACGCAGAAGCTCGCTGAGACGCCAACGCGCTTTCACGTCGAGAACATGCCGCAATCGACCTACCTGCTGATTCCCAAGGTGTCATCTGAGCGACGGCACTACATCCCCATCGGTTTCATGCACCCCGACACGTTGTGCAGCGATCTGGTTTTCATCGCTCCGGGCTCGACGCTATATCACTTCGGCGTGCTAACGTCGACGATGCACATGGCCTGGGTACGCTCGGTATGCGGTCGCCTGGAAAGCCGTTACCGCTACTCCGCCGGCATCGTCTACAACAACTTCCCCTGGCCTTCATGTTCTTCCTGCAACGCCGGGGGAACCGACCTGCCCTCTCCCGGCGCTGACGCGCCACCCTCTCCCGCAAGCGGGCGAGGGGAAAAAGCGCGCGCCGACATCGAATTGGCGGCGCAGGCCGTGCTCGACGCCCGCGCGCAATTCCCCGGCGCCTCGCTCGCCGATCTCTACGACCCGCTGACCATGCCGCCCACCTTGCTGCGCGCGCACCAGAAGCTCGACGCGGCGGTGGACAAGGCTTACGGCAAATCCGGCTTCAAGTCCGACGCCGAGCGGGTGGCCTTCCTGTTTGAGCGCTACCAGGCACTGACGTCGCTGTTGCCCGCAGAGAAAAAGCCTGCGCGGCGAGCGCTCAAAACAGCCAGGCGAAATACACCAGCGGAATGACGGCAACGGGCAAGGCGCTGACGCGTTCGAGTCGCGTTTTCCAGTGATCTTCCAGCGCGGCCTTGCTCACCAGGATGAAGGCTTCGCACCCGAGTTCCTTCGCCAGCCGCGCCGAGCGTTCCGCATCCTTCAGTTGTGGCTGGTTGCGGTATTTCACCTCGATTCCCACGCGGGTGTGGCCGAGGTCGACGATGAAATCGAGTTCGTTGTTGCGCTCGCGGAAGTAGGCCAGTTCGACCAGACCCGGCCATAGACGCAGGTGGTTGGCGATCATGTTCTCGGCATAGGCACCGAGCTCGGTTTCATCCGCCGCCAGGGTCTGCGGCGTAATTTTCAGTACGGCGTTGCGCACCGCGAGGTCGACGAGATAGGTTTTGAAATTGCCCGACTTGGCCGAGTTGCGCGCACCCGAATATTTTTGCAGCCGCCAGACGAGATCGGTCGCTTCGAGCAGCGGGAAGTAATTGTCGATGCTGGCCTTGCCGATCTCGGTTTCCTTCGACAGGCGCGTCAGGTTGGTTTCCATGCCAGGCTGCCGCAACAAGCCAAGATAAAAGCGCCGCAGCAATTCCGGCTTGCGGAATTCCGCTGCGATGAGCAAATCCTCGAAGATCACGCGCTCGACCTGGTTCTGGTACAGGTAGGTTTGCTTGGCGAGCAGGTCAGGCATGGCCCAGACTTCGGGGAAGCCACCTTCGTAGAAATAGCGTTGGAGGAAATCGGCCAGCATGCCGTAGGGCATGGATGCCCCCTCTCCTACCGTAATCTGATTGAGGACGGGAATGAGTTCTGTCGGGCTGAAAGCGGTTCTCAGCCTGTCCCCAAACTTCCCGGTATCCCGCCCGATATCGGCGATATCCGCCTGCAAACACAAGCTCTCCCTGAACGAGAAAGGCAGCATGCGGTAGGTCTTGATCCGCCCCAGCAGGCTTTCCAGCGACTTGCGGAAGATCGGCGCTGAGGCCGATCCGGAAATGACGAAGCGCACCGGCGTGTTGAGGTCGTGGTATTTCTTGAGGTACAACTCCCAGCGCGGGAATTTCTGGATCTCGTCGAGAAAGAGAAAAACGGGCCCGGCTTTGGCGAGCGCGGCGAATTCGCTGACCAGGTCGTTGAAAAACCGGTCGGCATCGAATCCCGGCAAGTAAAGCGCGGGTTCATCGAAGGTGAAATACAAAAGACGCGCGGCCTGCTCAGTGCCATTGTCCTGGATCAGCTTCTGGATGCACTGCTTGAGCAAGGTGCTCTTACCCACTCGGCGCGGGCCGGTGACGGAAATAATTTGCGGCAGGCGCGCGACATCCTGGCAAAACGCCTCGTAAAGATCGCGCCGGAAGCCGGGCAGGCCGTCGAATGCGTCCTCCTCCAGCCGTTCCCACCACGGGTTGTAAACCGACAAAAAAGAGTATGTAGACAATAAGTTAGACATTTATATGCATTATATTACACAACGACACTCAATAATGTAACTAAGCACACAGACCTCTGTTTATAAAAGAGTTATCCATGCTTCATTCATTTGAATGCATGATAACCTTGATGACTGTCTTTTCCGTTTCCTGCACGGCCCAGGGTTCTGACAAACTGGCGCCCCCCTGAAAAATGACTGAATATCCGCATTGCGGAAAATCCGCTATAGTGGAATCCCGATCCATGGAGCAGCCCCATGCGCCAGACCCTGATCGTTTCCAGCCGCGGCCAGATCACGCTGCCGGCCGAGGTGCGCAAGCAGTTCGGCATCAAGAGCGGCGAGCCGGTGATCATCGAGGAACGCAACGGCGAACTGGTGCTGAAGCCGGCGACCGTGCTGGAAGTCGAGATGTACACGCCCGAGCAGGTCGCGGCGTGGGACCGCAACGACCAACTCGATGACGCCGAGCGGCAGCGCGTGCTCGCCCGCCTGAAGAAACCCGCCAAGTCCCGTTCCACGCGCGGCTGATGCGGCTGTTCTTCGACGCCAACACGCTGTTCACCGCAGCGCACAACCCGAAGGGGAAGGCTGCGCTCGTGATCGAGCTCGGCGGCGCTGGCTACTGGACGCTGTGCACCAGCGCCTATGCAATCGAGGAAGCGCAGCGCAACCTCGAAGCGAAGTTTCCGGATGCGCTGCCGATGCTGACGCGACAACTCGCGCACTTCGAAACAGGACACGAAAGCCGCTCGCACGCCTGCCCCGCCGGTTTGCCCCGAAAGGACTGCCCGATCTATCTGGCTGCGCTCGGCTGCCGCGCAACCCATCTGCTCACCGTCGATCTCAGGGACTTCGGCCCGCTGATGAACCAGCCGGAGAAGACCGACGGGATGCTGATCCAGACCGTCTCACAATTCCTGGAGCGCCTTGACCGATGACCGCCCACCCCTGGCTCGCCGCCCTCAAGGTCTACTCCCACCCGCGCGTCGCCGGCATGCTGTTCCTCGGCTTTTCCGCCGGGCTGCCGCTGCTGTTGGTGCTGGGGACGCTGTCGTTCTGGCTGTCGGAGGCGGGCATCGACCGCGCGACCATCGGCCATCTGTCCTGGGTGGGTCTGGCCTACGGCTTCAAGTTCCTGTGGTCGCCGCTGGTGGACCGGCTGCCGCTGCCGCTCCTGACCCGCACGCTGGGCAAGCGGCGCGCGTGGCTGCTGTTGTCGCAGGTCTGCATCGCGGCGGCGCTGCTGGGGATGGCGAACACAGACCCGCTGGCGAACCTGACCCATACGGTGTTCTTCGCGCTGGCGGTGGCGTTCGCCTCGGCGACGCAGGACATCGCGCTCGACGCTTACAGAATTGAAGCAGTGGAAACCGAGAAGCAGGGGGCGATGGCGGCTACCTACCAGGCGGGCTATCGCATCGCGATGATCACGGCCGGCGCGGGCGCGTTGTGGATCGCGGCGGCGTTCGACCCCAGCGAGGCGACCTACGATTTCCGCCCGTGGCAGGTGGCCTACATGGCGATGGCGGCGCTGATGGCTGTCGGTATCCTCACCACGCTGATCATCCGCGAGCCCGAACATGCCGCACCCGTGCCGCGCATCGCCGACCAGGGCCTGGGCAAATGGCTGGCGACGAGCTTCGTGCAGCCTTTCACGGACTTCTTCGCGCGCTTCAAATGGCAGGCGCTGGTGCTGCTGGCGCTGATCGCGGTCTACCGCATCTCCGACGTGGTGATGGGGGTGATGAGCAATCCCTTCTACCAGGAAATGGGTTTCACCAAGGACGAGGTGGCGACCGTGTCCAAGGTCTATGGCGTCATCATGACCATCGCCGGCGCCGGGCTCGGCGGCCTGCTGGTGGCGCGCCTCGGGGTGATGCGCACGCTGATGCTGGGCGCGTTGCTGTCGGCGGCGACGAATCTGCTGTTCGTCTGGCTCGCCGGGCGTGGCCACGACGTCGGCGCGCTGGTATTCACGGTGTCGGCGGACAACCTCTCCGCCGGCATCGCCTCCTCCGCCTTCGTCGCCTACCTATCGAGCCTGGTGAACCAGGCCTACTCGGCGACGCAGTACGCGCTGTTCACTTCGGTGATGCTGCTGCTGCCGAAGTTCATCGCGGGTTTTTCCGGTGAGTTCGTCGATGCGTATGGCTGGGCGAACTTCTTCACCGGCACGGCGGCAATCGGCGTGCCAGTGCTGCTGCTGGTGTGGCTGGCGGGGCGCAAGCCGCCACGTGGATGATGTGCTAATCTTTTGCCATGCTGAATCTCGATGCCCTCACCCGACTCCCGCTTGCTGAACGCCTCGCCGCGATGGAATCGCTGTGGGATTCGCTGTGCCGTGACGACGCTGCGGAACTGAGCCCACCCTGGCACGCGAAGGTTCTGGAAGAACGCCTTCGCGAACTGGAAGACGGCCAGCATCGTGACTGGCAAACCGCCAAGCAGGCCCTGCGCAAGCTGACCGAACGCTGAGTCCGATGTATTCGGTTCGGATCGGCCCCTCCGCCGAACGCGATCTGCTGGTCGGTTTCGAATTTTATGAGTCGCAGTCCGAAGGGCTCGGCCAGTATTTTCTCGACAGCCTGTTTTCTGACATCGATGCGCTGACGCTGCACGCGGGTATTCACGGCAAGCCGCTCGCCGGTCTGCATCGCAGCCTGTCAAGGCGCTTTCCCTTCGCCATTTACTACGACTTCGGCGGCCACACGGCGGTCGTGCTGGCCGTGCTCGACTGCCGTGGCAACCCGCGCTCGATCCGTGGCACGCTGGGCGCCCGTCGCATGCACAAGGAATGATCGAACTTTCCCTCCTCACCGCCCTCCTCGCCGGCCTGCTCGGGGGCGTGCACTGCGTCGGCATGTGCGGCGGCATCGTCGCGGCATTGTCGTTCCGCGCCGACGGCACGCAGCCGCCGTTCCGCCTGCATCTGGCCTACAACCTCGGGCGCGTGAGTTCCTACATGATCTTCGGCGCACTCGCCGGTGCGCTGGGTGCGTCGCTGAAACTTGCGGACTTCCTGCCGGTGCAGACGCTGCTCTACGTGCTGGCGCAGGTCGTGATGATCCTGCTGGGGCTGTATCTGGCCGGGTTCAACCGCTGGGTGCTGGTGTTCGAGCGCGCCGGCGGGGCGCTGTGGCGCGTGGTGCAGCCACTGTTCCGCAAGCTGCTGCCGGTGCGCTCGCTGCCGCAGGCGCTGCTGGCCGGCATGGCGTGGGGCTGGCTGCCGTGCGGATTGGTGTATTCGGTGCTGGTGTCGGCACTGGCGGCGGGCAGCGCCACTTCGGGCGCGGCGCTGATGCTGGCGTTCGGGCTCGGTACGCTGCCCAATCTGCTGGGAATGGGACTGTTCGCCCGCCAGATCCAGCCCTTCATGCAGCAAGTCTGGGTGCGCCGCGCGGCGGGCCTGACGGTGGCGGGATTCGGGGTGTGGGGACTGGCGAGCCGCGCGTGGGGGGCGCTCGCCTGAGCGGTTCTGGCCGCCACGCGCACGCAGCGCGCTACTTGTAGAATTTCTGCTTGAACTTGATTTCGCGTTTCGGTTCAGCCTCGACTTCGACGCTGGCGGTGAAGTTGAGTGTTTCGGGCGGCGTCACGCGGAATTCCCCCAGATAGTAGATCGCGGTGCCCTCGCGCACTTCGCGCATGTCGATGTTGGCAAGTTGCTGCTGGGGGTTGACGAGGTAGACGGCCAACTTCCCGGGAACCGGGTTGAGCGCCCCGAGCTTGTTGCGCTTGAGGATGGACAGGGTCAGAATGCCGCGTGTCTTGCTGCGCTCGATCTTGTAGCTGCGGGCGACCTCAGGTAGCAGATCCTCGGTGGACAGCGCGTTGTAATGGATTTCGACGTCGCCAAATTTCTGCGCGATTTCGGCATGGGCGGCGAACGATGCGACGGCGCCGAGACAGAGGGCGGCAAGCAGGTGTTTCATGGCGTCTCTCCTTGGTTGTCGGGTGATGCCTTCTGCATTGTAGGCGCTTATCGCACGCTGGCGAGCCATCCAGCCAGGGCGTCAAGCGCCTGGCTGACGACGATATCGGCGGCCTCGGCGGCACCGGCGGCATCGAAGCGTGAAACGGCCACTTCCTGCTCGAAGGTCTGGCGCCCAAGCAGGGTGCGGGTGCCGAGATCGACGAGTTCCGCGCGCAGTACCAGCCGCACGACCCCCGGCGCGCTCTGCGCGTCGTGGTAGAACTCGACCAGTTCGGTATCGAGCAGCAGGTCGCCACGCACATACCCTCCCGCCGCCGCCACCCGGTAGCGGCCGTCGCGGTCGAGCCTTGCACGCATCAGTTCCGCGAAACGCTTGCCGGGACGTTCGGTCCAGCGTGCGAACTGGTAGTAGCCGCGGGTGCCGGCGCTACGGCTGAACACCATCTGGTCGGTGTCGTAGAAACTGCCGGTGGTGGTATCGAGTACCAGGAGCAGGGGCGCCTCCGTCCGCAACGGCGCCGGCGCAGCGACAGGCATCCGGTCGTTCAGCACGTAGTGGACCACGGCCGGCGTGTCGTCGTTGCGGTTGCCGAGATTGACGCAGCCGGCAACGAGGGTGGCAAGCGCCAGTACAAGAATGCCTCGGGTCATGGCATGTTTTCTCCAGGGCCGAGCTGCTGCCGGCTGGGGCCGAACAGGATGGCGCGCGGGTTGTTCAGGCGTTGTCCGGCGATGCCGAGACTGTCCGCACTGCTGCGCACGTCACGGCTAACGTTGGTGAGTTCCAACGCCCCGGTCTCGGTGAACTGCTGGACGCGCTCGGAAATGAGGGTGGCGTCGCGCTGCAGTCTTTCCATCGCGACGATGGCTTCCTTCAGCGCGACGTTGGCGTTGTCGCCGACGCCGACGATGGTGCCCTCGGTGCGCGTGGCGGCCTGGCTGATACTGGCGCCGGCGAAGCGGAACTCGTCGGAGGCATCGCGGATGCCCTGCACCAGGGCGTCGAGACTCTGTTTGTTGGCGGCGAGATGGGACGACAGTTCGTCAAGGTTGGCAAGTGTCTGGCTGATCGCGCGCTGGTTCTCGTCCGACAGCAGCGTGTTCATCTTCTCCAGCACTTGCGCGCCATTGACCGCCAGACGCGACACCGCCGTGGCGACCTTGTCGATGTCGGAACTGCCCTCGGCGATGACGGGATAGCGCTCGCCCTTCGGCACTTCGACCAGCAGCGGATTGGCGCTGGGTCCGTTGTCGATTTCCACCGACGCGATGCCGGTGACGAGATTGCGCTTGATATAGGCCTCGGCACCGACATGTACCGGCACGCCCTCGTCGATGCGCGCGGTGACGCTGACCGCCTCGTCACCGCCACGCGCAAAGCGGTAACCGTCGACGATGCCGACCTTGATGCCACGCATCTTCACGGGACTGCCGACCGCGAGACCGTCGAGCGACTGCTGTTTGAAGTAGAGCGTGTAGGTCTGGTAGGCGATGCGGTCGGCCGCACCCGCCAGCCATACCACGGTGGCGGTAAGCAGGACGAGCACCCCCAGCACGAGGATGCCGACCAGGGTGTAGCGGCCTTCAGTTTCCATGCGCAGAATCTCTCTCCGGCGAACGCGCGGCAAAGTAGTCCCTGAGCCACGGGTCGTCGATGCGTTTCAGTTCGTCGAGGGTGCCACTGCCGAGCACGCGGCCGCCCGACAGCACGATGACACGGTCGATGATGGAAAACAGTGTATCCAAGTCGTGGGTGACGAGGAATACCGTAAGGCCCAGACTGTCCGCCAGGACGCGGATCAGCTGGTCGAACGCACGGGCGGAAATGGGGTCAAGGCCGGAGGTGGGCTCGTCGAGGAACAGCAATTCGGGATCCAGCGCCAGGGCTCGCGCCAGCGCCACGCGCTTCCTCATGCCGCCGGACAGCTCGCTCGGGCGCTTGGGGCCGACATCTGCAGGCAAGCCGGCAAGCGCGAGCTTCAACTGGGCAAGCCGCCGGCAGGTGGCGCGCGGCAGATCGGTGTGCTCGAACAAGGGAGTCGCGACGTTGTCCTCGACCGTGAGCGAGGAAAACAGCGCACCGTCCTGGAACAGCACGCCGAAGCGGCGGCGCAATGCGTCCATCTTGCGCGGCGTAGCCTCCCACACCGATTCCCCGAACAAGCGGATGCGTCCCGATTGCGGACGCAACAGACCGATGATCTCGCGCAGCAGCACCGACTTGCCGGTGCCGCTGCCGCCGATCAATGCGACGACTTCTCCCCGCGCGACGGACAGGTCGAGGCCGCGATGGATGGCATGGCCGCCGAGCGTGGTGGAGACCCCCGCGACATCGATGACGGTTTCCATGTTCAGATTCCCAGACGCACGAACGCAATGGCGAACATCGCGTTGAGAAGAATGATGGCCACCAGGCTCTGTACGACCGTGGACGTGGTGTGCTCACCCACGCTGCGCGCGTCGCGCGTGACCGTGAGCCCCATGCGGCAGGCGATCATAGCGATGAACACGGCGAACACCGGCGCCTTGCCCAACCCCACCAGCAAAGGCTTCAGCTCCGTCACGTCGAGCAGGCGATCGGTGAACATGCGATACGACAGATCGAGCTGCTCCTTGGCGACCAGCATGCCGCCGAAGAGGCCGGCAATGTCGCCGATGAACACCAGCAACGGCAGCGCGATGATGAGCGCGACGATGCGGGGGATGACCAGCACCGTCAGCGGTGACAGGCCGAGTGTGGAAATCGCGTCGATTTCCTCGTTGACCTTCATGGTGCCGATCTGCGCCGTGATGGCGGCACCGGTGCGCCCCGCCACCAGCACCGCGACGATCACCGGCGACACCTCGCGCAGCATCGCCAGCATGAGGCCGTCGACGACGAAGATATTGGCACCGTAGCGCACCGCCTGGTCGCCGAGGAGATAGGCGAACACCACGCCGAGCAGGAACAGCATCCCGGCGACGATGGGGATGGCGCCGACGAACACGTCGCGCACCTGCGCGCCAAACTCGCGCCAGCGCCAATGCCAGGGTCGCCCAATGAGAAAGGCCAGCTCGATGGAAAGGCGGCCGACGAAATCCAGCAGCCCGACGACGTGTCCCCATATTGCCACCGCGCCACGTCCGGCAAGTTCGATCGCGCCTTCACGGCGCGGCGCAGGCACGACGCCGGTGCGCGCGGCGTGCTTCGCCACCAGTTGCAGCAGCACCAAGTGCCGCGGCTGGAAGCCACGCAGCTCGGCCTGCGCGCCGGCGGCGTCGAGCAACAACCAGGCGCCGTTGGTGTCGAGCTGGGCGATGCCCGCGCCATCGAGAATGCGCACCGTCTTTCCCCCAAGGTCCGGCAGCGCGCCCACGGCATCGGCATGCCAGTCGCCACTGGCGATCAGCGCCCCTTCGGTTGCATCGAAGTGCGCGCGCGCCTCCGCCATCAGAGAGCCAGCGGATTGTCGGGGTCGATCCCCGGCATGAAGGGTAGCCCGCGCTCGGCGTGGGTAACCTGATAGACGCAGCCGATCCAGTTGCCGATCACAGCCTCCGCGGTATCGTGCCAGGTGTTGTCGAGTTGCGGCAGCAGCAGCCCCTCCGGGAATTCGAGCGTCTCGCCATGTTTCACGCGGTGGCCATACTCGGCGAGCAGCGCCCGTGCGGAAGGATTGAAGTAGTGCGCCGGGAATAGCGGCCAGTCGAGCTTGCCGGCGGCGGCAAGCAGCAGGTCGCGCTTGTATTCCTTGAGCAGCGAGACCGTGTCGTATTCGGGATGCCCCTGGAAGAACACCGTACGCAGCCCGTCACCCGACACCGCCAGATGCACCCCGGCGTCCGCACTTTCGGCCAGCACCTTGACCCCGGCCGCGTCGAACTGCGCCCGTGAAACATCGTTCCAGCGCGAATGCGGCACGTCGAAACGCGTGTTGACGTCGGCCACCAGCGGATGGCGCGGATCGGTCACGCGGTGCTCGAACACGCCCCAGATCTTCGCCGGCTGCTTGATGCGCGTCTGGCCGTGGCGGAACTGCATCACCGCGTGCGTGGCCAGGCACGAGCACAGCGTCGAGGTGACGTTGTCCCAGGCCCAGTCGATCACCTCGATGAGCGGTTGCCAGAACGGCTCGTCGGCAAGGTTCGGATGGCTGACGTTGGCGCCGGTGATGATGAGCGCGTCGAGTCCCGCCTCGCGGATGGCGTCGAAGGACTCGTAGAACTGCGCGATGTGTGCCCGTGCCTTGTCCCCGCGCGGCAGCGTCGGCAGGGTGAAGGGGTGCATGTAGAACTGCGCGATCGGGTTGGACTCGCCGACCAGCCGGTAGAACTGCCGCTCGGTCGCCTCGATCGCCGCGTCCGGCATCATGTTCAGCAGGCCGACATGCAGTTCGCGGATTTCCTGGTTCGCCGCGCGCTCGGTCGACAGCACCGTGATGCCGTCGCGGCGCAGGCGGTCGAACGTGGGCAGGGCGTTATGCGCGACCAGCGGCATTCGAGCCCCCCGAATCCTGAATCCTGGCCCCTGACCCCTTTCTCGCAATCGCCGTTTCCAGCAGCGCAAGGAAGTCACGCTCGTCGCGCACCTGCGCGATCTCCTGCGAGGTCACGATATAGCCGTGGGGGCCGGCAATGGCTTCGTAGCGCGGAATGCGCGAATGGAACAGGCGCGGAAAAACCCAGCGCGCGAAGTCGTCGGGTTCGATCTGCGCGACGTATTCGAGGCCCTTTTCCGTGAGGTAAACCGGCAGGTGTTCGGCCAGAAAGGCGGGGCGGAAATACAGCGGCTTGGGATCGGACTGCGCGCGGCGGATGAGCGTGTCCTCCTCCTCGCGCGTGGTGGTCTGGATATAGAGAATGAGCGTGTGCTCGGCGAGCAGCTCGATCACACCGGGGGCGTCAAGCTCGCACAGGCTGCCGCCGACGTCGTTGACGAAGTGCGGATAGCCGTAGATTTCCTGGCCCTTGCGGATGAACTCCGGGACGTCCTTCATCGCCGCGATCTCCGCCTCGCGGTACGCGGCCTGGCGGCGCGAGAACGCCTCCAGCGACAGCCCGCCCCACTCCGGCCCACCGAGCTTGCCCACGAAGGTCAGCACGGGACCGAGATCGTGGATCTTGATGTTGTTGCGGATGGCGATCCAGTCGTTGCGCAGGAGATCGCGCAGGAACGGCACCTGCATCGCCTGCTGCTTGATGAGGTCGAGGATCGGCTCGTCGAGATAGCGCGTGCCGATGCGGTAGTCGCCGGAAAAATGGAACCAGTCGTGGCCGCGCAGCATGGATGAGATGTGCGTCTTGCCCACGCCGGACATGCCGAGCAGGGTGATGCGCTTGGTGGGCCAGGCGCGGAAGGATTCAGGGGTGAAATGCATGGATTCGGATTATGCGGGGCCAGCGCGAAGCCTACCGAAAAGGCGCGCATTTAAAAAGGGCAGGTCAGGGCGCGGCAGCGCCTGTCAATCCCGGTGTCTCGGCAAGACGCCCCTCGAGCGCCGCGACTCCGCCCGGAAAATCCGCTCCAGGCAGCGGACGCGCGTGCAGATACCCCTGCACCAGGCTGCAGCCGATCTGTGCCAGGTAATCCTGCTGGGCCTGCGTTTCGATGCCCTCGGCGATGGCTTCCAGGCCGAGGGTGCGCGCGAGCCCGATGACCGCGGCGGCGATGGCGCAGTCGTTGACGTCGCCGGGAATGTCGCGCACGAAGGAGCGATCGATCTTGAGGTTATCGATGGGCAGCTGTTTGAGATACGAGAGCGAGGAATAACCGGTGCCGAAGTCGTCGATGGCGACGCGAATGCCATGCTCGCGCAGCCGCGCCAGCACCTGTGCGCACAGGTCGATGTCGTGCATCAGAACGTTCTCCGTCAGCTCGATCTGCAGGTGGCGTCCATCCAGCCCGGCTGCGCCCAGGAGCGCGACGACACGTTCGGGAAAGTCGGACTGCGCGAGCTGCACCGCCGAAATGTTGACCGAGACGTAGTCGAGGGCCAGCCCTTGCGCATGCCAGCCGCGCAGCGTTGCCAGCGCTTCACGCAGGATCCATTCGCCGAGCGGTACGATCAGGCGTGTCTCTTCGGCCAACGGAATGAAGTCGTTCGGCTGCCGCGCGTCCTCCGGGCCGGACGGCCAGCGCACCAGTGCCTCGCAGGCGACCACCCGGCCCCGCCAGATGTCGATGATCGGCTGGAAATGCAGCAGGAAGCCACCATCGCGCACTGCAGCGCGCAAGGCGCTATCGAGCGCGATGCGGGCGCGCGTCGCCCGCGAGAGCTCCGCACTGTAGCGCACGTGGCAGTCGCGGCCGGCATCCTTGGCGCGATACATCGCGCTGTCGGCGTTGCGCAGCAGGGCGACGTCGTCCTCCCCGTCCTCGGGGTACACGGCGATGCCGATGCTGCACCCCACATGCAGGGCCAGTCCGCCGACGGCAAACGGCTGCTTGAACGCGGTGACGATTTTCTCGGCGAGATGTGCGGCGGTTTCGTGCGAGACGCGGTCTTCCAGCAGCACCACGAATTCGTCACCGCCCAGACGCGCGACCGTGTCCGCATGCCGTACCAGGCTCCTCAGGCGACGCGCTGCCTCGACCAGCAGCTGATCGCCGATCTGGTGACCGAGACTGTCGTTAATGTTCTTGAAGCGGTCGAGGTCGATGAACAGCAGGGCGGCCGGATGGCCTTCGCGGCGTGCACGCTCGATCGCATGGCGCAGGCGGTCGCCGAACAGCAGGCGGTTCGGCAGCCCGGTCAGTGCGTCATGGTGGGCCAGAAAATCGAGACGCGACTGCGTCTCCTTGAGGGATGAAATGTCGGTGATGACGGAGATGTAATGCGACGTCTTGCCCTCGCCGTCGCACACCCGGCTGATGGTCTGCAGGAGCGGCACGAGGCGGCCATCGCGGGCACGATCGACCACCTCCCCTTGCCAGAATCCGGACTCGCGCAACGTCTGCCACATCTCGCGGTAATACGCATCGTCGTGCAGGCCCGACTTGAGGATGGCTGGTGTCGCGCCGATCAGTTCCTCGCGCGGATAGCCGGTGATACGCGACACGGCAGCATTGACTTCGACAATGCGGCTGTCCGCGTCGGTGATGAGGATGCCCTCGCCCACGTGGCGAAAGATTTCCGCATAAAGCTGCAGGTGAAGTTCATTTTCCTGCTGGCGGGTGACGTCGGAAAACAGCATGACTGTCCGCGCCGGCTGGCCGCGCTCGTCGACGATGCGAGAGGCCACCACCTGCACCGCCTGGCCGTGCAGGCTGACCACCTGGCTCCTGCCGTCCGCGCGGCGGCGGATCGTCGCCAGTGAATCGGCTTCGTGGCATACCTCGTTGGCTGCGCGGCCGACGACCTGTGCCCGTTCGGAACCGCCGAACAGCCACCCCAGCGCCTGGCTGTTACAGTCGACGATGCGTTCGTCGGGATCAAGCACCACCACCGCCGCGCCCAAGCTGTCGAAGATGGCACGGATTTCGGCAGTGGCGAGGTCGAGCGCGTGATTGGTCTGGTTGAGATGATCGATCACCTGGGCGAAGGATTCGGCGACGATGCCGATCGGGTCCAGCTCGATCAGGGTGTCGTCGTCGAGTTCCTCCGGGCGCAGCGGCAGCGTGCCCATGACCGTGAGCAGCTGGTCGATCTTGGCACGGATGTAGCGGAAGGCGTCGGACTGGCTCGACATCGCGCAGGACGCTCGTTCAGGTCCGGCCGAAGATGCGAATGCGGTAGGCCCCGTCGACCGACGCCACCTCGCTCGCATAGCCCATGCGGTCGGCCGCTGCCGGAATCGTCGACGTGGCCTGACGGTCGTCGGTGGAGACCACGACCTCGCTCGTGCCTGCCCGTATCGCAGCCCCCACCCGGTTCAATTCCCGCAACGTCAGGAGCAGACACGACGGGCAGAGCTGGCCGCGAATGTCGATGGCGACGGTTTCCATGGCTCGCTACCGTATCACGAAACGCGCCAGCAGGCGGGCGCCGACCCAGGCGCCGGGCAGCAGACCCGCGGTGAACAGCAGGCTCTGCAGCGCAAGAATGGGCAATCCGCCCCACAGGTGCCAGACGTTGCAGCCCGCGGCCATCCGCGCCGCCAACCCCAGCAGCACGCCGCCCGCCAGTGCCGAAACCAGCTGGCGCTGTGGCAGCCGCCAGACCGGCCGCCATTCGCCGACCCGCCGCGCCGACACGAACGCGCCGGCGACGATGCCCGCTATCAGCGGAAACTGGATGGCGGCGATGGCGTCGAGTGCGGGCCCTGGCCCGCCACGGATCGGGCGCTCGGCCAGCGGTGGCGTGTAGTCGAGCGGCTGCAGCGAAAAATACGCCAGGCCGGCGACATGCTCGGGTGCAACCAGCGACTCGACCCAGCCGCCAATCTTGGCATAGCTGGTGGTGATGCCCATCGGCATGCCAATCAGTGCATAGGACATGAAGCCGAGCAGCGCCAGCAGCACCGCAGCACGCCACGGCGACAGGTGCCCGCGCGCGAAGGCCGGCCGCACCATGCGGCCAACGCGGAATTCGCGCGCCAGCCACAGCGCGCCGAGCGCAACCAGCGGCAGCAGCAGCATGGTCGGCGACACCCCCAGCCATTGCGGCACCGTGCGGGCATCGTGCACCAGCACGGTGGAACGGGAGAAAGCGGCCCACTGCGGATGGAATTCGGCATACGCCGCCGATCCCGCGAGCATGCCGAGCAGCGCCACGCCGCCGGCGACACTTCCCGCCCCCAGTTTGTACAGCGAACCGACGACGCAGCCGCCGGCCAACACCATGCCGACGCCGAACACGAACCCGCCGGCGAGATTGGCCAGCGACGGCGCTCCCAGCAGCGGGAACGGCTGCTGCTCGATCAGACCGGCAAGGCGGCCGGCCTCGAACAGCGCCATGCTGACCACGACGAGCAGGAGCATCTGCCGCAGCAGGAAACCGTCACGGAACAGGAAAAGGTCGCGGAACGCAGCGGTCACGCAGAAATCGGAGCGATGCATGACGAAGCCGGCAGCCAGGCCAACCATGAGGGAGACAGCAACGATCAGCGTGATGACGGGATCCATGGCGCGATACTCCGGACAGGATGGGGGGTGAACGCCAGTCTATTTCACATCCTACCGCATCGGGGCAACATGCCGGTCCGGCAAAGGGAGGAAGCCCGGCGAGGTCTGCCCGACGCCTCGCAGCGCCCGCAGCCAGATTTTCGCTCGTCCTCTGGCGCCCCTGACAACACCCTGTCGCTGTTTCGTGGCTGCTAGCGCAATGGAGGTCATCGAGAATGCGACCGCCCCCTTCACGGGCAAGCCCAGCCCGCGGATCGACGCATCGTTGCGTTTGCGGGTCCGACAAGCTAAATACAGGGGACAGCCACTGTACCGTCGCTCACGATTGTCTTGCCCGCCATGATTTTCCTGCCCTCCCGTCTGCTCAGGTCACACACTTGCCAGGTATCGCACTCACATGCCGCCGTACATGACGGGAATACGCATGATCTCTGAACAGCTCCTGATCCTCCTCATCCTCCTCGCCACCGTCGTCTTCTTTCTGTGGGGACGCTGGCGCCATGACATGGTGGCGGTGGGGGCGCTGCTGGCCTGCGTGTTCACCGGCCTGGTGCCGCATGACGCGGTCTTCACCGGCTTCGCCCATCCGGCGGTCGTCACCGTGGCGTGCGTGCTGGTGTTAAGCCACGGCCTGCTCACCTCGGGCGCGGTCGATGCGCTGACGCGCCGCCTGCTGCCGGCCCAATCCGGGCCCACGCTGACCATTTTCTCGCTCACCGCACTGGGCGCCCTGTTGTCCGCGTTCATGAACAACGTCGGCGCGCTGGCGCTGCTGATGCCGGTGGCGATGCAGATCGCCGGCCGACTCGACCTGCCGCCCGGCAAGGTGCTGATGCCGCTCGCTTTCGGCTCCATTCTCGGTGGCACCACCACGCTCATCGGCACGCCGCCCAACCTGATCGTTTCCGGCCTGCGTGCCGAGGCCGGGCTCGGCAGCTTCGGCATGTTCGATTTCACGCCGGTCGGGCTGGCGATCACCGTGCTGGGCATCGCCTTCATCGGCCTGATTGGCTGGCGACTGGTCCCGGCACGCAGGCAGACCGACACCGAGGGCTTCGACACCGGCACCTACCTGACCGAGGCCCTCGTGACCGGGGACAGCAAGGCGGCCGGCATGAAACTGCGCGAGATCGAGGCTGCGCTGGAGGAGGCTGACGCGCAGATCATCGGCCTGGTGCGCAACGACGTGCGGGTATCGGCGCCGAATGGCGGCCGACATGTGCGTGCCGGCGACATCCTGATCATCGAGGCGGAAGCCGAAACGCTCGCCACTGCGCTGTCGAGCCTGGGCCTGGTGCTGGAGGAGGCCCAGCACAAGGCGGAAAAGGAAGAAAAGGCAGACACGACGGAAACCGCGGAAACGGAGGGTGCCGCAGCGGGGGAGGACAAAGCGAGGACGGAGGAGAAAGCCCCGCCGTCGGACGAAATCGTGCTGGTGGAACTGGCCATTCTGCCGTCCTCCGGGCTGCTCGGCCGCACACCCAGCGACATCCAGCTGCGCAGCCGCTTCGGCATCAACCTGCTCGCCGTATCGAGCCAGGGGCGCCGCAGCCGGGCGCGGCTGCGCAGCTATCGTTTCAAGGCGGGGGACGTGCTGATGATGCACGGGACACCGGAGGCCATCGCCGAATTCGCCAGCGTCGCCAGTTGCGTGCCGCTGGCCGAACGCGCGCTGTATATCCCGGACCGCCGCAAGGCGATCATGGCCAGCCTCATCCTCGCGCTGGTCGTCATCGTCGTCACGTTCGGCCTGCTGCCCGCGGCGGTCGCCTTCATCGCCGGCGTGCTCGCCTCGATGGCGGTGCGCACGGTACCGCCGCGCGCGGTGTACGAAGCCATCGACTGGCCCGTCATCGTGCTGCTCGGTGCGCTGATTCCGGTGGCGGGGGCGATGCAGAGCACCGGCACCGCCGACCTGATCGCGCGCATCCTGCTCGAACAGGTCGCGCAGGGTCATGCGGTCGTCGCGCTGGCGGTAATTTTGGTGGTGACGATGACACTGTCCGACGTGATGAACAACGCCGCCACCGCGGCGGTGATGTGCCCGATCGCCATCGGCACTGCGACGGCTTTGGGCGTGAATGCCGACGCCTTCCTGATGGCGGTGGCGATTGGCGCATCGTCCGCCTTCCTGACGCCGATCGGGCACCAGAACAACACGCTGATTCTTGGCCCGGGCGGCTTCCGCTTCGGCGATTACTGGCGCATGGGCCTGCCGCTGGAAATCCTGCTGGTGGCAATCGGCATCCCGATGCTGCTGTGGGTGTGGCCACTGTAAGAGAGGCCGGCACCCCACGCACTACTTCTTGAGACGTGAACGTGCGGAGTTGACTGCCTCGCCGAGCGCTTCCCAGGCGAGTTCGACGCCGGCCTTCAGATCCTGCCACGCGCCGTCGCCCGCATCGCGCAATGCATCCAGTTTCGCGCGGGCCTCGTCGCGCCGGGTACGCAACTGGGCGAGCTGCTTGTGATACTCGTCGCGCACGTCGGCCTCGACCTGCCCGGTCCGGGCCGCCAGCGTATCGATCTCTGCATCCAGCTTGTGCAGGAGCTCGTGCATCTTCTGCACATATTCATCACGCGTGCTCATGTCAGCTTCCTTTCGTATCGGTTGAATTCCGCGCCAGCGCGCGGTCGATCTTGTCGTCCATCTCGCCCACCAGGGCAGCCAGTCCGTTGGCAGACTCGACCAGCGACTGCTTTACCGACTGTTCATGCTGGTTGAGCTTTCCATCCATTTCCGTGAGGCTGGCGCGCAACCGCGAAAATTCCTGGTCGATCTGGGTGCGCAGTTCGCTGAACCGCGAGGCCTCGGCGGTTTCCGCAAGCTTGCGCTGCGCCTGCAGTTCCTGATTGTGACGGCGCGATTCCATGAGCATGTTGGTGCGCAGGCCCAGCGCATAGATCATGAAAAGTCCCACCAGCACCAGCATCGAACCGAGCAGGATTACGCCGAGCGGGCCCTCGACGTCAAAGACAATGAAAGACAGCGTGGACGATGCGCTGAGGACCGACCAGTTCGCCAGCGTGAAGACCCCGAGCAGGAAAAGTGCCGCGAGGATGAGTCCGGTGAGAACGTTCATTCCATCTCCTTTTTCGCGTAGCAATAATTTAAGTATAGCCAAGCACGATCGCGGCACCCGGCGACCGTCCTCACGCCGCGCCACAAAAAAAAGGGGCGCCCTGCAGAGCGCCCCATACTCTCGTCGGAGAAAGTGCTGCTTACACGCTGTAGGCCCGCTCGCCGTGGCTGGCGGTGTCGAGACCTTCGCGTTCCTGTTCTTCGCTGACGCGCAGGCCCATGGTCATGTCGATGAGCTTGAACAGGACCAGGCTGACGATGCCGGACCACACGATGGTGATGCCGACGCCGGTGGCCTGGGTGACGACCTGGCCGGCCATGCTGTAGCCATCGACCCCAACGCCGCCGAGCGACGGTGCGACGAAGATGCCGGTGCCGATGGCGCCAATGATGCCGCCAATGCCGTGGATGCCGAATACGTCGAGGCTGTCGTCGTAGCCCAGCATCTTCTTGAGGCCCGACACGCCCCACAGGCAGACCACGCCGGAGACCGCGCCGAGCACGATGCCGCCCATGGGGCCGACGAGGCCGGCCGCCGGGGTGATCGCGACCAGGCCCGCCACCACGCCGGAGGCAAGGCCCAGCATCGACGGCTTGCCGCGCAGCATCCACTCGGCGACCATCCACGCGAGGCCCGCCGCGGCGGTAGCGAGGATGGTGTTGATGAAGGCAAGCGCGGCGCCGCCGGTGGCTTCGAGGTTGGAACCGGCGTTGAAGCCGAACCAGCCCACCCACAGCAGCGAGACACCGACCATGGTCATCGGCAGGTTGTGCGGCGGCATGGCGTCACGGCCGTAGCCCACGCGCTTGCCGAGCACGATGGCGCCGACCAGCGCAGCGATACCCGCATTGATGTGCACCACGGTGCCCCCCGCGAAGTCGAGGTCACCCGCTTCGAACAGGTGCCCGCCCGTGGCCCACACCATGTGCGCGATCGGCAGGTAGGAGAAGGTGAACCACAGCGCGGAAAACACCAGCAGCGCGGAGAATTTCACCCGTTCCGCCAGACCGCCGACGATCAGCGCCACGGTGATGGCCGCAAAGGTCAGCTGGAACGCGATGAAGGTGAATTCGGGAATCACCACGCCATCGGTGAACGTGGCCGCGGTGCTGTCCGGTGTGACGCCGGCAAGGAACATCTTGGAGAGGTCGCCGATGACCCAGTTCAGGCTGCCGCCATCGCCAAAGGCCAGCGAGTAACCATACACCGCCCACAGGATCGAGATCAGGCAGAAGATCGCCATCACCTGGGTCAGTACCGACAGCATGTTCTTGGCGCGCACCAGGCCGCCGTAGAACAGCGCCACACCCGGCACGATCATCAGGATCACCAGCAGCGTGGACAGCATCATCCAGGTGGTGTCGCCCTTGTCCGGCACCGGCGCGGCCGCCGCCGCGTCCACAGCGGGTGCGACATCGGCGACGACCTCGGCCACCACCTCCGACACCGGTTCGACCGCCTCTTGCGCCAGCGCCAGGCCGGGTGCCAGCAGGAAGGCCATCAGGCCCAGCGAAGCTAGAAGTCTTTTCATGTCCGTGCTCCTCAAAGTGCGTCGGGGCCGGATTCGCCCGTGCGGATGCGCACGACCTGCTCCAGGCTGGTGACGAAGATCTTGCCGTCGCCGATCTTGCCGGTGTTGGCCGATTTCTCGATGGCCTCGATCACGCGCTCCAGCAGTTCGGCCTTGATGGCCACCTCGACCTTCACCTTGGGCAGGAAATCGACCACGTATTCCGCGCCGCGATACAGCTCGGTGTGGCCCTTCTGCCGGCCGAAGCCCTTCACTTCCGTGACCGTCAGGCCGGTGACGCCGATGGCGGACAACGCCTCGCGCACTTCGTCCAGCTTGAACGGTTTGATGATTGCCGTAACGAATTTCATGGTGTCTCCCAATTCAAAGAGGGCTGATGGGGGAGCGGGTGATCGCCCGCTCCGCTCGATCGGCTCAGAGCGCCTTCGAGATCCAGACGAAAGCGGTACCCTCGCCCAGGTCCTGGCCGTTGGCGTCCGTCCACGGTGCGGAGAAAGCGGTGCCGTTGCCACCCGCGGTGTCGGTGTCGGAGTACGCCACGCCAAGGGTCACGCCGGACAGGGTGCCGGAGAGCTTGCCCATGTCGTAGGCAAGGCTGATCTTCCAGTCGTCGTAGTCCTGGGCGCCGTTGTTGTCGAACGAGAACGTGCCCCAGTGCGCGCCGAGCGTCAGCCCGGTTTCGCCGACCGGCAGGCTGGCGGAAATATCCAGATAGCTGGATCCATCGGAGTTGGCGAAGCCGAAGGTCTCGTCGCTGATGCTGTAGGAATACTTGGCGCTGAACCACTTCCACGTCAGCGCGGCGTAGACCTCGGTGGTGTCCGCATCGACCGCGCCGTTGGCCTCGCCCGGATAGAAGTAGCCAATGAGGCCGACGTCGTACCCCACGCCCGTCTCGCCAAACGCGCCACGGAAACCGCCGTAGAGGTCGAGCTCGATGTTTCCGGACTGGTAGCCCTGATAGTCCTCGATCCAGCCCACGTTCGACCCCCAGGTGCCCAGGTAGAAACCGCTGCGGTGCGTGTAGTCGAGCCCGCCCTGGATCGCGGGATCGCCGCCGGTCTGCGAAATGCCGCGGAAGAGATAATCGCTGGTCATGCCGACGTTGCCGCTCAGGCTGTGCGGGCTGTCCTCGGCAGCGGTCGCGCCAAGCGGAATCCCCACGAGGCCGGTCAGGATCAAGGCGTGCACAAGTTTCTTCATGAAAGTCTCCGAATTGGAAGGCGCGCAAAATTGCACCCTACCCGCAGCACAAGCCGTGCCAGATTTATTTGCCCGCAAAAACAATGCGGTACGCAACACGCCCCGATAAGGCGCCGTCTTTCCGCACCGTCCTGGTGCGCCGCATCCACCGCGTGCACGGTCTTTGTGCCGCTACGCGCAGCGCGCCGCGCTTGCTACACTCACACCTCACCGGAGGCCCCCATGAATCCAAAATTTCCGCACCCCCCCTTCATCAACGAACTGGCCGGCAAGCTCGGCGAAATGCTCAAGCAGTCGCCCGCGAAGGACATCGAGCAGAATCTCAAGGCCGGCCTCACCTCGATGCTCGGCAAGCTCGACATGGTGGGCCGCGAGGAATTCGACGTCCAGGCGGACGTGCTCGCGCGCACGCGCGAGAAGCTGGCGCAGCTCGAAACGCGCATCGCCGAACTGGAAAAACAGCAGCGCACGGAAGAAGAATAAGCGCATGGCCGTCGCCGTCGTCGCCAGCCGCGCGCTTGCCGGCATGCACGCGCCCGAGGTGGTGGTCGAGGCGCATCTGGCCAACGGCCTGCCGGCGTTCACCCTGGTCGGTCTACCCGAAACCGAGGTCAAGGAAGCACGCGACCGCGTGCGCGCAGCGATCCAGAACGCGCGCTTCGAATTTCCCGCGCGCCGCATCACGGTCAACCTCGCGCCGGCCGACCTGCCCAAGGAATCGGGCCGCTTCGACTTGCCGATCGCGCTCGCCATCCTTGCCGCCTCCGGGCAGATTCCCGCCGACAAACTGCGTCAGGCCGAATTTGCCGGTGAGCTCGCGCTGACCGGCGAACTGCGCCCGGTGCGCGGCGCGCTGGCGATGGCGCTCGCCACCCGCGGCAGCGGGCGCCAGCTGGTACTGCCGCTGCAGTCGGCGAACGAAGCGGCGCTGGCGCGCGGCGTCGACACGCGCGGCGCAGCGAGCCTGCTGGAAGTGTGCGCCTGGCTCGCCGGACAGGGCGCGCTCGCCGAGCCAACGGGGGTGGCGGCTGACGCCGTTGCCGACTATCCAGACTTCGCCGACGTCAAGGGCCAGAGCGGCGCGCGGCGCGCGCTCGAAGTCGCCGCCGCAGGGGGGCATTCCGTGCTGATGGCGGGACCGCCGGGCACCGGCAAGTCGATGCTCGCCGCGCGCTTTCCCGGCATTCTCCCGACCATGAGCGAGAACGAGGCGCTGGAAGCCGCCGCCGTCGCCTCGCTGAACGGCGGCTTCCATCCCGCGCAGTGGCAGCGCCGCCCATTCCGCGCGCCGCACCACACCGCGTCCGCGGTCGCATTGGTGGGCGGCGGCGGCAACCCGCGCCCGGGGGAAATCTCGCTGGCGCACCACGGGGTGCTGTTCCTCGACGAGCTGCCGGAATTCTCGCGACAGGTACTGGAAGTGCTGCGCGAGCCGCTGGAGACCGGACACATCACCATCTCCCGCGCCGCGCGCCAGGCCGACTTTCCCGCGCGCTTCCAGCTCGTCGCCGCGATGAACCCCTGCCCCTGCGGCTATCTCGGCCACCCCAGCCGTGCCTGCCGCGACACCCCCGACCAGATCGCGCGCTACCGCGGGCGCATTTCCGGTCCCCTGCTCGACCGCATCGACATCCAGATCGGCGTGCCCGCGCTCACCGAGGACGAACTCATGCAGGCCGGCGCGGGCGAATCCAGCGCGGTCATCCGCGTCCGCGTCGAAGCCGCCCGCGCGCGCCAGATCGCGCGCCAGGGCAAACCCAATGCGGCACTCGGCCCACAGGAGATCGAGGCATTCTGCAAGCCCGACGCCGCCGGCGAGACGCTGTTGAAGCAAGCCATCGCGCGCCTCAACCTGTCGGCGCGCGCCTACCACCGCATCCTCCGTCTCGCACGCAGCATCGCCGACCTTGCCGGCAGCGAAGCGCTCGCCACCGCGCACCTCGCCGAGGCAATCCAGTACCGGCGCCAGACGGCATGAGCGATCCGGTCGCCTCCTGGCACGAGGAGAAACAGTCCGCCTGGCTCTACCGGGTGGTCGCCGAATGCGAACGCGGCACGCCGCGCGCGGCGCTGTTCACCGAACTGGCGCAGGCCGCCGAGGCGCAGGCCGAGATCTGGCGCACCCTCATCGCCGAGAAAGGCGGCACCCCGCCGCAGGCCTTCCACCCCGAACTGCGCGCGCGCGTCGTCGCCTGGCTGGTGCGCCGCTTCAAGCCGCGCGCGATGCGCAGCGTGCTGGCGGCGATGAAGGTGCGCGGCATGGCGCTCTACACCCACGCCACGCCGCACCCCATGCCGCTGCACCGCGACGACATCGGCAAGCGCCACCAGAGCGGCGCTGCCGGCAACGCGCTGCGCGCCGGCGTGTTCGGCGTCAACGACGGCCTCGTTTCCAACGCCGCCCTCATCTATGGCGTCGCCGGCGCCGCGCAGGAGCCTTCGGTGATCGTGCTCGCCGGCGTCGCCGGCCTGCTCGCCGGTGCGTTTTCCATGGCGGCTGGCGAATACGTGTCGGTGCGCGCGCAGCGGGAGATGTTCGAGTACCAGATCGGCCTGGAACGCGACGAGCTGCAGCAATATCCCGACGAGGAGGCCGCCGAACTCGCGCTCATCTACGCCGCCAAGGGCATGGATCCCGCCGAGGCGAGAAAGCTCGCCGACACGCTCATGCAGGACCCCGACCGCGCGCTCGACACCCTCGCCCGCGAGGAACTCGGCCTCGACCCCGGCGAACTCGGCTCGCCCTGGGTCGCCGCCTTCTCATCGTTCTCGGCCTTCACCGCCGGCGCCGCCCTGCCGCTCGCCCCCTTCGTGCTCGGCGCCGGCCAGCCGCTCGCCGCCTCCATCGCGCTGACGGCCCTCGGCCTCTTCGCCGTCGGCGCCAGCATGAGTCTTTTCACCGGGCGCCACGCCCTGTTCTCCGGCCTGCGCATGCTCGGCATCGGCGGCGCGGCAGGCGTAGCGACCTATGCCATCGGGGCGTGGCTGGGGGTGACGCTGGGGTGAGACGGACGCCGACCACGCGCGTCAGCCGCCCCGGTGCCGCTCACATGTCCAGCGGACTCAGCACCCCGCAGCCACCCTTGTTCAGCACGTGCGTGAGACCATCGTCGTCGCCACGTCCTTGTGCCCCAGCAGTTCCTGGATCGTTCGAATATCCTGCCCGCGTTCCAGCAGGTGCGTGGCAAACGAATGCCGCAGCGTGTGCGGCGTCGCCGGTTTAACCAGACCGGCCGCCTGAACCGCACGCTTCATCGCCCGCTGCAGCAGCTTTTCGTCGAGATGATGCCGCCGCTCCACCCCACTGCGCGGATCCAACGAATAACTGCCCGACGGAAACACATACTGCCAACCCCATTCCATCGGCGCATTCACGTATTTGCGCGCCAGGGCATCAGGAAGGTAGACCGCCGCCCTGCCTGCCGCCAGGTCGCGTTCGAACAGTTCGCGCCGCCACCGCAAATGCGCGTGCAAATCAGGTTTTACTGATTCAGGCAACATCGTCACCCGGTCCTTGGCACCCTTGCCATCGCGCACCACGATTTCACCGCGGTCAAAATCCACATCCTTCACGCGCAGCCGAATCAACTCCATCAACCGCATGCCCGTGCCATACAGCAGGCGCCCGAGCAACCCATACGTCCCGTTCATATTGCGAAGCGCGGATTCCGGTCCCCCGGAAGGGGCAAGCTCGCACATGGAACAGAAAATGCGCCGACGGAAGGCATGAACAAGGCAGATTTTCCCCCGAATTCTGGTCGAACGTTCCCCGGACTGGCGATGGCGAAGGCAAAACCAAAGGGAGAACACTCGAAATTCATGCGTTCAGGCCCGGAGGAAAGATGTTGGCTGAGGGGAACACGGATTCAGGATACTTAAAAGCACCACGTGAAGATGGAGGCACTGACGCTGTAAACCTGCATCCTGCCGCTACGGATCTTTTTCAATTTAACTATATCGAGCCATATGAAAGCATCGAAAAGCGTTTTGCTGAATGGCTTGAAAGTTCATTAGCTATAGCCCTTGCCGAATGGAAAAGAACCATTCAAATGTAACAAGGCATAACAGTGGACGCGCCGCAAGCGGCGCGCCCCTTACCTTAAACGTTAAGCTCAGATAGCCCTGCGCAACTGCGAGTATTCTTCGCGAGCGCGTTCCGCGCCAGGCATGGACTGGATGTGGAACAGAATGCAATCGGAAAGCCTCGCCGTTAGACCGCATCACCGTCATGCCGCAGTAATGCTCACTTTCTGGAGGACCCAAACGGATTGAATACGCTGACGCCGAAGTACTTGAAGTCTGCCACGTTCCGGGTTACGACGGTGAGCTTATTCACCTTCGCCGTCGCGGCGATCATTGCATCTTCATAGAGAGTATCGGACGCCCGATGCATAAGACGAGCCCAAACCCTAAAAGCATCAGCGTCCATCGGAATTACGCTGTATGAGCCAGAAACGAGTTCGAGCCATTGCTCGATCTCGGTGGCTTTCGCTTCATCTTGCTCACGCGTCAACTCGATTCCCGCCTGAATCTCGCCAATCGTTACTGCGGAGATATGCAGGTCTGCATCCGCTACCTCCAGAAGCCACTGCACCACAGCGCCGTGTGGCTTCGGCTTGCGTAATTCAGAAACGATGTTCGTATCGAGCAGGTACATTCGCGTCACCCCAGTGCCGTGGGAGTACGGCGACGAGCGCGTCCTCTGGCAGGCACAAGAGGTTCAGTACGCGCCTGATTCGACATCAACAGTTCCTTGAGGGAGGGCCGCGCCGCGGCTTGAAGCCGCCGCCACTCAGCTGCCGACACCAAGACCGCAGCTTCCGAACCACGCCTGGTTACCATCTGCGGGCCTTCCGTCAAGCACGTCTCCAGAAACTGGCTAAACCTCGCCTTAGCATCCTGTACAGGCCAAGATTGCATAGCGCACACTCCAATGAACAGACTAGTGTGCTGACTAGTGTAGCACGTGAAAGAAAATGCGGTCTAACCTTTCGTTGCAGGGGGCGCGCCCCTGAACTCAATTCGTTGGGCCTAACGGGCATGGCCTGTTGCCGCCCCTGACCATGAAACCGGCGCCGCCCGTTTCCTTCTCCCCATCCCTCTGATGAAGCCTCTAAGAAAGCACTGATTTATTCCGTCATCGCGAGGCCCGCAGGGCCGTGGCGATCCAGAGATCGTTGATTTAACAAACATTCTGGATTGCTTCGCTGCGCTCGCAACGACGAATTTCGATTTAATCAGTGCTTCCCTAACGGAGACCCACAAACAGTTATGGCGGCGCGGTTTCCCCGTCAGCCGCATCGACTGCCAACTGATTGGGTACCCGTGCAGCCGGCAACGCAAGGGCAATCGGCTTGGCGCCTTTGTGGCAACCACTTCGGGCCTGTTGATACCTGTTGATACCCTTATTGGGTTTGGCGAGGAGCGAGTCGTGTGCGTTCAGGCCGTCGGTGTTTTTTTCGGCTTCATCGACCCTGCAATGAGCTTGTACTGCAAGAACCGCGTCTCGATCTGGCCGTTGAAAAGGGGAATGCGGCGGCTTGCCTTCAAGCCGATCGCCTTCGGCAGCAGCGGGTCGCCGGAGATGATCCACGCCTCCCAGCCGGCGAAGTTCTGCTTCAGCCAGTCGCCCACGAGCGGATACCACTCGGCCAGATCCTCGGCCTCGCCGATGCGCTCGCCGTAGGGCGGGTTGGTGATGATCGTGCCCACGGGCGTGGGCGGCTTGAGATCGAGCACGTCGGACACTTTCAACTCGATGGCGTCGGCGTAGCCGGCGGCGGCGAGGTTGTTGCGCGCCTTGTCGAGTACCCACCTATCCTGATCCGCGCCGAAGATCGGCAGACGGCCGAGCGGCTTTTCCTGCGCCTTCGCTTCGTCCTTGATGCGCTTCCACAAGGCCGCGTCGAAATCGCGATAGTGCTCGAAGGCGAAATGGCGGGCACGGCCAGGCGCGCGGCTCAAGGCGATGTCGGCGGCTTCGAGCAGGATGGTGCCCGCGCCGCACATGGGGTCGAGCAGTGGCGTGCCTGGCTCCCAGCCGGACAGCATCACGAGTCCGGCGGCGAGGTTCTCCTTGATCGACGCGGCGCTCGCCTCGCGCTTGAAGCCGCGCTTGAAAAGCGGCTCGCCGCTGGTGTCGAGGTAAAAGGTCGCGGCGTCGGCGGTGAGGAAGGCATACACGGGAACATCGGGCGCTTCGGTGTCGACGCTGGGGCGCTCGCGGGTCTCCTCGCGGAAACGGTCGCAGACGGCGTCCTTGATCTTCAGCGTGATGAAGTTGAGGCTTTTGAGCGGTGCTTTCTGCGCGCCGACCTTCACCGCGATGGTCTTCCTGACATCGAACCAGGCAGGCCAGTCGAGGTCGAGTGCAGCACGATAAATGTGCTCTTCCTTGCGGTAGCGGGTGTAGCCGACCTTGCGCAGGATGCGGGTGGCCGTGCGCGACGTGAGGTTGGCGCGCATCTCGGCCGCGGCGTCGGCCATGAACAGCACACCCGCCGGCAGCTGGCGCACCACCTGCGCGCCAGCGGCCTTCAGTTCGGCGACCAGCAGTTCTTCCAGCCCACGCGGGCAGGTGGCGAAATGGCTGGCGGGCGGCAGTTGCTCGCGCTCGGGGTGGGGCGCAGGTTTACGACGGGGTTCGGGTTTCACGAAGTACTTTCAAAAAGACCATTTATCCGCGAAGGACGCGAAGAAACGCGAAGGAAAACCAGAAATCGCTTTGAATTCTCTTCGCGACCCTTCGCGTCCTTCGCGGATAAAAAAAGTTAAAACGGCTTCAGCACCACCAGCAGCACCACGACCAGCAGCACGAGCACGGGAACTTCGTTGAACCAGCGGAACCATACGTGGGATTTCGTGTTCTGTCTGGCTTCGAAGCCGCGCAGCAGGCGGCGGCAGGTGAAGTGATAGACCACGAGGCCGGTGACGAGCGCCAGCTTCGCCCACATCCAGTTCATCGACAGCGGGAAATACGCCAGCCACAACCAGGTGCCGGTGACGAGCGTGAGCCACATGATGGGGGTGACGAACCGGTACAATTTGCCGGCCATCAGCAGCAGGCGGTCGTAGGCCGCGTCGTGGGTTTCCATCGCCAGGTTGACGAAAAGGCGCGGCAGGTAGAACAACCCGGCGAACCAGCTCACCACCATCACGATATGAAACGACTTCAGCCACAGCATGGATAGAGCCACCCTCAAGAAATGGACACCGAGTCCGCTGACCCTGATTCTACTGGGTTTGATCGCCTGGCTGTGGTTCCGCCCGCCGGCGGACGTCAGCGACGAGACCCGTGTCGTGCAGCCATGGCAGGTAACGCTGACCGACGGCCGCGTGCTGACGAGCGTGCAGCTCCAGGGCAAGGTCGTGCTGGTGAATTTCTGGGCGACGTGGTGCCCCTACTGCCGCAAGGAAAAGCCGGTGATCGACGAGTTCTGGAAGCACTACCGCGACCGCGGCTTCGAGGTCGTGTCGATCAGTGTCGACGACCCGCCGGAAAAGATCGCCACCTGGATGCGCGACAAGGGCTATGCCTTCCCGGCGGCACCCACCAACACGTCGGTGATTGCCGCGTTTGGCCAGGTATCGAGCGTGCCCTACTCGTTCATCGTCGATGCCGACGGCCGCATCCGCCACACCGTGGGCGGGCAACTGCATTATCCGCGCCTGGAGAAACTCGTCGCGCCGCTGTTGCCGGCCGGCCGCTGAAGCGGAGCACGCAATGGAAGACCGCCTGACCGAACTCGAAACCAAGCTCGCCTTCGCCGAGGACCTCCTCGACACACTGAACCGGACGGTCGCGCGCCAGCAGGCGCAGATCGACCTGCTACAGGAGCAGCTGCGCTTGCTGCACCAGCAGATCAAGGACGTACAGCCGGCCGAGGCGCGCAGCCTGCGCGACGAAATCCCGCCGCACTACTGAGCGGCCGGCAGCCGCACAAGAGCATCTGTTCGATGATCTCGACACCGCCGTATTTCGGGAAGTAGCCGGATAGTGCGGGAGAGTGTGCCGTGAATGTTCATGGGGAAACACTATGCGGAGGAGCAGCCTTGGGAGGCAAGGCGTTGCCGCGTATCGGGGTTCAGTCGGTCGCTTCCGCCGGCAGGGGTGCCGCCGGCGCCTCGCAGCCCAGGTGCTGCCCGACGCCTTTCAGGTAGGCTCGACGCACGATACCCGCCGCAATGGCCGCAGCCACCTCCCGGGAATGCCGCTCAGCACCAGTAAGCTTTCTGATCCAGCTGCGATACGGCAGCAGCCCCTCGGCCGCACCCCTCAGCGCATCGAACGCTGCCTCACCCACCGCGACGCTGCCGCGTTCGAGCAGCCCTGATGCCTCCGGGGCGGTGGCGTCGAGGTCTGGCCCCAGCACTTGGTCGAGCCCCTGGATCTCCTCGGCCAGGGCCACGCACGTCAGAACCCCCGGCATCCGATAGGGTGCGTCCCTGGCCGCGAGCAGCACAGCCGGGATCTTTTCGCGCAGCAGGTTGAGGTCCGACAACGGCGCAGTGACCGCCTTGACAACGCGCGCGCCGTTGTCCTCGGGCGCACGCGTCGCCTCCGGCCCTGCACACGCCGCAAGTGCCAGCGCATACGCGACGCTCCACACAGTCCCGCTCCGACTCGGCCACACGCACGCACGGGCGGCAAATCGCGCCGCAATCGTCAAGGCACGCATAGCGTCAATACTGCACCACCTGCGGATCGAGGCTGCGCCACAGGTACCAGGTGGCGACGGTGCGCCAGGGCATGTGACGCTCGCCGTGCCTGCGCAGGACCTTGGGGGTGGGGCGCTTGCCACCAAGGTAGTGCAGCGCGACGGCCTGTTGCAGACCGATGTCATCGACCGGCCAGACGTCGGGACGGCGCAGGTTGAAGATGAGGAACATCTCGGCGGTCCAGCGGCCGATGCCGCGCACGTCGACGAGCTCGGCGATCACCGCTTCATCGTCCATGCGCTTCCAGCGCGCTGGCACGATGCGGCCGTCGACGAAGTGACCGGCGAGGTCGACGAGGTATTCGGCCTTGCGGCGCGACAGGCCGCACGTGGCAAGCGTCTGCGGGTCGTGGCTGGCGAGCCGCTGCGGCGTCACCGCTTCGACCTCCGCCTCAAAACGCGCCCAGATGCTGTCGGCGGCCTTGACCGAGATCTGCTGCCCGACGATGGCGCGCGCCAGGGTCTGGAAGGGGTCGCCGCGGTTGCCGAGGGCGCAGTCGGGGTAGGCGGCAATGAGCGCGGCCATGACCGGATCGGATGCGGCGAGTTCGGCGCAGGCGGTGGGCCAGTAGGTGGGGGGACGGGGTTTCATGAAGGGATTGGTGTCCGCGAAAGGCGCGAGAAGACGAAATCAGGGAGGCGCGCGGGGCATGCAGCGTGGTTCCTTGCGGGGGCTGGCCCTCTCCCCCGGCCCCTCCCCCGCAAGCGGGGGAGGGGAGCCACGCTCTCCGCTCTCCGCTCTCCGCTCTCCGCTCTCCGCTCTCCGCTCTCCGCTCTCCGCTCTCCGCTCTCCGCTCTCCGCTCTCCGCTCTCCGCTCTCCGCTCTCCGCTCTCCGCTCTCGACTCTCGACTCAAAGCAGAATGATGTCGTACTGCTCCTGCGGATAAGTCGTCTCGACCTGCAGCGACACGGGCTTGCCGATGAAGTCGATGAGCTGAGCGAGGCTGCCGGATTCCTCGTCGAGGAACAGGTCGATGACGCTTTGCGCGGCGACGATACGGTATTCCCGCGCGCCGAACTGGCGCACTTCGCGCAGGATTTCGCGCAGGACGTCGTAGCACACGGTCTGGGCGGTCTTGATCTCGCCGCGTCCGGCGCAGGTGGGGCAGGTTTCGCACAGCACGTGCGCCAGCGATTCACGCGTACGCTTGCGCGTCATCTCGACCAGGCCGAGCGAGGAAAAGCCGGACACGGTGGTGCGCGTGGGATCGCGCGCGAGTGCCTTCTTCAGTTCGGTGAGGACGGCCTCCTGGTGCTCGGCGTTGTCCATGTCGATGAAGTCGATGATGACGATGCCACCGAGATTCCTCAAGCGCAGCTGGCGGGCGATGGCCTGTGCGGCTTCGAGGTTGGTCTTGAAGATGGTGTCGTCGAAGTTGCGCGCGCCGACGAAGCCGCCGGTGTTGACGTCGACCGTGGTGAGCGCCTCGGTCTGGTCGATGATGAGATAGCCACCGGACTTGAGGTCGACGCGCCGGCCGAGCGCCTTGGCGATTTCTTCCTCGATGGCATAGAGATCGAACAGCGGGCGGTCGGCGCCGTAATGCTGCAGCTTGTCGAGCACGGCATGGGTGTAATTCTGCGCAAATTCGGCCATGCGCTGGTGGGTCTCGCGCGAGTCGACGAGGATGCGCGTGGTAGTGGCGTTGACGAAGTCGCGCAGCACGCGCAGCGAGAGGTCGAGATCCTGGTAGAGCAGCGTGGGGGCCGCGCTGTCGCCACGCGCCTGAATGCTGCGCCACAACCGCTGGAGATATTCGATGTCGGCGACGATTTCGGCGTCCTCGGCGGTTTCCGCCATGGTGCGCACGATGAAGCCACCAGTGACGTCGGGCGGCATCAACTGGTGCAGTTTCTGGCGCAGGCTTTCGCGTTCCTCCTCGCCCTCGATCTTCTGCGAGATGCCGATGTGGGCTTCCTGCGGCAGGTACACGAGATAACGGCCGGCAAAGCTGATCTGGGTGGACAGCCGCGCGCCCTTGGTGCCGATGGGATCCTTGATGACCTGCACCATGAGTTTCTGTCCCTCGTGCAGGATCTGCTCGATGGGGCGTTCAGGGTCGCTGCCGCGGCGCTCTTCCCAGATGTCGGCGACGTGGAGGAAGGCGGCGCGCTCCAGGCCGATGTCGATGAAGGCCGACTGCATGCCGGGCAGTACGCGCACCACGCGACCCATGTAGAGGTTGCTGACCAGCCCGCGGCACTTGGCGCGCTCGATGTGCAGTTCCTGCACGGCGCCCACATGCATCACCGCGACGCGGGTTTCCTGCGGTGTGACGTTGACAAGAATTTCTTCGCTCATGACACGCACGGTTCCATTTCCAGATCGAAGCCGGCCCGGATCGCGGCGCGTGGACACCGGACCGGCTTGGATGTGAAAACGGCGTCAGACTGCGAGGCCGAACGCCCTCAGCAGCAGAGACGTGTCATATAACGGCAAACCCATGATGCCACTGTAGCTGCCCTCGATATGTTCAACGAAGGCGCCCGCCCGACCCTGGATGGCGTACGCACCGGCCTTGCCCAGATATTCGCCGGTTTCGAGGTAGCGCGCGATGCTGACGGTATCGAGCACGGCAAGCCGCACGCGGCTGGACGACAGGCGCATCTCCATCCGCGCCTCGTGCTGCACGGCAACCGCCGTGTGGACCCAGTGTTCGTGCCCCGACAGGCGTTGCAGCATGGCCTCGGCCTCGGCACGGTCGGCCGGCTTGCCGAGGATGGCACCGTCGAGGTCGACCACGGTGTCGGCGCCGAGCACGGGAAACCGCAGCAGGTGGCGCGCATCGACCGCGCGCCAGCCGCTGGCCGCTTTCTCCTGCGCCATGCGCTGGGCGAAGTCGCGTGCGGCTTCGCCCGGATGCGGGATTTCGACGACGTCCAGACGTCCGGGCACCGAGCGCAACGGCAGCACGTCGAAGGCGATGCCGATCTGTTTCAGGAGTTCGCGCCGGCGCGGTGACTGCGAGGCCAGGTAGATGCGTTTCTCAACCAGCAATTTGTCGTTCTCCGCTCAGTCCCGATGATAAGGATGCCCCTTGATGATGCAAACGGCCCGGTACAACTGCTCGATCAGCATCACCCGCGCCAAGGCGTGCGGCAGGGTCAGCCGCGACAGCCCCATGAGCCGGTCGGCGCGCGCCTTCACCCGGTCGTCGAGCCCGTCGGCGCCACCAATGACGAAGGCCGGCGACACGCCTTCGGCCATCCAGCGCGAAAGCCATTGTGCCAGTTCGCGCGTGGTGACCTGCGTGCCGCGCTCGTCGAGCGCCACCGGCACGCCCCCCTGCGGCAGGGCGGCAAGGATGCGTTCCGCCTCGACCTGCCGCGCCCGCGCGCCATCCTCGCCGGCGACGCGATGTCCCGGCTTGATCACGGTCAGCACGAGCGGCAGGTCGGGCGGCATGCGGCGACTGTAGTCGTCGCAGCCGGCTTCGATCCAGCCGGGCAGCTTGTGGCCAACGGCGATGAGGTGCAGCTTCACCCGGGGAAGCGCTGATGGGTTCCGTCGTCGCGCGGCGATCCAGCGCTCGCTGAACCTACGGGCATGCTGGAATGCTTCGCTACGCTCGCCATCACGGATGTCGGGTTGATCCGCGTCTCCCTAGTGGTCGGCCTGGATATGCCGCGTGCGCGCTGCCGCGCCCGCGCCCCACAATTCTTCCAGATTGTAATGCGCACGCACCGCCGGCAGCATCACATGCACGATGACTTCACCGAGATCGAGCAGCACCCATTCGCCGGTCTCATCGCCCTCGGTGTTGCCGACGTACTGGCCGGCTTCCTTCATCTTCTCGCGCACGTTGTCGGCCAGCGCGCGGGTCTGCCGATTGGAGTCGCCGCTGGCGATGACCATGCGCTCGAACAGCGAGGTGAGCCGGCCGGTGTCGAGCACGGCGATGTCACGGCCCTTGATGTCTTCAAGTGCGGCGACGATCAGTTTGGTCTTGTCTTCAATGTTCATGCTGTTCCATAGAGGTGATGTTCGTGAATATAGTCGAGTACGGCGTCCGGCAGCAGATAACGTACGCTGCCCTGCCGTGCCAGGGTGTGGCGGATGGCGGTGGCGGAAATATCCAGCGGGGTCATCTGCCGCAGCAGCACCGACCCGGCGGGCCCCGCCGCCGACCCGTCGGCAACGTGACGCTGCGACACTTCGCGCCGCAGTTCGTCGGACATCGAATCGGACTGCAGCAACTGCGCGCCCGGCCGCGCCGCCACCGCAATGTGTGCCAGCTCGAAGAGACGCCGCCAGGCGTGCCAGCTGGTCAGACCAAGAAAGGCGTCCGCGCCCAGCAGCAGCCACAGCGGCTGCTTGCTGCCCAGTTCGGCGCGCAGCGCGGTCAGCGTATCGACGGTGTAGCTCGGACGCGGTGAGTCGACCTCGCGCGCGTCGACCGCAAAGTACGGATTACCGGCCACCGCGCGCCGCACCATCGCCAGACGGTGCGGCGCCGCCGCGTGCGGGGCGGCACGATGCGGCGGCTGCCCGGCAGGAATGAAGCGCACCTCGCCCAGGCCGATCGCCTCGGCCATTTCCTCGGCGAGCCGGAGGTGACCGAAGTGGATGGGATCGAAGGTGCCGCCCAGCACGCCGATGGCGTGCCGGGGGTGAGCGGTAAGCGGTGAACGGTGAGCGGGCGAAGACTCAGCGGGGTTGTTTCCGCTCACCGCTCACCGCTCCGTGTTCACGCATTCAACCGCGCACATGCCCGTCGCCCAGCACCACCCATTTCTGGCTGGTGAGTCCTTCCAGGCCGACGGGGCCGCGCGCGTGGATCTTGTCGGTGGAAATGCCGATCTCGGCACCAAGGCCGTATTCGAAGCCGTCGGCAAAGCGCGTGGAGGCGTTGACCATGACGCTGGCCGAGTCGACCTCGCGCAGGAAGCGGCGCGCGCGGCCGTAGTCGTCGGTGACGATGGCATCGGTGTGCTGCGAGCCATGGGTGTTGATGTGCTCGATGGCTGCATCGAGGCCGTCGACGACCTTCACCGCGATGATGGGGCCGAGGTATTCCTCGTACCAGTCCTGTTCCGTCGCGGCCTTCAGCTTGTCGGTGGCGATGCCGGCATCCCTCAGGATCGCCAGCGCCTCGGCGCAGCCGCGCATCTCGACGCCCTTGCCGGCGAGCATTCTGCCGATGTCGGGCAGCGCAGCCGCCGCCACGCCGCGTGCCACCAGCAGCGACTCGGTAGTGTTGCAGGTGCCGTAGCGCTGGGTCTTGGCATTCTCGACGATCGTCAGCGCCTTGGCGAGATCGGCGCGGTCGTCGACGTAGACGTGGCAGTTACCGTGCAGGTGCTTGATGACCGGTACCCGCGCCTCGCCGGTGATGCGCTCGATCAGACCCTTGCCACCACGCGGCACGATGACGTCGACATAGTCCTTCATGGTGATGAGCTCGCCCACCGCGGCACGATCGGTGGTGTCGACCACCTGCACCACGGCGGCCGGCAGGCCGGCGGCTTCCAGTCCCTCGCGCACGCAGGCGGCGACTGCCTGATTGGAATGCAGCGCCTCGGAGCCGCCGCGCAGGATCGCGGCATTGCCCGACTTCAGGCACAGGCCGGCGGCGTCGGCGGTGACGTTGGGGCGCGCCTCGTAGATGATGCCGATGACGCCGAGCGGCACGCGCATCTTGCCGACCTGGATGCCGGAGGGGCGGTACTTGAGATCGGTGATTTCGCCGACCGGGTCCGCCAGCGTGGCGATCTGCTCCAGGCCTTCGGCCATGCCGGCGACGGTCTTTTCGCTCAATTGAAGGCGATCCAGCAGCGCGCTGTCGTAGCCGGCGCCACGCGCATGCTCCATGTCGCGCGCGTTGGCGGCGAGCAGCTTTGCGGTGTCTCGCCGGATCGCCGCGGCCATGGCGAGAAGCGCGCGGTTCTTCTGGTTGGTGTCGGCGCGGGCGATCGCACGCGAAGCCTCGCGCGCCTGTTTGCCCAGCGTCTGCATGTACTGTTTCACGTCCATCATTTCATCCTCTTGCCAGGTGCGCCCGCAGCGGGTGCAGCCAGCGTCATGCCCACGCGCAGCAGCGTATCCCATGCGTCGCCGACACGCTCCAGCCCCTTGGCCTGGCGGTCGACGCGCGCGAGATCGTCGAGGGCGGTTTCGAGCTGCGCCACGCCAAGGCGTTTCAGCGCCTGTTCGATCTGCGGCGCACGCTGCTTGTCGCGTCCCCACAGTCCGCGCATCAGCCCCGGCAGCGGCTCGCCCTGCGCCAGCGCCAATTTTAGCCTGAGCAGCAGCTGCACGGCCGACGCCACCTGCCACAGGATGGCCGGCACCGCCTCGCCGCTGTCCTTGAGATCCGTCACGCCCTGCGCGAAGCGGGCCGCGTCACCGGTGTACAAGGCATCCTGCAACACGTCGGCTTCGAGCCGGCTGACGTCGACCACCGCATGTTCGACGTCGGCACGGGTGACCACGCCCGGCGGCAGCAGCAGCGCGAGCTTGTCGATTTCCTGCTGTGCCGCCAACAGATTTCCTTCGACCTGGTCCGCGAGGAATTCCAGTGCGTCGCGTTCGGCGCGCAGTCCCTGCTTCGCCAGGCGGCGTTCGATCCAGCCCGGAAGCTGCGCGCGGCCCACCGGCTTCGCCTCCACCACCACGCCCGCCGCCGCAAGGGCCGCGAACCAGCGGCTTTGCTGGGTTTTCCAGTCCAGGCCCGGCAGGCTGACGAGTGTCAGCGTATCGGCTTGCAGGTTCGCCGCGTAGGTTTCCAGCGCCTTGGCGCCGTCGACCCCGGGTTTGCCGGAAGGAACACGGATCTCCACGAGGCGGCGCTGAGCGAACAACGAGAGGTTGTCGCCACTCGCAAAGATCGCTTGCCAGTTGTAGCGCCCCTGTACCGTGAAGACGCTGCGCTCGCCATGCCCGGCCGCGCGCGCCGCGGCACGGATGGCATCGCCTGCCTCCTGCGCGGCCAGCGGCTCATCGCCGACCACCACATACAGCGGGGCCAGCCCGCGCGCGAGCTGCTCAGGGAGGCGTTCTGCGGACACGTTCAACCTAGAAACCGCAGTTGGACGCGCCCGATGGTGCATCTGATCGCGTGGCCGCCGCGAAGCAACGAGAGCGTGGCTGTTGCCGCTTTAGCGGCTTTACGAATCCGGCCTGCCCCTTGCGGGCGCAAAGGCAGGCGTGTGAGCAGGCGTGCCAGCGGGTACGTAGTGGTCTCACCCAACAGGTGAAGGCGGTCGAAGGCAGAGTGTTCAGCGTTCATGCGGCATTCACGGAGGCAGAGAGCGGTCAACTGCGGTTTTCAGGTTCAACGAACGACGCCGTGATCGAGTCCGTGCAGGCGGCGCAGGATACGCTGCGCAGCCACCTCGTCCATGTCGCGGTACAGCAGTTGCTCTTCCGCACCCTTGGCCAGCAGCAACTGGTCATCGTAGGTCAGATCGCGCACCAGCTCGATCGTTTCCGGCGCAGCCAGCATACGGCCTTCGCGACCTTCGATGCTGTAGACGAGGCGCAGGCCGAGCCGGTATTCGGTGACCCGGCCGGCACCGGAGAGCGAGAGAATCGTCTTGCTGCGCTCCTCGTTGCCGAGCTTCAGCACGACCTCGGCCTGCGCCGCGTTCTGTGTCAGCCGCACCGATCCGACGGCGCGCAGCCCCGCCAGGACACGCTGTGCCACTGCGCCGCCAGCCCTGGCATCGAGGTACAGACTGGCAAACGGCATGCCGTCGATCCGACGCAGCTTGAAGCCACAGCCGGCGACCAGCGCGGTGGACAACGTGGCAAGGAAGGCGCGGCGATTCATCCGACGATATTCACCAGGCGCCCGGGCACGACGACTATTTTTTTCGGCGCGCGCCCTTCGAGATATTTCTGCGCCGCCTCGGTCGCCAGCGCCGCCGCTTCAATTGCCGCCTTGTCAGTGGCGGCCGCCACGCGCACCGACCCGCGCAGTTTGCCGTTGACCTGCAGCATCAACTCGATCTCGTCCTGCACCAGCGCGGTTTCGTCCACCGCCGGCCAGGCCAGCGCCGCGCCCGGGCAAAGCTCGGCGTAGAGCGCCTCGGCAACGTGCGGCACGATCGGCGCCAGCAACGCGACCGCGGCTTCGAGCGTTTCCTGACGCACGCTGCGCGTCGCCGCATCGTCGCCTTCCAGCTTGGCCAGCGCGTTCATCAGCTCCATCACCGCGGCAATCGCGGTGTTGAATTGCTTGCGGCGCTCGATGTCGTCGCCGACCTTCTGGATGGTCTGGTGCAGCTGGCGGCGATGGGCCTTAATCGCCTTAGATGCGCTTCCCGCATCGTTCGCCCCCTCCCCCTCGAGGGGGGAGGGTTGGGGAGAGGGTGAAGCCGCGCCGCCCTGCACATGCTCGTACACCATCTTCCACAGCCGCTTGAGGAAGCGGTGCGCACCCTCGACGCCGGCGTCCGACCACTCCAGGCTCTGCTCCGGCGGCGCAGCGAACATGGTGAAAAGCCGCGCGGTGTCGGCGCCGTAGCGGTCGATCAACGCCTGCGGGTCGACACCGTTGTTCTTCGACTTCGACATCTTCTCGGTGCCGCCGACGGTTACCGCCTGGCCGTCGGATTTGAGAATCGCGGCGCCATCCTTCACCTCGACATCAGCCGGGTTGAACCAGGTCTTCTTGCCGGAAGCGTCTTCGCGGTAGTAGGTGTCGGCGACGACCATGCCCTGCGTCAGCAGATTCGCGAACGGCTCGTCAAATCGGTTTGGGCCCAGCGTTTGCCCCCTCCCCCCTTGGGGGAGGGTTGGGGTGAGGGCCGAGTTTGAGCGCACATAGTCGTCCCCGAACAGCCCCTCGTCGCGCATCAGCTTGTGGAAGAAGCGCGCGTACAGGAGATGCAGGATCGCATGCTCGATGCCACCGATATACTGGTCGACCGGCAGCCACTGGTTGGCGCGCGCGTCCAGCATGCCGCCGTCGAAATCCGGGCAGGCGTAGCGCGCGTAGTACCAGCTCGACTCGACGAAAGTGTCCATGGTGTCGGTCTCACGCCGTGCCGAGCCGCCGCACTTGGGGCAGACACAATTCACGAAATCCGCACGCTTGTTGAGCGGGTTGCCGGAACCGTCGGGCACGACATCTTCCGGCAGCACCACCGGCAATTGGTCAGCCGGTACCGGCACGTCACCGCATGTGTCGCAGTGGATGATGGGGATCGGGCAGCCCCAATATCTTTGACGCGAGATGCCCCAGTCGCGCAGGCGGAACTGGGTCTTCTTCTCGCCCAGCCCCTTGGCGGCGAGGTCGGCAGCGATGGCATCGACCGCGGCTTCGTAACCGAGGCCGTCGTACTTGCCGGAATTCACGCAGTGGCCGCGCGTCTTGTCGCCGTACCATTCCTGCCAGGCGTCGGCGGAAAACGGCGCTTCTCCGCTGCCACGACTCTTGCCCTCTCCACCGGCCCCTCCCCCGCTTGCAGGGGAGGGGGGAAGATCAATCACCTGCTTGATCGGCAGGCCATACTTCTGCGCGAAACCGAAATCGCGCTCGTCGTGCGCCGGCACCGCCATCACCGCGCCTTCACCGTAGCTCATCAGCACGTAGTTGCCGACCCACACCGGGACTTCTTCGCCGGTGAGCGGATGTGTGACCTTGAGGCCGGTGTCCATGCCCTTCTTTTCCATCGTCGCCATGTCGGCTTCGGCGACGCTGCCCTGCTTGCACTCGGCGATAAAGGCGGCGAGCGCCGGATTGTCCTGCGCGGCGCGGGTGGCGAGCGGGTGTTCGGCGGCGACCGCACAGAAAGTCACGCCCATGATGGTGTCGGCGCGGGTAGTGAACACCCACAGCTGTTCGTCCCGGCCGTCCAGCTGATACGGGAAGACGAAGCGCACGCCGACGCTCTTGCCGATCCAGTTGGCCTGCATGGTCTTCACCCGCTCGGGCCAGCCGGGCAAATTGTCGAGGCCTGACAGCAGCTCGTCGGCGTATTGGGTGATGCGGAAAAAATACATTGGGATATCGCGCTTTTCGACCAGCGCGCCGGAGCGCCAGCCGCGGCCCTCGATCACCTGCTCGTTGGCTAGAACCGTCTGGTCGATGGGATCCCAGTTGACCGTGGCCATCTTCTTGTAGATCACGCCCTTCTCGAACAGGCGGGTGAACAGCCACTGTTCCCAGCGGTAGTAGTCCGGCTTGCAGGTGGCGAGCTCGCGCGACCAGTCGATGGCGAAGCCCAACGCCTGCAGCTGCGTGCGCATGTGGTCGATGTTGGCGTAAGTCCACGCGGCCGGCGGCACGTTGTGGGCGATGGCGGCGTTTTCCGCCGGCAGGCCGAAGGCGTCCCAGCCCATCGGCTGCATCACGTTGAACCCCCGCATGGCGTGGTAGCGCGCCAGCACGTCGCCAATGGTGTAGTTGCGCACGTGGCCCATGTGCAGCTTGCCCGACGGATAGGGGAACATCGACAGGCAGTAGTACTTGGGGCGATCGGACGCATCGCTGGCGCGGAACGCCTGACGTGTCTCCCATCGCGCTTGTGCGGCCCGCTCGATCTCGGCGGGGATGTATTTTTCTTGCATGGAAAACCGTGTGGCTGTGTGGATCGACAACCTGTAATTATACCCTTCGCCCCGCCTCGGCCCGGCGTTCGGCGACGCGGACGGAACCTTTCGGCCCCCCCATTGTCAGTGAGGCTTCACTTCGCGGAAAGCGCATGCCCGGCTTTGGTATGAGCCCGCGAACAGGAAGCCTGAACAAACAAGAACTTGCGGAGCACGATTCACTCTGGGGAGCGGAATATGCGCTTTTGCAGTTCCTGGCGGTTCGGGCTGGCCGACGTGCCCGCATGACGCGGCACGCCCGGCTGCCCTTCACCGGAAGCCTCGGGGTGCTCACGTTTTGCGCGCCTGGGTTCCACAGCCTCGCCGATATCCTCGGCATCATCGCCCACAGCGTGCAGGTCGATGCGATCCAGCTCGGCATCGACCTGGGAACCGGCTACCGGCGCGACTGCTACGTCGCCCAGGCCGCCGCACCGGGCCTGCTGTCGGGCCAGCCTGTCCCGCCTTTCATGGTGATGCGGGAGACACGCCGACGACGGTGTTCGACGCCCCCGGGCCTGGTCGCCGCCCCCGACTGGGTCGACCAGCACAGTCTGCACGTCGGCATCGCCGGACGGCGCAGCGCGCCCCGCTCCGGCATCGCACTGATGCGCAGCCCGGCCCGGCCGCGCTTCAAACCCCGTGAACGCCGCGAGCTCCATCGCCTGCTGCCGCACCTCAACTGCGCCATCGCACTGGCCTGGCAACTCGAGTGTGTGCGTCAACAGGAAGCCTACGCGCTCACCATGCTCGAACACGCCGAAACCGGCATTCTGCTGCTGAATCCAGACGGAACCCCCCTGCACGGCAACCCGCAGGCGTTCAAGTTGCTGGAACAGGCCCGCGTTCGCGTGACACAACGCCTGCAACTGCCGACGCAGGCATTGCAGAGGCACTTCGACGCGGCATTGGTCCTTGTGCGGAGTTCGAGTCAGCCGGCCGCGACCCTGCTTGCGCCCGGCCCCCCTCCGGTCGTCATGACCCTGCGCCACGCCATCGCCCCCGCCACCATCGTCGGTGCGTGCGCTTCGACGCTTGCGCTTACCCTGCGTGGGCCGCGAACCGCCGCCCGCCTGCCCGAATGCGTGGCCCGCCACTTTGGCCTCACACCCGCCGAATTCAGGCTGTGCGCTGCACTCGTCGACGGCGACAGTCTCAAGGCGTGTGCACGGCGCTGGGGTCGGTCCTACGACACCCTACGCAGCCAGCTCAAGGTGATCCGCGCCAAAACGGGCACCCACCGCCAGGCCGAGCTCATCACCCTGCTCGAAGCGTTCAGAACGCCATGACCCTGCCAGGCTCGGTAAGACTCCAGCGGCATTCAGGAGGGTTCGCACCCCCCAATTGAGGGATGCGGCAGCGCCTTGCCTCGACTGAAATGACGGAATGGAGGGGCGTCCCTCCACGAATTTTCTCCGTCCACAAACGACTGAACGAGGTTGGCCATGAGTCCTGAAAACGCCCTGCAGGTCCCCTGTTGTCCGGAATTTCCGCCTGATGCGGCGTGTGACGCGCTGGATTTCCACTACCACCTGAAATACCCCACCCAGGTCACCCATCGCGACCGCCGTGTGACGGTGGAGGTCACCATCCACGCGCGCTTCGAACGTTGCCCCGGCCCCCTCGCGCTGGGCGACCTGGTGTATTCGACCACGCTCCTGCCGGGCGAGAAGGTCAGGCTGTTCACGGCCGACCGCCGCACCCGCTTCACTTTCGACAGCAGCAGCCAGCTGTCGTACCGCAACCAGCAAACCTCGGAAGAACGCTTCTATGCGGCGAGCATGCACGATTCCATGACCGATATTTCCAGCCGCGACAGCCAGAGCGCACACAGCAGCGCCCGCGGTTCCGCGCGCGGTCACGGCGAAACCAGCGGCGCCATCGGCAGCTTCCTGTTCGGCCCGTCGGTCGACGTCAGCGGGTCGTGGGACAGCAGTTCGACCAGCACTTTCCTGCGTGAACTGTCGGTGCACGCACATGCCTCGGATCGCCGCGCCGAAGTGGCCACGCGCACGGCCAATTCGGTCTCGGTGGGGGAAGTCTCGACACGCACGCATGCCGAGGGCTCGACCGAAGACCATTTCGAATCGTCGTCGCGTGAATTCAGGAATCCCAATCGCTGCCACGCGGTCACCTTCTATTTCCACCAGATCAACAAGACCCAGAAAGTGCGTTTCCGGATCGTCGGCATCTACCGCCGCGTCATCGATCCCGCGGCGAATTCCGCCGTCCGGGCCAATCCGTTCGCGGACGATGGCGGCGTCGACATCATTCCCAACGGCGTGCTGGCCACCGACGCGAAGCGCGCCGAGATCCAGCGCGCCGCGCAGGCGGCCACGGTGAACCCGGCCGCGGCGGTCCCGGGCCTCGCGACATTCTCCAGTGCGCAGTGGATGGCCGCGGCGGAAGCCGAGCCCATCCCCGAAGCCATACGCGAGAAGGCGCTGAAAAGCGTGGACGGCGAACTGGCGAAACAGGGCTACCTCACGGAAAAGGGTCAGCTCAACGAAGCGCGCGTGGTCGAACTCGGCTTCGAGCGCACCACGTCGCTGCCCACGCCCGGCCTGTATGTGCGCTCGTGCCTGGACGACTGCGATGTGTGCGAGCCCGCACTGGATGAGGCGATGGCCATCGAACTCGAACGCCAGCGCCTGGAAAACGCCTTGCTGCAGAAGCAGATCGACCTGCTGGACAAGCACCAGGATTACCGCTGCTGCCCGGTGAGCCAAAGCGATGCCTGAACGCAAAACGCCAAGGCGCGGCGATTGGCATCGTCTGCCCGCCCTTCCCCCATCGCATTCTTCACCCGCGCCCCGGCGCCCGACGCCGGGCCATCGAAACCCTCCGGAGACCTGAACATGGCCAACCTGAAATCCGCTGGCAAGGCCGGCACCGAGCTCGTCCAGCGCCAGGCACGCACGCAGTTCCGTGCCCTGCTCGCCGTGAACCCCAACTATTTCGGCAATCTCGCCGAAAGCCCGTTCCAGGTGGTGCTCCCGATCCAGGGCAACACCTTCTACGAGGAAATCGGCTGCGTGGGCTATCACCCGCAGCAGGAATACCTAGAGGCCGTGGTGTACGTGAACCAGCCGAGCGGCTATTCGGGATCGGTCTGCCTGGCCGGGAGTCTGGAGTACGTGCGCTTCTATCTTTCCTTCGACAATGGCGCCTCCTGGCAGGACCAGGGGCTCTCGAGCGTGCGCGTGTGGGACATCCCGGAAGGAACCGAAGGCAAGAAACGGCTTGAATACGCCGTGTCACTCAAGGTCGATCCCCCGCGGAAATTCTGCAAGTTCAACCCGCTCATCCAGGTGCGCGCCATTCTGTCGTGGAACAACCCGCCGCCCGCCAATCAGCCCAACTGGGTGCCGGTATGGGGCGAGGTGCAGGACGCGACGGTCCAGGTCGAACCGTTCAAGTTCATCGTCCTGCCGGATCTCATCAAGATCGCCAAGGGAGACGCTGATTTATTCACTTTTCCGCTGCCGAGCGCAAGCCCGAACGTTCGTCTCGCCAGATTTTCCATAATTCACAGCTCACGCCGCAGGTTTTTGCCATTTTTCGGCCTTTTCCCGGGGATTTTCCCCCGTTTTCGCGTCCTCAGGACGCAACTGTCCCGTCAGGCCCCGGCAACCGTCGCTTGACGATGAACAGATTCGCCAGGCCGAACAGCGCATACAGCTGCGCGGTGTTCTTCGCGAGACCCCGGTAACGCGTCTTGCGGTGCCGGAACAGGTTCTTGATGATGTGGAAGGGGTGCTCGACCTTGGCACGGATGCTCGCCTTGACCTGTTCGAGCCTGTCGAGCAGGACACCCAGTTCGGTGTCG
>JANJWS010000033.1 GCA_024709425.1 Thiobacillus sp.
GGCAGGCTCACGCGACCGCGCAGCAATTCGGCTTCGGCCTGCGCTGTCAGGGACAACGCTGCCAGCAGCGTGAACAGGGCTGCACGCCGGCTCACGCGGCGTTCGCCTCGGCAATCTGGTTGGCCCAGTGCATCGCGTCGAGCTGCGCGCGGGTGAGGCTGGCGAGGCTGAGGCCGCCGGCGCGGTCGAGCAGGGCGAGGGTCTGACCAAGTCTGGGGTGTTCGACGCTTTCGACCAGTTGCAGCAGCGTGCCCAGCTCGCCTTCGCGCCGCAGCAGCGCATCGGCCAGGCGCGTGTCGAGGTTGAGTTCGGCGACGATGTCGACGAGCGGCTTGTCGATCAGGCTGTCGATCAGCGACAGGATGCCGGCCATGAACGCCTCCTCGCAATACTCGGCACTGCGGTGCTGCGCCTGGCACAGCAGCTCCATCATCTTGCCGCGGGTGGCGGCGAGCAGCAGCAGCGGGCTGGGATAGGGCGCGCGCGCATCCAGCGTGAACAGCAGCAGTTGCAGCCAGCGCTGCAACTGGCGCCGTCCCAGGACGAGGATGGCCTGCGACACCGAGGACAGCGCGCGGCGCGCGCCGCAGGCGACCGAGTTCACCAGCCGCATCAGGTTGTAGGTGAGGTTGGGGTGTTGCTTGAACACCTGCTCGATCTGCACGGTGTCGGCGTCGCGCAGGACCAGCGCGAGAAGCTGCGTCAGCGCGAGCTGGGTGGGGTCGGCGCGCTTGGCCGCGAGCACCGATGGCCGCGCGAAGTAATAGCCCTGGAACAGTTCGAAGCCGAGCGCGCGGCAGTGGTCGGCCTGCTCCGCGCTGTCGACTTTTTCCGCCAGCAGGGCCACCGGCCAGGCCTTGAGCCGGGTGACCAGTTCGCCCAGCGTGTCCGGCGTGTGCTGCAACAGGTCGACCTTGACGATGTCGGCGAGTTCGAGCAACGGGCGGAAGCTGTCGTCGTAGACGAAATCGTCCAGCGCAAGTCGAAAACCCTGCTGCTTCAGCGCGCGGCAGCGCTCGATGACCGCTTCGGTCGCGGCGACGGTTTCCAGCAGTTCCAGCACCACCTGCTGTTTCGGCAGCAGTTCGACGAGGTCGGACAGCAACAGCTCGGTGCTGACGTTGATGAATCCGAGTTGGCTGCCGAGCACCGCCTGCACGCCCATCTCGCCGAAGGCGTGCTGGATCACGCTGGCGGTGGCCTGCAGGTCGTCGGTCACCTGCGCACTGGTCGTATCGCCGGCACGGAACAGCAGTTCGTAGGCGACGACGCGCTGCTCGCGGTCGAGGATGGGCTGGCGGCCGAGATAGATGTCACGCATGGCTCAAAGCCCCAGACTGTTCCACATCGCATCGACGCGCGCTTTCACCGCGGCATCCATGACGATCGGCGTGCCCCATTCGCGCGCCGTCTCGCCCGGCCACTTGTTGGTGGCGTCGATGCCCATCTTGCTGCCCAGGCCCGACACGGGGCTGGCGAAATCAAGGTAATCGATCGGCGTGTTTTCCACCAGCAGCGTGTCACGCGCCGGGTCGACACGGGTGGTGAGCGCCCAGATCACTTCCTTCCAGTCGCGCACGTCGACGTCGTCGTCGGTGACGAGAATGAATTTGGTGTACATGAACTGGCGCAGGAACGACCACACGCCGAACATCACCCGCTTGGCATGGCCGGGGTAGGCCTTCTTCATCGACACCACGGCCATGCGGTAAGAGCAGCCCTCGGGCGGCAGGTAGAAGTCGGTGATTTCCGGGAACTGCTTCTGCAGCAGCGGCACGAACACCTCGTTCAGCGCCACGCCGAGAATCGCCGGCTCGTCCGGCGGCTTGCCGGTGTAGGTGCTGTGATAGATCGGGTCGCGCCGCAGGGTGATGCGTTCGACCGTAAACACCGGGAAGGTTTCCTGTTCATTGTAGTAGCCGGTGTGGTCGCCGTACGGCCCTTCGAGGGCGGTTTCGGCGGGATGGATCACGCCCTCGAGCACGATCTCGGCGGACGCCGGCACCTGCAGGTCGTTGCCGAGGCATTTCGTCACCTCGGTCTTGGCACCGCGCAGCAGGCCGGCGAACTGGTATTCGGAAAGCGTGTCCGGCACCGGGGTGACTGCGCCGAGGATGGTCGCCGGATCGGCGCCGAGCGCGACCGCGAGCGGGAACGGCTGGCCCGGATGCGCAAGCGTATGCTCGCGGAAATCCAGCGCGCCGCCACGGTGCGCGAGCCAGCGCATGATGAGCTTGTTGCGGCCGATGACCTGCTGCCGATAGATGCCGAGATTCTGCCGTTTCTTGTGCGGGCCGCGCGTGACGGTGAGGCCCCAGGTGACGAGCGGCGCGACGTCGCCCGGCCAGCAGTGCTGGATCGGCAGGCGCGACAAATCGACGTCGGCGCCTTCCCACACGACTTCCTGGCACGGCGCGCGTCCGACTTCCTTCGGCGCCATGTTCAACACCTGCTTCAACACCGGCCATTTCTCCCAGGCGTCGCGCAGCCCTCTCGGTGGTTCAGGCTCCTTCAGGTAGGCGAGCAGCTTGCCCACTTCACGCAGCCGCGCCGGATCTTCCTCGCCCATGCCGAGTGCCACGCGCTGCACCGTGCCAAAAAGGTTCGCCAGCACCGGGATCGTGTGGCCTTTCGGCTTCTCGAACAGCAGCGCCGGCCCCCCGGCGCGCAGCACGCGATCGGCGATCTCGGTCATCTCCAGCTTCGGATCGACCTCGACGGCGATGCGCCTGAGTTCGCCGCGGGCTTCGAGTTGGGCGACGAAGTCGCGCAGGTCACGATAGATCATCGGCAGGCTGTGGACGGTGTCAGTCGAGGTGTTCGAACAGCGTCACGACCTTGGCGACACCGGACGTGGTGCGCGCAATCTCGGCCGCAGCCATGGCCTCGGCGCGCGTGGCGAGACCCATCAGGTAGACCACGCCCGCTTCGGTCTTCACCTTGATCTTGCTGCCGGGCACGCGCTCGTCGCGCAGCAGGCGCGTCTTCACACTGGCGGTGATGCTGGTGTCGTTGGCGCTGGAGGTGAGCGAGGTTACGCCGGAGATGGAAAGCTCGTTGAACACGGCACGCACGTCGGGGATGTTCTTCACAACCTCACCGGCGCGCGTCCGCGCGGTTTCGTCCGGTACCTGCCCGGTGAGCAGCACCTGGCGGTTATAACTGGTGGCAGCAATGCTTTCGGTTTTCTGCGGAAACGCCTCGCGCAGCCGGTTCATCGCGCGCAATTCGATTTCCTGGTCGCTCACGAACACCCCGGCGGTACGGCGATCCAGCGCGACGGCGGTCCCCGTGGCGGCACCGCCCACCACCGCGGTGGCGCATCCGTTCAATGAGGGGACTGCAGCCGCAAACAATACGGCATAGACAAGCTTGTTCATTCTTCGACTCCTAGCAAAACGCTGTCCACCGCATCGCACAGGCAATGGATGACCAGCAGGTGGACTTCCTGGATACGTGCCGCCGATTCCGTCGGCACGCACAGGAAGACGTCATGATCGGTCATTTGTTCCGCCAGGCCGCCGCCGTTTCGGCCGGTCAGCGCGATGACATGGATGTTGCGCGCATGCGCCGCCGCTACCGCCTGCAGGACGCTGGGTGAATTGCCGCTCGCCGAGATCGCGAACAGGATGTCGCCAGGCTGGCCCAGCGCTTTCACCTGGCGCGCGAAAACCTGGTCGAAGCTGTGTTCGTTCGCGATGGACGTCAGGGTCGAACTGTCGCCCGTGAGCGCCATCGCCGCAAGGCCGGGTCGCTCCTGCTCGAAGCGGTTGATCATGAGCGACACCAGGCGCTGCGCGTGTGCAGCCGATCCACCGTTGCCGCAGGCCATGATCTTGTTTCCCTGGGCGAGGCTGTGCACGATCAGACGCGCCGCCGCCTCGATGGCCGGAACCAGCGTGTCGGCGGCTTCGAGCTTGGCTTGCGCCGAGGACTTGAAATGGCCGAGGATTCTGTCTTGCAGGGGCATGGATACGGGTCGGCGCCGGGAGTACGCAGATTATCCCACATCGTCGAATGCGTTCTGAATCCAGTCCGTGACCCCCTCGCCTGCCAGGGTCACGACATCGAAACGACAGGCTGGCATCGTCTTCAAGCCTGCAAGATAAAGCCTGGCTGCCGCCAGCAGTTTTTTCTGCTTGGCCGGCGTGACGCTCGCTGCGGCGCCGCCGTAATCGGCGTTGCGGCGCAGCCGCACTTCGACGAACACGAGCGTCGCGCCATGCTGCATGACGAGGTCGATCTCGCCGAAACGGCAGCGCCAGTTGCGCGCCACGGGCGCAAGGCCCCGCGCGGCGAGATACGCTTCGGCGCGGGCCTCGGCGGATTGCCCTAGCAAGGTTTTCAGCATCTGCGACAATGCGGGCATGAGTGGAAACCCGCATCTTACCCGCCTGCCGCCGGCGCTCTACGTCGTCGCCACGCCGATCGGCAATCTCGGCGACATTACCCTGCGCGCGCTGGAAACGCTGAAGCAGGTGGATCGCGTGGCGGCCGAGGACACGCGGGTGTCGGGGCTGCTGCTCGCACACTTCAACATTTCCAGGCCGCTGGTGTCGATCCGCGAGCACAACGAGCGCATGGCCGCGGACAAGGTGATCGCGTGGATCGCCGCCGGCGAGGCCGTCGCCTATGTGTCGGACGCCGGCACGCCCGCGGTGTCCGACCCCGGCGCGCGGCTGGTCGCGGCCGTGCGTGAGGCGGGCCATGCGGTGGTGCCGATTCCAGGCGCCTCCGCGGTCACTGCGGCGCTGTCGGCTGCGGGCGTAGCATCGGGCGCGTGGCTGTTCCACGGTTTTTTGCCGTCCAAGCCGGGCGCGCGCCGCGCGCAGCTGCAGGCGCTCGCCGGGCTGCCATGTGCACTGGTCTTCTACGAGGCGCCGCACCGCATCGAGGAAACCGTCGCCGACATGGCGGCAACGCTAGACAGCGCGCGCCAGGTGACGCTCGCGCGCGAGCTCACCAAGAAATTCGAAAGCATCGTCACGATGCCCTTGCATGCGGCGCCAGCGTGGCTTGCTGCCGACCCCAACCACGTACGCGGCGAATTCGTCGTCATCGTGCACGCGCCCGCAACCGAGGTGGCCATCGACACCGAGGCGATGCGCGTGCTCGGCATCCTGCAGGATGCGCTGCCACCCACGCTCGCGGCCAAGCTCGCCGCGCAGATCACCGGCCGCAGCAAGGCGGAGCTCTATAAAATGTCGCTTGCCTTGAAGCCGAACGCGCAGGACTCTAAATGATGGACACCTTGACGATCACCCGCCCCGACGACTGGCACGTCCACTTCCGCGACGGCGCCGCCATGCACAGCGTGCTGCGCGACACCGCGCGCGTGTTCGGCCGCGCCATCGCCATGCCCAACCTCAAGCCGCCGGTGGTCAGCGTCGCCGATGCCGCCGCGTACCGCGAGCGGCTGCTCGCCGCCGCTTCCGGCACTGCGTTCGAGCCGCTGCTGACGCTGTATCTCACCGACAATACGCCGCCCGAGGAAATCCGCCGCGCGCGCGCCAGTGGCTTCGTGCATGCGGTGAAGTACTATCCGGCAGGCGCCACCACCAATTCGGATTCCGGCGTCACCGAGCTCACCCGCGCCTACTCCGCCATTGCGGCGATGGAGGAGGTGGGACTGCCCCTGCTGCTGCATGGCGAAGTCGTCGATCCCGAGGTGGACGTGTTCGACCGCGAAGCGGTGTTCATCGAACGCCATCTGGTGCGGCTGATGAAGGATTTTCCGCGCCTGAAGATCGTGCTGGAACACATCACCACGCGTCAGGCCGCCGAGTTCGTCGCGGCAGCCCCGGCCAATGTCGCCGCCACGGTCACCGCGCATCACCTGCTGTACAACCGCAACGCCATGTTCCGCGGCGGCATCCGTCCACACTTCTATTGCCTGCCGGTGCTGAAGCGCGAGGCGCACCGCGAGGCGCTGATCGCCGCCACGACGTCCGGCAATTCCAAGTTCTTCCTCGGCACCGATTCCGCCCCGCACGCCGTCGGCGCGAAGGAAACCGCGTGTGGCTGTGCCGGGATCTACACGGCGCACGCCGCGCTCGAGTTGTACGCAGAAGCCTTCGAGGGTGCCAACGCGCTCGACCGGCTGGAAGCCTTCGCCAGCTTCCACGGCGCGGACTTCTATGGACTGCCGCGCAACATCGGCACGATCACCCTCACACGGCGAAGCTGGGAGGTTCCCGCCCGCCTCGCGATGGGCGAGGACAGCCTGGTGCCGCTGCGCGCAGGCGAGACGGTGCGCTGGCGTGTGGCGGTGAACAACGAAGCAGACCCGCGTTAACGTGAAACACCGCGCACGGCGCTGCCATGCCGACGCTCAGACCGTCCATGCCATGCGCAGCGCGAGCGCCAGCAACAGCAGCGCGAACACCCGCTTCAGCGGCCGCACGGGCAAGCGGTGCGCGGTCGCGGCACCGAGCGGTGCAGTGAGGACGCTGCCGGCAACGATGCCCGCGAGTGCAGGCAGGTAGATGAAGCCCGCGCTGCCGGGCGGCAGCCCAGCCACGTCACGGCCACCGAGCATGTAACCCACTGAGCCCGCGACGGCGATGGGAAAGCCGATGGCGGCGGACGTGGCGATCGCGCGGTGCAGCGGCACGTTGTGCCACAGCATGAACGGCACCGACAAGGTGCCGCCGCCGATGCCGACCCAGCTGGACACGGCGCCGATGATCCCGCCGGCCAGGCTCGTGCCCGCGCGGCCCGGCAGGCCGCGGTGCGGCGCGGGCTTGAAGTCGAGCCACATCTGTATGGCGGCATAAAACAGGAAGGCGACGAAGAACAGCTTGAGCAGCGTGGCCGGGACCCGCGCGGCAAGCAGCGCTCCGGCAAACGTGCCGGCCAGGATGCCGGGGGCGATGCGTGCGACGAGCGGCCATTCGACCGCACCGCGCCGGTGATGTGCGCGCACGCTGGACAGCGAGGTGAAGAGGATCGAGGCGAGCGAGGTGCCGAGCGCGACCTGCGGTTCAATGCCCGCCGCGAGTCCTTGCGCGTGCAGCAGCAGGATGAGCACCGGCACGATGATGAGGCCGCCACCCACGCCCAGCAAACCGGCGACGAAGCCGACGACCAGCCCCAGCCCGGCGTAGGCCGCCAGCAACAGGGGCGCGATCTCGGACATTAGAGTTTTTTCAGGATGAAGGCGTAGTCGGCCGGGTCGACCGGGGTGATCGAAAGCCGGTTGCCGCGCTGCAGGATGCGCAGGTTGGCGAGTTCCGGATAGCCACGGATTTCCGCCAGCGGCATCAGCCGCGTCTTCTTCACCAGCCGTACGTCGACGTTGAACCAGCGCGGGTTCTCCGGCGTGGCCTTGGCGTCGAAATACTCGCCCTGGGGATCGAACTGGCTGGCATCCGGATACGCCGGCACGCCGACTTCGGCCAGGCCGGCGATGCCCGGCTCGGGACACGACGAGTGATAGAACAGCACCTTGTCGCCGACCCGCATCTGGTCGCGCATGAAGTTGCGCGCCTGGTAGTTGCGCACTCCGAACCAGGGCACGCTGCCGTCGCGCGCGAGGTCGTCGATGCTGTATTCCGACGGCTCGCTTTTCATCAGCCAGTAACGCATAGGTATCCTTTGTTTCTCCTGGTCCGCCCTGTATGCGCATTATTCAAGGACAATTCGACCGGGCATCGTGGTTGTTTATTCCGGGAAGCGCCTATAGGAGCCCACCCACAATCCCACCCAAGGAGCTCCCATTGGGAAGCTTTCAGCGGTGACATGCGAGACAGCCAAGCCCGACCCGAAGCGCGATCGCCTATTGGGCGATGGCCTGTTCCTTCGGATACGACCTCATGGAACGAAGACATGGGTGATCGAATATGAGTTTCCGGTAAGCCGCACTAAATACACCATCGGTGGTTACACAAGCAACGGCGCTCCAGGCGAGAGCATTCCAGACGGGCTGCGGCACGGCCAGCAGTCCCTGACCCCAGCCCGCTCTAGTGCTGGCAGCTGGAAGGCTGCCCGGAGGGCCGGCCAGCATGATGCATATGGAACCGGCTGGCTGGACAGAACGGCCAAACGGCCGGGGACATCCGGGAAAAGTACGCCCGGGCGGACGTTGTCGAATTATCCTAGAAACCGCAGTTGACCGCTCTATACTTTGTTGAGCATCGTATGAACGCTGACTTTTCTGCTTTTGATCGCCGTCACCTGTTGGGTGAGACCGCTACACGCCCGCTGGCACGCCTGCTCACGCGCCTGCTTTTGGCGCGCCTCCTTGCAGGCCCCGGCCTGCGGCGTCGTTGCTTCGCGGCAGTCACGCGATCAGACGCACCATCGGGCGCGTCCAACTGCGGTTTCTAGGATTATTGAAGATGAATTAGAGTGCGTCTATGAAGATCATGAAAGTACTCTTCTCCAGTCAGAAAAAGCGTCCGGTCGTTGCATCGACGCCGTTCTCGGAGTTCATTCGTAACGCCTCTTCTGCCGAGAAAAAGAAGGTCTATACGGTGGTGCTCCAGAAGGCGACCGAAAGACAACAGGCTGTCGCGTCTCACAAAACGCCCCACTCCACCCAGGCCGTCTAAAGCCTGCGGCCATTCGCATCCCGTTTCAAGAAGGTACTATCCCTGCCAATGGGGCAGGAATAATACCTATGAACGAAGCTGAAACCCGCGCCGAACAGATCGCCCCCGCCCTGAAGGTGGCGGGTTGGGGCGTGGTCGAGGGCAGCCGCATGCGGCGCAAGTACCCGATCACGCTCGGCCGTATCGAAGGCCACGGCAAACGCGGCAACCCAAGCGGAACCTGTACACGTAATCGACACACCGCGCCGATGTGTCGATAAAAACGCAAAATGTCGACATATTTTCTTGACGTGTCGACGCCGCGTACATAGAGTTCGGTTGTGTCGAAATTTTCCAAGAACATGGACATGAACAGCTCAAGCTGGTGGCCAGATCGTCCATACAACGACTTGCCGATGCTGCCCCCTGCAGTCGAGCTGGAGACTCGTGCCGTGTTGAAGCAGTGCATCACGGCCCGCGCGGCACTGGCCGAACTGAAGCAGGCGGCGGAGCTGATTCCCAACCAGGCCATGCTGATCAGCACCTTGCCATTGCTGGAGGCGCGCGCCAGTTCGGAAATCGAGAACATCGTGACGACCACGGACGAGTTGTTCCGGCATGTGGGCAACGAGGCACAGGCCAATTCGGCCACCAAGGAGGCGTTGCGCTACAGCCGCTCGCTGTTCGATGGCTTCACGGCGCTCAAGCAAACCCCGCTCAGCACTCGCACCGCCGAACAGGTCTGCACCACGATCAAGGGCGTGGAGATGTCGGTGCGTCGTACCCCCGGCACGACGCTGAAGAACGATGCGAACGGTGAGACGATCTATACGCCGCCCGAGGGCGAAACACGGCTGCGCGACCTGCTGGCGAACTGGGAGCGCTATCTGCACGACGAGACCGACCTCGATCCGCTGATCCGCATGGCCGTGGGGCATTACCAGTTCGAGGCGATCCACCCGTTCACCGACGGCAATGGCCGTACCGGACGGGTTCTGAATAGCCTGTTCCTGATCCACGAGAATCTGCTGACCCTTCCCATCCTGTACTTGAGTCGCTACATCATCCAGAACAAGACGGATTACTACCGGCTGCTGTTGCAGGTGACGCGCGAGCAGGAATGGGAGGCTTGGGTACTCTACATCCTTAGAGGCGTGGAAGAAACGGCGAGCTGGACGACTGCAAAGATTGGAGCGATTCGCACCCTGTCGGATCAAACTACGGAGCATGTGCGCGCGAGTCTGCCCAAGGTGTATAGCCATGAACTCGTAAGCCTGTTGTTCGAGCTTCCGTATTGCCGCATCAGTAACCTGATCGAGGCAGGCATCGCAAAACGTCAGACGGCGTCGCTATATCTCAAGGAATTGGTAGCGATCGGCGTGTTGAGCGAAGTAAACGCCGGCAAGGAGAAGCTGTTCATTCATCCGAGACTAATGCAACTGCTTACGCGCGACAGCAATCAATTCGCGCCCTTCGTTTAGCCACCATGAACGAAGCCGAAACCCGGACCACATATTGATCCTGCGCCAGCAGCCGCTGCCTGGGGCGTGATCGAGGGCAGCCGAATCCGGCGTGAGTACCCAATCGCTGAAGTCAATCGCGTTGGTCTAAGGAAGCACTGATTAAATCGAAATTCGTCGTTGCGAGCGCAGCGAAGCAATCCAGAATGTTTGTTAAATCAACGATCTCTGGATCACCACGGCCCTGCGGGCCTCGCGATGACGGAATAAATCAGTGCTTCCTTAGACTTGTGAACACTATCGATGCATGCGACTATCAATTTTGCGTATTAATCAATAACAGGAGGTGAGTATCATGAATCACTCTAATCGTGCCAAAGTGGTTGCCTTCGGTTGGTTGTTGTTATTTCTAGCTCTTCCAGAAATAACAACAGCCCAGGATTTGGCTACACCAATATTAATATCTGGCAAGCACGGTAACAGGCTTGTATTTACACCAAGATCAAATGCTAGAGTAGCAATAAATGCTTACGTAACAGAGCGGCACAAAATACTTGATAATTTGGCTGACAGATCACCAAATGAGGTAATTGAGGCTCAGGTATCTTATAGTCACTATTTAAACAAGACCGAACTATTGGATGCCATAAACAAATACCGAACCCAAACCCTTTCTCTTAACGTTGGCTGGGGAGAGCAAGTCGGAGGCTACGAAATTAAAAAACACGAACCTGTTGAGCACGCCATTAACAACGCAGCTTTCCATCACACGATGTTCGTTAATGAGTTATACGAATCCGCGCATAATGAATTTCAGCAAAATACTCAAGAAATAAGATCACCCGAGGCACTGGAGAGGCTATCCACCCATCTCGCACACGCCAAAGAACTAAAAGTGCAATTGGAAAAACGTGGCGTTCTGTTTTATGGAGCCAGAATTAAGGGACGGACATCCGAAATTAGAAGAATTAAAGACACCGATAAATTAATTCGTCTTGTGGATCCAATTTGGGCTGAAGATACCGGAAGCGTAGAGATAATAAATTCAAAAAGAATCTCTGTGCCGCTGTCCCCATATCAGTACGAGTCGAGCCATTGATAACGGAGGCACATCATGTTTAAGCTACTAACTTCAGTATATTGTTTATCGCGTCTTGGTCTAGCCTGTGGGCAGGAGAACCATGGGCACCAACGCACGAGTATAGCTCCGTAAACCAGCAAAAGACATATAACAATTTCTATTTTTCTGGCGTAGAGGGAAATTTCACAGAAGAACAGACATATGAACATGAAACACAAGTCTACAATATTCAGTTTGCAGATTATGCTGGTTATTGGTCAAGCAACCTACCATCCGCTTATTACGATACACCATTTCTGGATGATATAGACAATTTCACCGTTGGCTCCGCGCAGGCAAGCAATATCGCTAGCAACAAGCAGTACTATACATACATGGCGCTTCGCAAGGGGAATAACTCCGATTGCAAAGGCTGTTGTTCGGATCATGGTGGTGTTTGTTGCAGCAATGGCACGACAGCATGTTGCGACGGCAGTCCATTGTCCTCAACTTGCGTTGCAAAGGGCTGCAATCAATGCCTGAATGTTTCTACGGTGCGAATAAAGGGTCAATTGGGCCATAGAATACCTTCCTGGTGTTATTCCACATGGTGCATCTATGCTGACGCAACAACAAGTTCAATGTGCGTGCTGACAGCCCCCTCGTACCAGAACTGGACCTATTAATCACAATTATATTGCACGGCTTTGTCTAACCTTCCGCTCCACTCGGACACGCCAAAAGCGGCGCTTCGTTTGCTTTTGGCGCGCCGGTGAGCTTGCACGTTGGGCGTCATAAACAATGGCAGCTGACTTCTACTTGGGGGGTTCAACCCGGAAACCACAGTCAGCCGCCCGACCGCAATTCTTCCCATGCCTGGCGTGGCGTCAGGATGTGGAGAACGCCGAGATCGAGGCTGAGCGGGTGCAGGCAAAGCAGGTCGTCGTCGCCCGAGATCAAGCGCGTTGCGGTCGCGGCAATCGCCACCTGGATGAAGGCATCGTCGCTTGCGTCGCGCGAGAATGAGCGTTGCGCGAGGTCGGCGGAAATGTCAACCCAGATGGCGGCAGCTTGTACCAATTGCAGAATGGACCGGCGGCGCTCGATGGGGAGATAACGATCGAATTTGGGGTGCCAGATTCGCGTTTCCAGTTCGGAGAAGGTCGCTTCCGAGAGCACCAGCCTGCCAGTCTCAAGGATCTGGTCGACCAACAGGGCGGGTACACCGCCGGAGGACAAGGCAGCGCTGAGCAATACATTGGTATCGACCACTACCCGCGCATAGTTCGCCGACGGGTCAGCTTTCATCCGCAAGCAGTTCGGCCAGCTTGTCTTCAGTCAAGCCGGCGGCGGCGGCGCCCGCCGCGCTTTCGCGCAGCGTCTGCCGCAGGCGATCGGCATAATAGGCCCGCATCGCCTCGTAATCCTCGGCACTCACCATTACGCCGACTACGCGGTCATGCCGCATCACGCGCACCGGCTCCCGCTGCACGCGGTCAAGAAACTCGCCGAAACGGGTCTTCGCTTCATTCGCGGTGTACGTCAGCATGATTCACCTCGGCCGGGCGGAAAGAGTGTTTTGACTATAAGCGATTCGCTCGATTCGTTCAAATCGCACGAATCACGCGAATTGTTGTGCGGCAAGCAGGACGCCTGCTGGGCGCTGACGGCTCGAAATCAACCGCGCCCGGCGGTGCCTCCGGGAGGGTTTGCCGGGGACGATCGGACGCGCGCGGCAACGCCCTGCGCCAGCCTTGCAGCGGGAGTTCAGGCCCGCTTGATCAGGGTGCCGACACCTTCGGGGGTGAGAATTTCCAGCAGCAGCGCGTGCTCGACGCGGCCGTCGATGATGTGCGCGCTCTTCACGCCGCTGTTCACGGCGTCGACAGCGTAGCCCACCTTGGGGATCATGCCGCCGGAGATGGTGCCATCGGCGATGAGGTCGTCGACTTCGCGCGGCGTGAGGCCGGTGAGGAGCTGCCCCTGTTTGTCGAGCACGCCGGGGGTGTTGGTCATGAAGATGGCTTTTTCCGCCTGCAGCACGCCGGCGATCTTGCCGGCAGCGACGTCGGCGTTGATGTTGTAGGCGTTGCCTTCCTTGTCCGTTCCGAGCGGCGCCACCACGGGGATGAAATCGCGGGCATCGAGCACCTGGATGATCTCGGGATCGATGCTGGTGATCTCGCCGACCTGGCCGATGTCGAGCATTTCATCGGCCTTCTCCTTGCTCTTCACGAGCATTTTCTTGGCGTGGATGAAATTGCCGTCCTTGCCGGTCAGCCCGACGGCGCGGCCGCCGTGCTTGTTGATGAGGGTGACGATGTCCTGATTGACGAGGCCGCCGAGCACCATCTCGACGACGTCGAGCGTTTCTTCGTCGGTGACGCGCATGCCCTGGATGAATTCGCTCTGCTTGCCGATGCGCTGCAAGAGGCCGGCGATCTGCGGGCCGCCGCCGTGGACCACCACCGGGTTCATGCCGACCAGCTTCAGGAGCACTACGTCCTTGGCGAAGGCCTCCATCAGGTGGCGCTCGGTCATGGCGTTGCCGCCATACTTGATGACGATGGTCTTGTCGTAGAAACGCTGGATGTAGGGCAGCGCCTCGGACAGGATCGAGGCCTTGTCGGCAGCGGTAAAGGCGGGGGTCATGGCGGCTCCGGAATCAGGTTTCGCGGATTTTACGCCAAGACCCGCGGCCTGCATCAGGCCGCGGTTCGCAGGGTGCGATCAGTGACGGTGATGCTGCATGGCGCCGCCACCCGGGGCGCGCGCCTCGGCCTGCACCTCGACCGTCTGGCGCGCGCCACCGGACTCGATCACCAGCGTGAGCGGAATCCGCTCGCCGGCGGCGATGGGCTTCGCCAGGTTCATCAGCATGATGTGGTAGCCACCGGGTTCGAGCATCACCGTCTTGCCCTTGGGCAGGTCGAGCGCCTTCACCTCGCGCATGCGCATGATGTCGCCGTCCATCTTCATCTCGTGCACTTCGACACGCGGCACCGCGGTGCTGGACGCGCCGACCAGGCGGGCGTCGTCGCTGGCGACGATGCGCATGTAGGCCGCGCTGACCTTCTGCCCGGGCATGGTAGCGCGCGCCCAGGCGTCGCTGACCTCGATACCGGCCGCCCACGCGGGCAGGCTGGCGATGCCGAGGAAGAGGGTGGCGGCGAGGGTGGTTTTCATCATCGGCTCCTTACAGTTTACTTGCGAATGGCGCCGCGGGTGTGCGGCGTGGTGATGCGAAATTGTCGCACGGCACGCGACGCCGTGCCTCATGCCTATGGATTTTTACAGTGCATGCCGCCGGTCGCCGCGCGCGAAGCCCGCCAGCGGCGGTACCGTCCCACGAGTCAGCGCGAGCACCTTGAACAGTTCGCCCATTTCGGCGGGCGACACCAGGCGCTGGGCCGCGTTGGCCTGTGGCAGGTAGGCCGCCGCATCGCTGGGGGGCGTCTGCATCAGCAGTTCGGTGAGGCCGCTTCCCAGCAGGAAAGCGGCCTGGCTCGTGTAGCCGGCGAGTGCGAGTCCGGCTTCCCTCGCGGCAGAGGCCATCGCGCTAAAATCGACGTGGGCGGTGAGGTCGCACAGGCCGGGGAGATAAAACGGATCGTCCAGCGCGTGGTGACGATAATGCGCGCGCAGCGTGCCCATGTGACGCTGCGGGTGGTAATACTCGGCCGCGGCGAAGCCGTAGTCGACGAGGAGAATCAGGCCGTACGCGAGACGCGCGCCGAGCGACGCGACCAGGGCCTCGGCGGCGAGATTGATCTCGGATACGTAGCCTGGCGCGAGCGCCAGCGCCTCGGCGCGCGCCCGCAGGCGCGGTTCGGTGATGGGCCGGTCCTGCCAGACGAAGCGCCCGTCGTCGACGCCCACGCCGCGCTCGCGCGGCCCGCCTTCGGTCCAGTGCACCAGTTCCACCGGCAAGGCATCGAGCACTTCGTTGCCCAGGATCACACCGGTGAAGTGCCCTGGCAGGGCATCCAGCCAGTGCACGCGCTCGACGAGATGCGGCCGTTCGCGCCCGAGCCTGTCCTGTTGCCGCTGCCGCAGGTCCGCACTCACCTCCAGGATCGCGTAGCGTGCCGGCAGGGTGCCCAGCTGCTCCAGTTCGCCTAGTACGTCGGCCGCCAGCCGGCCGCTGCCGGCGCCCAGCTCCAGCACGTCGCCGCCGGTCGCGGCCAGCATCGGCGCGATCGCACGCGCCACCGTACGGCCGAACAGCGGCGTGACCTCCGGCGCGGTGACGAAATCGCCCGCGGCGCCGAACTTTGCCGTGCCAGCGCTGTAGTATCCGAGCCCCGGCGCGTACAGTGCCGCCTCCATGAAGCGCGAGAACGGCACCCAGCCCCCGGCATCGGCGATCAGTGCCCGCAGGTGGGCCACGACGCGCTGGCTGTGCGCGAGGGCGTCGGCGGAAGGGGCGGGCAGCATCGGCTTTCGGGGATAATGCGGAGTCCACCGACTATAAGGGTGAATCGCGATGCATGGCAAAGTCGTACTGATCACCGGGGGCGCCAGGCGCGTGGGCGCGGCATCTGCGCGCCTGCTGCACGCGGCGGGCGCCAACCTCATGATCCACTACCGCAGCTCGGCCGCCGAGGCACGTGCCCTGCAGGACGAGCTCAACGCCGTGCGCCCGGAATCGGTGGCGCTGATCCAGGCCGACCTGCACGACACCCACGGCCTGCCCGCGCTGGTGAACCAGACCGTCGCCACCTTCGGTGGGCTGGACGTTCTCCTCAACAACGCGTCGAGCTTCTACCCGACACCGGTCGGCACCATTACCGAAAAGGACTGGGCCGACCTCATGGGCAGCAACCTCAAGGCGCCGATGTTCCTGGCCCAGGCGGCCGCGCACGAGCTGAGGAAGCGCCGTGGCTGCATCATCAACATCACCGACATCCACGCCGAGCGGCCGATGAAGAACTACGTCGTGTATTCGGTGGCCAAGGCCGGGCTGGTCGGGCTGACCAAGTCGCTCGCGCGCGAACTGGCGCCGGAGGTACGCGTCAACGGCATCGCACCGGGGCCGATCATGTGGCCGGAGGGCGATTCGAACTTCGACGAGGTGTCGCGCCAGCGCATCGTCTCGCACACCATGCTGAAGCGCGCCGGCGACCCGCACGACATCGCGCTGGCGGTGCGCTTCTTCGCCATGGACACGCACTTCGTCACCGGGCAGATCCTCGCCGTGGATGGCGGGCGCAGTGCCAAGCTGTGAGGCGCAAGATCGATGCGGGAGACGGCAGGGTGACGGGCGATGTCTGACGCGGGGGAACCCCACATCACATGGACCGAAGCCGGCGTGGGCCACGCGGCCCGCTGGCGCTCGGAGCGGGCGGCGCCGCCGCCGCGACGCGTCGAGGTGGTGGACGACCGCCTCACTGCGGATGCGGCATTTCGTCTGGCGAGCGAAGGCATCGCGCTGCTGTGGCGGGGCGACTTCCAGAACGCGCGCCAGTTGCTGCAGGCCATGGCGCGCCGCATCGAGCGCAAGCCGCGCAAGCCTGCCAGCTCGCCGACCGAAGCCTTCAATTTCCATCGCCAGCACCAGTCGCAGCGTGCCCGTACCCTGGGCATGCTGCTGCTGCCGCTGGACGCCGACTTCAGCATTCCGCTGCGCCGTGCGCCGAACGTCAAGGAGGCGTGTTTCGAAGCCTACGGCCCGGCCGGGGAGGCGTCGCTGGTTTCGCTGCGCGAACTGCTCGGCGTGATCGGCGCCCACGAATGGCGCAAGAAGGGGGTCGACATCCCCGAACTGGGCGACCGCATCCACCCCCACTACGGCGTGTTTTCGCCGGTGCGCGGCGAATACCTGAAGCTGGTGAACGAGGCGCCGTTGCCCGCCACGACGCGCGCGTTCGATATCGGCACCGGCACCGGCGTGCTGGCGGCGCTGCTGGCGCGCCGGGGCGTCCGGCACGTCGTCGCCACGGACCACGACCCGCGCGCGCTGGCGTGCGCGCGGTCGAACCTCGCCCGCCTCGGACTGAAAGGGCGGGTGGAGGTCATCGAGGCCGACCTGTTCCCCGAGGGGCGCGCGCCGCTCGTCGTCTGCAATCCGCCGTGGCTGCCCGCGCGCGCCAACTCGCCGCTCGATCACGCGATCTACGATCCGGACAGCCGCATGTTGCTGGGCTTCCTGAACGGGCTGGTGGCGCATCTGGAGCCGGGCGGCGAAGGCTGGCTGATCCTGTCGGACCTGGCCGAACATCTGGGGCTGCGCTCGCGCGCGGGGCTGCTTGCGGCGATCGAGGCCGCTGGATTGAAGGTCGTGGCGCGTCTGGACACCCGGCCCACGCACCCCCGCGCCGCCGACGAGTCGGACCCGCTGCACGCCGCGCGAGCCGCCGAGGTGACATCGCTGTGGCGCCTCGCCGCGCGCGCCGCATGATCCCTTAACGCATCGAAGGAAGCGCACCATGAACCCCCGCCGCCACCTGTTCACCTCCGAGTCCGTATCGGAAGGCCATCCCGACAAGATCGCCGACCAGATTTCCGACGCCATCCTCGACGCCTTCCTCGCCGAAGAACCCGAAGCCCGGGTGGCGTGCGAGACGCTGGTGGCCGACAACCTGGTCGTCGTCACCGGCGAATTCAAGACCGCGCGCAAGGAACTGTTCGACGAAGTGCGCGACCGTGCCGAAGCCATCGCGCGGCAGGTATTGCGCGACATTGGCTACCGCGACGCTGCCACCGGCATCGACCCCGACACCTGCGAAGTGCAGGTGCGCTTCAACCACCAGTCGATCCAGATCCACAAGGGCATCACGCTCGCTGGCGGCGAGATCGGCGCCGGCGACCAGGGCCTGATGTTCGGCTATGCGTGCGACGAGACGCCCGACCTCATGCCCTATCCGCTGTGGCTGGCGCACCGGCTGGTGCAAAGGCAGGCCGCGTTGCGCAAGTCCGGCGCCCTGCCCTGGCTGCGTCCCGACGCCAAGAGCCAGGTCACCGTCGCCTACGAAGGCCAGAAAATGGCCGGCGTCGAAACCGTGATCCTCTCCACCCAGATCGAACGCGACCTCGATCCGGCGTGGGTGGCGAAGGAAGTCGCGCGCGAAATCGTCGACCCGCTGGTGCCGGTCGAACTGCGCACGCCGACGTTCCGGTTGTGGGTCAATCCTGCCGGCCCGTTCGAAATCGGCGGGCCCAACGGCGACACCGGGCTGACCGGCCGCAAGATCATCGTCGACACGTACGGCGGTTCCTGCCCGCACGGTGGCGGTGCCTTCTCCGGCAAGGACCCCACCAAGGTCGACCGTTCGGCGGCCTACATGGCGCGCTACATCGCCAAGAATCTCGTCGCGGCGGGCTACGCGAAACGCTGCCTGGTGCAGCTGGCCTATGCCATCGGCGTGGCCGAGCCGGTGTCGCTCCTCGTCGACACCTTCGGCAGCGGCACCGTGCCCGACGAGCAACTGGAAGACATGGTGCGCTGCACTTTCAGGCTCACGCCGCGCGGCATCATCGAAAGCCTCGACCTGCGCCGCCCCATCTATCGCAAGACCGCCGCCTACGGCCACTTCGGGCGGGCCGAACCGGAATTCACCTGGGAGCGAACCGACCAGGCGCAACGCCTCGCCGCCCTGCGCGGCTGACGCGGCCGCTGTCGCGGCACGACGACGGCCTTTCAGCCGTGGCGCTTGCCGAGGTTGCGCACCAGCGTGGCGTTCGTCAGCAACGCGTCGGCGTCCTCTGCCGACGCTTCAGCCGGCGCGGCCGCGGCCGGCTCCGGCAGCTTCACCACGCTCGCGCCGGCGGTGTGGTAGGCGACGTTGCCGTAGAGCGTGCCGCCCTCCTCCACCATCAGCGCGCCGTAGTGGATTACTCCGCTGACCCGTCCCGTCGCGTAGATCACCAGGCGCTTGCGCGCCGTCAGTTCGCCCTCGAACGTGCCACGAATCTCCGCCACGTCGATCTCCGCCTTGCCGGAAAACACGCCACCCTCGGCGATGCGAATGTCGCGACTGTTCATGGAGGCCTCCACGCGCCCCTCCACCACCAGGATTTCGCAATCGGTGATCTCGGCGCCCTTCAGTTTGATGTTCGGACCGACGATGAGCTTGCTGCCTTCCTCGGCGGACTCGGGCTTCGACGGCGCCGTGCGCGCCTCCGTCTTCGCCGTCGCATACGACGGGGCGGCCGTGCGGCCCGTGTCGGTTCTCACAGTGTTGGAATGCATGAGGTTCTTCAGCATGGATCGGTTCTCCCGCGTGGCTGGGTTGCAGAAATGCCTTGAGGCGATTGCGTCCGCATGGGGATGCAACACACAGGGAGAGCAACTCCCGGGCCAGCAGAGAAAACACCTTTGAAAACAAGAAAGTGAACGACGGCGCGGGGCAGGCCCCGCGGCGAATGCGGCTGCAAATGTCGCTGAGGAGCGACGAGCGCATGCGCGCTGATGCAAAAATCCGCGCCAGAACAGGCACTTGCTTGTGGGTTGTGGCGTCGCCGTCAGACGACAGTCGGTGCTATCTAGTCAGCGAGAGCCCTGATTTATCCGCCATCGCAAGGAGCGACACGGCGATGCAGGACATAGTCGCCCCTGCAAAACCCTCACCCCCCGCATAAAACCAAGGGTCACGCGTAGCCCGGATGCAGCACAGTGAAATCCGGGGCAAGTTTGCCCGGGCCGGCTACCCCGGGGGGGCGCAGCCCGGTTTCCCCGGATTCCATTTCATTCCATCCGGGCTACGCTTGCTGGAGCTGCAAGGGGAAAAAAAAGCGCGGAACCCGCCCACGGGAGTGTGCCCAGACGCGGGTCGTGCATCGTCCGCCCAAGTGACGACGGGGGATCAGATTCCCCCGGTCAGGCTCACGCCCAGCCCCAGCGACTGTTGGCGGTGGTTGTAGTCGATGAGCGATTCGCCGTAGCCGGTGAAATATTGCAGGTAGCCCCGAAGGCGGCCGTGCAGGGGGAAGCTCCAGTTGAGCTTCAGCGCGCCGCGGTTGTCATCACGGTCGAAGTTGTTGCGCAGGAGCAGCACGTGTAGCCCGGATGCAGCGCAGCGAAATCCGGGGCAAGTTTGCCCGGGGCCGGCTTCTCCGGATTCCATTTCATTCCATCCGGACTACGCTTGCTCGCTAACCCCGCAGCGTCAAAACGCTTTCGGCAATCCAGCCTGCTTGAGCACCGCATTCGCGGTATGACGCGACTTGATCTTTTGGTCGACCGGGAAACGCACACCGGTGATGGGTGAAAACCAGATGTCACGGTCGCCCTTGCCGGGGCGTTCGAATTAGCAGCCTGCCTCGCGTAGCAAGCGGACGAGCTCAGGAGTGAAACTGCCGCCCATCAGCAGCGGATGCCGTGGGCGATGGCGTATTTTCGGGCGAGCAGTTCAAAGGGGACATCGTCAGCATTGAGGCATCCATTGGCCTCCAGCAGTTCGGGCACCAGGCTTTCCAACTTGGTGGATAGGGCTTCGAGCGTGTCGGCTTCGGTGGCGAGTCCGGGCACGTCATCTGACGTGGCGACCCAGACAGACGCTTCGTCGTCCCACTCGGCGCGAATGAATAGGGCTTTTTGCATGGCACACCTCTTTATGGTTCAGTCGAAAGATTCTAATCCCATTTGCTGCGACAAACGCGATTGAAGAATCAGCCCAACTGTTTGTACCCCCGATACCACTCCACCCACTTCCCGATCCCATACTCCAGCGTCGTCGCCGGCTTGAACCCCGTATCGCGGATCAAATCATCCACATCTGCGTAGGTCGCCTGCACGTCGCCGTCCTGCATCGGCAGGAAGTTCTTCTTCGCTTCCTGACCGAGCGCACGCTCGATCGTGCCGATGAAGTCCATCAGCTGCACCGGGGTGTGGTTGCCGATGTTGTAGATGCGGTAGGGGGCGTGGCTGGTGGCGGGGTCCGGATTCTTGTGATCGAAATTGGGGTTGCCCTGCGGGATGCGGTCGAGCACTTTGACGGTGCCGTCGGCGATGTCGTCGATGTAGGTGAAGTCGCGCATCATGTCGCCGTGGTTGAAGACGTCGATGGTGCGGTTTTCCAATATTGCTGAAGTAAACAGCCACGGCGACATGTCGGGCCGGCCCCAGGGGCCGTAGACGGTGAAGTAGCGTAGCCCCGTGGTCGGCAGACCGTAGAGGTGCGAGTAGGTGTGCGCCATCAGCTCGTTGGCCTTCTTGCTGGCGGCGTAGAGGCTCACCGGGTGGTTGACCGGGTCGTGGGTGGAAAACGGAATCTTGGTGTTGGCGCCGTACACGGACGACGAACTGGCGTAGACGAAGTGCTTGACGCCGTGGTGGCGGCAGCCTTCGAGCAGGTTGGCAAAGCCGACGATGTTGGATTGCACGTAGGCGTGCGGATTCTTCAGTGAGTAGCGCACGCCGGCCTGCGCGGCGAGGTTGATGACGGCGTCGAAGTGGCCCTTCTCGAACAGGTCTTCCATCACCATGCGGTCGGCGATGTCGTCCTTGACGAAGCGGAAGTTGGGCCAGGGCTTCAGCTGTTCCAGCCGCGCGAGCTTCAATGCCGGATCGTAATAGTCGTTGAGGTTGTCGATGCCGACGACTTCGTCGCCGCGCTGCAACAGGATCTGCGCGACGTGCATGCCGATAAAGCCGGCGGAACCTGTAAGAAGAACTTTCATTTCATGTCTCCGCCGGTATCAGAGAAGGCTAACTTGCGCCGTGCGCAAGTTAAGTGAGCAGCGCGAACGGCCGGAACTAAAACCGGCGGCGCCGGTGAGCAGGATTTTCATTCTCTGGCCTCCAAAAGTCGCATCGATTCTAGCACCGGCCCCCTTACAATCCGGCGATGCCCACGCTCCGCCTGTTATTCGACTGGACGCTCTACCGGCTGGCCCTGCTGCTGGCCGCGCCGCTGATTCCGTTGCGCCTGCTGTGGCGCGGGCGGCGTGAGCGCGGCTATCTTGCGCACTGGAGCGAGCGGCTGGCGCTCGCTCCGGCGCCCGTCACCGGCGCGCTGTGGGTCCATGCGGTGTCGGTCGGCGAGATGCGCGCGGCACAGCCGCTGATCGCCGCGCTGCGCGAGGCGCACCCGGATGCGCCGGTGCTGCTTACCTGCATGACGCCGACCGGGCGCGCGACGGCCGAATCGCTGTATGGCGACTTCGCGCGCATCGTCTATCTGCCCTACGACTACGCCGTGCTGGTGCGCCGTTTCCTGCGGCGCGCGCGGCCACGCGTGGGCATCCTGATGGAAACTGAGCTGTGGCCCAGCCTCATCCACGCCGCCGCGCGGCAAAACGTGCCGCTGGTGCTGGCGAACGCACGCCTGTCGGAGCGCTCGGCGCGCGGCTATGCGCGCCTGCCGGCACTGACGCGGGCATGCCTGGCGCGCATCGAGGTCGTCGCGGCGCAGAGCGAGGCGGATGCGGCGCGCCTGCTCCGGCTCGGTGCGTCGTCGGTGCACGTCACCGGCAACCTCAAGTTCGATATCGCGCCGCCGGCCGACCTGCTGGCGCGCGGTGCGGTGTGGCGCGCGCAGTGGGGCGAACGTCCCGTGCTGCTGGCGGCGAGCACGCGCGAGGGCGAGGAAGCGCCGATCCTGCAGGCGTTTGCCGACAGCGCGCCGGCGGATGCGCTGCTGGTGCTGGTGCCGCGCCATCCGCAGCGTTTCGAGGGGGTGGCGGGCCTGATTGATGCGGCGGGTCTCGCCGTCCAGCGCCGCAGCATGCTGGACGCCACGCCGTTGCGCGCGGAGACGCGCGTGCTGCTCGGTGACAGCCTGGGCGAGATGTTTGCGTATTACGCGGCGTGCGATGTGGCCTTCGTCGGCGGCAGCCTGGCGCCACTGGGCGGGCAGAACCTGATCGAGGCGGCGAGCGTGGGACGGCCGGTTCTGGTCGGCCCGCACACTTTCAATTTCGAGGAGGCGACGCGGCTGGCGATCGAATCCGGTGCGGCGTTGAGAGTCGACGACGCCGGCGCGCTGGTGCGCGAGGCGTCGAGATTGCTGCGGGATGCACCGGCGCGCGTGCGCATGGGCGAGGCCGGGCGGGCGTTTGCCGCAAGCCATGCCGGCGCGGCGGTGCGGGTGGCCGGGCTGGTGGCGCCGTTGCTGAAGCGTTCTTAGGCGCGGCTGACACGCCCCATCGGGCCGGGGCGGCCCTTTACGGTGCGGGCTTCAGATGCTGGTCGATTTCGGCGAGGTCGGCGGTGCCGAGCGTGCCGACCGCGGCCTTGAGCGACAGGCCCGCCAGCAGGTAAGCGTAGCGCGCGCCGGCGAGGTCGCGGCGGGCGGACAGCACCTGCTGCTCGGCGTCGAGCACGTCGAGGCTGGTGCGCACGCCGACCTGCAGGCCGAGCTTGGTCGAGTCGAGCTGCGCTTTTGTCGAGACCAGCGCCTGTTCCAGCGCGCGCACGCGCGCAGCGCCACTGTTGACGTTGAGCCAGGCCTGGCGCGCCTGCAGGCTCGCTTCGCGGGTGGCGTTTTCGAGATCCTGGCGTGCCTTTTCCTGATTGGCGACGGCTTCGCGCACGCGCGAGCTGGTCAGCCCGCCCTGGTAGATCGGCACGTTGAGTTCGAGACCGATCTGCGCGAAATTGGCGTCATAGCGCATGGTGCCCGCGCTGAGGTTGTTGTTGACGGAATAGCCGGCGACGGCGTCCAGGGTGGGGTAGTGGCCGGCGCGGTTGCGTTCGACGTCCTGGTCGGCGATGGCCTTGGCCAGCCGCTGGATTTCGGCCTGCAGGTTACCGCTGGCGGCACGCTGCGCCCAGTCGTCGATGGCGCCGGGCTCGGTCTTGAGGATCCTGTCCTCGGCCAGCACGTCGAGGCTGCCGGCGGGCTTGCCGATGAGTTTTTCCAGCGCGCGCAGACGGATGTTGAAGGTGTTCTGCTCGGCGATTTCCTGCGCCACCGCGAGGTCGAAGCGCGCCTGTGCCTCGTGCGTATCGGTGATGGTGGCGGTGCCGACTTCGAAGTTGCGCTTCGCGGCGGCGAGCTGTTCGCTGATGGCGGCTTTCTGCGCGGCGATGAAGGCGAGGTTGTCCTGCGACTGAAGCACGTCGAAATAGGCCTGGGCGACGCGCAGGATGAGATCCTGCTCGGCGGCCTTCAGCTGCACGTCGGCAATCTTCACCTGGTTCTTGGCCTGTTCGTACTGCACCGTGTTCTGCCGGCGAAAGAGCGGCTGCGCGGCGTTGATGGCAAGCGTGTTGGACGAATAATCGGAGTCGCCGAAGTCCGTATCGACGTTGTTGTAGCGCGCGTTGCCGGAAACGTTGACCTGCGGCAGCAGGCCGGCGCGTCCCTGCACGACCTTTTCCTGGCCGGCCTGATGGGCTGCTCGCGCAGCGGCGAACTGCGCGTCGTAGGCCTGGGCGTCGCGGAAGGTGTCGGACAGGTTGGTGGCGTGCGCGGCCGGCGCCAGGGCAAGGGTCAGTGCGAGATACAGGGGTTTGAGCTGCATGATGGGACCGGTCCTCAGAGTGATTCAGTAGCGCGGCATCGCAGGGTCGACCTCGTCCGCCCAGGCAGCCACGCCGCCGGACAGGTTAACGACGTCGTCGAACCCAATGGTTTCAAGATAACGTGCGGCGTGATAACTACGCACGCCGTGATGACAGATGACCACGGTTTCGGCGTGCTTGTTCAATTCCCCTGCGCGCGCCGGCAATTCGCCCATCGGGATGAGGACGGCGCCGGGCACACGGCATACGCCCCATTCCCACGGCTCGCGCACGTCGAGGAGCAGCGGCGTGTGACCGGCCTGTAGGTGGGCGGCGAGCTCGGCAGGGCGCATGCTGCGCATGGAACGTCGCTCAGAACACGAAGGCGGCGGGATGCGGGGCGTTGACCAGCGGGGCGACGCAGGTTTCGAACAGGGTGACGCTGCGCGTCGCACCCGGTGCAGTGCGGGTGACGAGCTGCGCCTGCATCACCGGCGCATCGCCGACGATGGCGAAAAGCCGCCCGCCTTCACGCAGGCGCTGGCGGTAGGCGTCCGACAGCAGCGGCGTCGAACCGGTCAGCACGATGACGTCGAAACCGGACGGGTCGAACCAGTCGCGTGCGGCATCGCCGGTGTGCGTCTCGACGTTGGTGATGCCGTGGGCGCGCAGTTTCTGGCGCGCGGCAGCAGCCAGCTCGGGGACGATCTCGACGGTCGCCACCTCGGCGGCTTGCGCTGCCAGCAGCGCGGTGAAGTAGCCGCTGCCGGTGCCCACTTCCAGCACGCGGTCGGTCGGGCGGATAGCGAGTTCCTGCAGCACGCGCGCTTCCAGCTTCGGGGTCCACATGGACTGCCCGTGACCGAGCGGAATTTCCATGTCGACGAAGGCCAGCGCGCGATGCGCCTCGGGTACGAAGTCCTCGCGACGCACCGTGAACAGCAGGTCGAGCACGGTATGGTCCAGAACGTCCCAGGGCCTGATCTGTTGCTCCACCATGTTGAAGCGCGCTTGCTCGATGTTCATCTTGTGCCCTTGAATATCAATAAGTTAGACGGGGTCTTACCTTGCAATTATTCCACATTTCGGCTACCTTCGTCTGCTCGCCAGGGGTCTCCGGACGCAGTTTCGCCGACGGAGTGAGAAATACCCTTCGAACCTGATGCGGTTGAGACCGCCGTAGGGAGGCCTGCAGGGCTCTTCCGCGGATTTTTTGCAGCGGGGCTTGCGAGGCCTGCTGCCTGACTGGAGTGCCCATGAACGCCAACCCCAAATTCCTCGCCGCCACCGCGCACGTCGACGAAGCCGCGGTGCAGCCGTTGCCCAATTCACGCAAGATCTACGTCGAAGGCAGCACGCCCGACATCCGCGTGCCGATGCGCGAGATCCGCCAGGCCGACACGCCCTTGATGTTCAGCGGCGAGCCCGGCCAGGGCACTGCGGCGCGCTCGGAGCCGAACCCGCCAATCTTTGTCTACGACTGCTCCGGCCCTTACACCGATCCCGATGCGAAGATTGACATCCGCCAGGGGCTGCCGGCACTGCGCGCGAAGTGGATCGAGGCGCGCGGCGATACCGAAATGCTCGGCGACCTCAGCTCCGAATACGGCCGCCAGCAGGCCGCCAACCCCGAACTCATGGCGATGCGCTTCCCCGGACTGCATCGCCATCCGCGCCGTGCGAAAGCGGGCCGGAACGTGACGCAGATGCACTATGCGAAGCAGGGCATCATCACGCCGGAAATGGAATTCGTCGCCATCCGCGAGAACAACAACCGCGTGGCCTACCTCGAGTCGCTGAAAGCGTCCGGCCCGATGGGCGAGAAGCTCGCCGCACTGATGGCCCGCCAGCATCCGGGGCAGAACTTCGGTGCCAGCCTGCAGAACGAGATCACGCCCGAGTTCGTGCGCAGCGAGATCGCGCGCGGCCGCGCCATCCTCCCCAACAACATCAACCATCCGGAATCCGAGCCGATGATCATCGGCCGCAATTTCCTGGTGAAGATCAACGCCAACATCGGCAACTCCGCGTTGGGTTCCTCGATCCAGGAAGAAGTCGAGAAGATGACCTGGTCGATCCGCTGGGGCGGCGACACGGTGATGGATCTCTCCACCGGCAAGAACATCCACGAGACGCGCGAGTGGATCATCCGCAACTCGCCCGTGCCGATCGGCACCGTGCCGATCTACCAGGCGCTGGAGAAGGTCAATGGCAAGGCCGAGGAGCTGACCTGGGAGATCTTCCGCGACACCCTGATCGAGCAGGCCGAGCAGGGCGTGGACTACTTCACCATCCACGCCGGCGTGCTCTTGCGCTACGTGCCGCTCACCGCCAACCGCATGACCGGCATCGTGTCGCGCGGCGGCTCGATCATGGCCAAGTGGTGCCTGGCGCATCACAAGGAGAGCTTCCTCTACGAGCACTTCGAGGACATCTGCGAGATCATGAAGGCCTACGACGTGGCCTTCAGCCTGGGCGACGGCCTGCGCCCGGGCTCGATCTACGACGCCAACGACGAGGCCCAGCTGGGCGAGCTGAAGACCCTCGGCGAGCTCACCGACATCGCCTGGAAGCACGACGTGCAGACCATCATCGAAGGTCCGGGCCACGTGCCGCTGCACCTCATTAAGGAGAACATGGACCTCCAGCTCGCGCACTGCAAGGAAGCCCCGTTCTACACCCTCGGGCCGCTGACCACCGACATCGCCCCCGGCTACGACCACATCACCAGCGGCATCGGCGCAGCCACCATCGGCTGGTACGGCACCGCGATGCTGTGCTACGTGACCCCCAAGGAGCACCTCGGCCTGCCCAACAAGCAGGACGTCAAGGAAGGGATCATCACCTACAAGCTCGCCGCCCACGCCGCCGACCTCGCCAAGGGCCACCCGGGCGCGCAGATCCGCGACAACGCATTGAGCAAGGCGCGCTTCGAGTTCCGCTGGGAAGACCAGTTCAACCTCGGCCTCGACCCGGACAAGGCGAAGGACTTCCACGACGAGACCCTGCCCAAGGACTCGGCCAAGGTCGCCCACTTCTGCTCGATGTGCGGGCCGCACTTCTGCTCGATGAAGATCACCCAGGACGTGCGCGACTTCGCCGCCGCCCAGGGCATCGGCGAAACCGAGGCGCTGCAGAAAGGCATGGAAGTGAAGGCGGTGGAGTTCGTCGAGAGCGGCGCCGAGGTGTATCGCAACGTGTGATGGCGCACGCCACTGCTCGAGCATCGACGGACCGCACATGCGGCCCGTCGGCTTTTGTAATGCGCCAGGCACGCGTAACATCGAATCCGTCGCATGTGCCACCGAGCCTGCCGCCATGAACCCCGACGTCTCCGCCGCCCACAAGCTCATCCGCTGCAGCCTCCCACCCGAGGCCGCGAAGCTGTGGCTGTTCGGCTCGCGCGCACGCGGTGATGCACGGCGCTGGTCGGACATCGACATCGCCGTCGAACCGCTGCGCCGCTTACCGCCCGGACTCCTCGCCGAGCTGCGCGAAATGCTGACGGAATCGAGCCTGCTGCTCGATGTCGACTTGGTCGATCTTTCCGCGGCATCGCCTGCCTTGCGTAACGTGATCAAGGAAGAAGGCATCGCATGGAACGACTGACGCATCGTCTCGCCCTCGCCCGCCGCGCCCTCAACTCACTGGACGAGCTCGCACATCTGCCGACTCCGTCCTTGATCGAACGCGACACAGCAATCCAGCGTTTCGAATACACCGTCGAAGCCTGCTGGAAAGCCGCCCGCGCCGTGCTCGCCGAATATTTCGGCCTCGAGCTCGCGAGTCCGAAGCCAGTGGTGCGTGCATGCGCCCAGAACGGGCTGTTTGCCGAAATCGACGCACGCGCCGCAATGGACATGATCGACGATCGCAACCTGAGCTCGCACACCTACAACGAAGAACTCGCAATTGCGATCTTCAGCCGGCTCGCTGCGCACGAGGCCGTTCTGGCCCGCTGGCTGGCCGCGCTCGAGTCACTGCACACTTCCTCCGAGTAGCCGCGACCGGCATTCACCGGCGCATTCGATCCTGCAAGCCCCGGACTCCGGGTTTTACGGCGCTGCGCGAGCACGCCTTACCGTCCGACGTGTAGACTGACGGGTTCCCCGCTCGCGCCCGCCCCGGGCATCCTCTTCGCCGATGAATCCACTCGAAGTTTTCACCCAGGACGACCTGATCACCGCGCTCGGCTACCCGACCGTCGCCAAAGGCCTCGGCTATCTCAGCCGGGTCAGCACCCTGTCGAGCGACGGCGAAACAGTGTCGGCCCTGGTGAAGGGCCGCCAGCGCACGCCCTACGACGTTTTCGCCGAAATCCGCGAGCAGGGCGGCCGCCGCCTGCTGCACAGCGAATGCACCTGTCCGATGGGCTACGACTGCAAGCACGTCGCGGCAATGATGCTGATGTGGCTGCACCAGCGCCGCCGCCCCGACCGTCCGCGCGAGCAGGTGATGGCGTGGGTGGAAGGCTTCCGCCATGCCGCCGCGGCACTGGCGCCCGGCGCCCGGCCGAAGCGCAAGACCGGCCCCGGCGCGCACGCGCTGCGTTACCTGATCGAACCGCAGGCCTACGGCAGCGACTACCTGCTCAGCTGCCACAAGGTCCGCCTCGACCAGGGCGGGCACATCCGCCACCGGGAAAGCTGGAGCAACATCGAACGCGCCCTGCAGGCGCCGCCCGCTTTCGTCGATGAGACCGATCTCGAAATCCTGCGCCTGCTGTGGGCCCACCGCCCGCGCGGACGCACCCACCCCACCAGCCTGCCGCTCGAAGGGCGCAACAGCGAAGCCCTGATGAGCCGGCTGCTCGACAGCGGCCGGCTCCACTTCCCCACCCTCGACACGCCGGCGCTGGAGGCCGGCGGCCCCCGTCCCGGGCGGGCGGACTGGCGCCTCACCGAAGACGGCCTGCGCGCGCCCACGGTGTGCGTCGACCCGCCGGCCGGGCTCGTGCTGCCGCTGCTGCCGCCGTGGTACGTCGACTCTGCCGCCGCACAGGCCGGGCCGGTCGCCCTCGACGTCCCCGCCGAGTTGGTCCATCGCCTGCTGTGGCTGCCTCCGCTGACCCAGTCCGAAGCCGAACTCGTCGCCGACACTCTGGCCGAAGTCGCTCCCGCGCTGCCCGCCCCCACCTTGCGCGGCGAACCGCCGGTCGAACTGGGCGGGACTCCGGTGCCACTGCTGCGCCTCGCCACCCGGCCGGTCGATCACGCCCGCTTCCGCAATTACGCGCCCTACGGCACCTACCTCTTCGACTTCGCCACGCTCGCCTTCCGTTACGGCCCGCTGACCGTCGACGCCCACGACGCGCGCACCTTCCACCCGCTGCCCGACGGCCGCAGCGCCCGCCTCGCGCGCGACGAAGCCGCCGAACGCGGCGCCACCCAGAAACTCGCCGCCGCCGGCTTCACCCGCATCCCGCCCGGCGCCGTGCAGGTCACCTGCGGCAGCCTGCCGGCCGACGCCCTCGGCCTGGCGAACGAAGCCGCCTGGCCGGCGTTCATGGCCGACACCCTCCCCGCCCTGCGTGCCGAGGGCTGGGACATCGAGCTGCCGGTCGATTTCCGCCACCACGCGATCGACATCGACGCCCTGATCCTCGACGTCGACGAAGGCGAGGACGGCTGGCTCGGCCTGTCGCCCGGGATCGAGATCGACGGCCGCAGCCTGCCGCTCGCCCCGCTGCTCGCCGGCCTGTTCGCCGAAGACCCGCGCTGGCTGTCCGGCCGCCTCGACGACATCGACGACCACGAAGCCCTGATCCTGGAAGACCCTGCGCTCGGCCGTCTGCGCATCAGCGCCGGCAGGCTGAAGCCGCTGGTGCGGGCGCTGGTCGACCTGTTCGATCGCCCCGACGGCGACTGGCGCCTGTCCCGGCTCGATGCCGTCCGCCTCGCCGAGCTCGATCTGCCCGGCCGCGGCGGCGAGCTCGTCGCCGGCCTCGCCGCGCGCCTGCGCGCGGCCGAGGGCATCGCCGCCGTTGCCGCCCCGGAGGGCTTTCGTGCCGAACTGCGCCCCTACCAGCTCGAAGGCCTGGCCTGGCTGCAGCACCTCGTGCGCCACGATCTCGCCGGCATCCTCGCCGACGACATGGGCCTGGGCAAGACCGCGCAGGCCCTCGCCCACCTGCTCACCGAAAAACACGCCGGCCGCCTCGAGCAGCCGGCGCTGGTGATCCTCCCCACTTCACTGGTGTTCAACTGGCAGGCCGAAGCCGAACGCTTCGCGCCCACGCTCAACGTGCTCAACCTGCACGGCGCCGACCGCCACGCCCGCTTCGGAGAGCTCGACGGCGTGGATGTGGCGCTGACCACCTATCCGCTGCTGTGGCGCGATGCCGAAGCGCTGCAGGCGCGCACCTGGAGCCTGCTGATCCTGGACGAGGCGCAGACGGTGAAGAACGCCGCCAGCAAGGGCGCGCAGGTGATCCGCCGGCTGCAGGCCCGCCATCGCCTCGGCCTCACCGGCACGCCGCTGGAAAACCACCTCGGCGAACTGTGGGCGCAGTTCGACTTCCTGCTGCCGGGCTTTCTCGGCAGCCACAAGCAGTTCACCGCGACCTGGCGCACGCCGATCGAAAAACACGGCGACACCGTGCGCCGCGACCTCCTCGCCGCCCGCCTCAAGCCTTTCATCCTGCGCCGGCGCAAGGAAGACGTCGCCACCGAGCTGCCGCCGAAAACCGTGATCGTGCGCAGCGTCGACCTGGGAGGCGGCCAGCGCGACCTCTACGAGGCGGTGCGCGCAGCGATGGACGAGAAGGTGCGCGCCGAAATCGCCGGCAAGGGCTTCGCCCGCAGCCAGATCGTGATCCTCGACGCGCTCCTCAAGCTGCGCCAGGTGTGCTGCGACCCGCGCCTGCTGAAGTCGCCCGCCGCCGCCCGGGTGAAGGAACGCGCCAAGCTCGACCTGCTGATGGACATGCTCCCCGAGCTGATTGCCGAGGGCCGGCGCATCCTGCTGTTCTCGCAGTTCACCACCATGCTCGGGCTGATCGCGGCCGAGCTGGACAAGGCCAAGATCGGCTGGGTCTCGCTCACCGGCGACACCCGCGACCGCCGCATCCCGGTGGAAGACTTCCAGAAGGGGCGCGTGCCG
>JANJWS010000043.1 GCA_024709425.1 Thiobacillus sp.
CCCAGCAGCGCCGCGATCAGCGCGATCAGCGGCGTGAGCTGGGAAGTGAGGAAGAAGCGGGCGACGCGCCCGGAGAGTCCCATGGCCGTTTATTTCCCGGCTGGCGCGGTCGCGGGGCGTTTGGCGTGGATGCCGGCCTTCACCGGATCGAGCGCGATGACTTCGCCGGGATTGAGCCCGGCCAGCACTTCCACTTCGCCGCGCGCATTGGGCGTGCCCAGGCGGACCTGGCGCAGACTGACGCGTTCATCCTTCACCACGTACACCGCGGTGACCTCGGAGCGGCGCACCACCGCATCGGCGGGGATGGCCAGCTTGCGCGCGCTGCCGGTAGCGAAGTGAGCGCGCGCAAACATGCCGGGAATGACGCCTTCCAGATCGGCCGGCAATTCGAGCCGCACCTTGACCGTATGCGTGGTGGCGTCGGCCGAGGGCAGCACGGTGACGCCGGTGGCGTCGATCCATTTGCCGAGCGAGGGAATCTCCACCGCGACGCGTGGCGAGGCCTTCACTTCGGCGAGCTTGTACTGGGGGATGTTGGCGACCACGCGCATGTCCCTGGGATCGAATCCGGTCATCAGCGGCTGCCCGGGGGTGACCGCCTCGCCGGGCTCGACGTGGCGCGCCGCGACCACGCCGGAAAACGGCGCCGTGATCGTGGTGTAGCTGCTCACCGCGGCAGTCTGGCCGACGCCGGCGCGTGCCGCGCGCGCGGCCGCCTCGGCGGCACGATATTCGGCGGTGGCGCGGTCGAGCGCCGCCTGGCTGATGAACTTCTGCTGGAACAGTTGCTGCTGGCGCTCGTAGTTGGCGCGCGCGTTGGCGAGGTTGGCCTGCGCCTGCGCCACCTGCGCCTGGCTGCCCGCCACTGCGGCGCCGAGTTCCTGCGCCGACAGGCGGACGATCACCGACCCCGCCTTGACGTAATCGCCTGCGTCGAAGTTCACCGCCGCCACGCGGCCCGCGACCTGTGCCGACACCGTCGACTGCTTCACCGCCTCGACCGTCGCTTCGGTCGAATAGCCGGTGTCGGTCATCTGGTACTTGACCGGCGCGACGGCGAACGGCAGCGCCGCCCACGCGGGGGGCGTCACAAGCAGGCTCAGGAACAGCAGACGGGCGGGGTTGCGCATGCGGTCACCTCCGGAACAGATCCATTAGAGTATTCTAATATGCATTGCGATTCAAGCGCTTGCAGAATCGCCGCGGGCATGGTAACGGCGTGGAGAGGCAGAAGTATGCGCCACAAGCCGCCACCGATCCATAGCATGATGCGCCCCGCGCGGCCCGCCCGCGCGGCATTGGTTACAATCCCGTTTTATTTGCCGCGCAGCGCCCATGCAAACCCTGACCGTCGATCTCGGTGACCGCTCCTACCCCATCCACATCGGCCCCGGCCTGCTCGACCGCGCCGACCTGGTCGTGCCGCATCTCGCGCAGAAGCGCGTCATGGTGGTGACCAACACCACCGTCGCGCCGCTCTATCTGGCGCGCCTCACGGCCACGCTGGAAGCCGCGGGGATCGCCGTGGCGAACGTGGTGCTGCCCGACGGCGAGGCGTACAAGAACTGGGAAACGCTCAATCTCATTTTTGATGCCCTGCTCGCCGGGCGCGCCGAGCGCAAGACCACGCTCATCGCGCTGGGCGGCGGAGTGATCGGCGACATGACCGGTTTCGCCGCGGCGTGCTACCAGCGCGGCGTGCCGTTCGTCCAGATTCCCACGACGCTGCTGTCACAGGTCGATTCCTCGGTCGGCGGCAAGACCGGAATCAACCATCCGCTCGGCAAAAATATGATCGGCGCGTTCTACCAGCCGAGGGTGGTGCTGGCCGACACTGGCACGCTGAAGACGCTGCCGCCGCGTGAACTGTCGGCGGGGCTCGCCGAGGTGATCAAGTACGGCCTTATCTGGGACGCCGATTTTCTCGCGTGGCTGGATGCCAACATGGCGAAGTTGCGGGCCCTCGACCCGGCGGCGATCGCGCACGCGGTCTATCGCTCCTGCGAAATCAAGGCGCAGGTGGTGGCCGCCGACGAGCGCGAAGGCGGCCTGCGCGCCATTCTCAACCTCGGCCACACCTTCGGCCATGCCATCGAGACCGGCATGGGCTACGGTACCTGGCTGCATGGCGAGGCGGTCGCCGCGGGCATGGTGCTGGCCGCCGCGACCTCGCAGCGGCTGGGCTGGCTCAGCGAAGCCGATGTTGCCCGCACGCGCACGATCGTGCGCGCCGCCGGCCTGCCCGACGCCGCGCCGACCTTGCCGTTCGACACCTGGTTCGAATACATGGGCCACGACAAGAAAGTGGAAGGCGGCAAGCTGCGCTTCGTGCTCCTGAAGAAGCTCGGCGAGGCCGTCATCACCGGCGACGTCCCCGAGGCCATCCTGCGCGAAGTCCTGCCCCGCTGACCTTCCGGCGGGGGTGGACGCCCGCCTCCCGCCGCCAAAATCAACGTCCGCATCCCGGGCGCCCTCGCAATTCGTTGAATTGAAGGCTATGAATCAGACTGCTCCTGCGCCGCGGGGTGGTACGGTTTTGGCCCCTCCTTGGTATATAAGTTAGAAAATTATGATTTCTTGATGTATGTCAAGGATCGCTTTCCCGCGCAGGCGCATGATTTAAATCAAGTGGAGCGAAAAGCCCTGCGGATGTCCATCTGGTCAACTCAATGAGGGGAAAGGCAATGAAGAAACTGTATCGAGCGGCGTCGTCGGTTCTGGCCCTGGCGGTCGCCGGCATTTTCAACCCGGCCGCGGCGGCCGATGCGCCGGCCCTGACGGCGGAGCAGAAGGCGACGGCGTCGAAGATCTACTTCGAGCGCTGCGCCGGTTGCCACGGCATCCTGCGCAAGGGCGCCACCGGCAAGAACCTGGAGCCGGCCAATACGCTCAAACTCGGGCAGAATCGCCTGGAGAAGATCATCGCTTACGGCACCGAGGGCGGCATGGTCAATTTCGACGACATCCTCACCACGGATGAGATTTCCCTGATGGCGAAATACATCCAGGCGACCCCCGATGCACCGCCCGAGTGGGGCATGAAGGAAATGATGGACAGCTGGAAGCTGGTCGTCAAGCCGGAAGACCGCCCCAAGAAGCCGATGAACAAGATCAACCTGAAGAACGTGTTCTCGGTGACCTTGCGCGATACCGGCGAGGTGGCGCTGATCGATGGCGACACCAAGCAGATCTGGGGCATCGTCAAGACTGGTTATGCGGTGCACATCTCACGCGTGTCCAAGTCCGGACGCTACGTGTACGTGATCGGGCGTGACGGCAAGGTCGACCTGATCGACATGTGGTTCGAGAAGCCGACCATCGTCGCGACGCTGAAAGTTGGCATCGAGGCGCGTTCGGTCGAAGTGTCCAAGGCCAAGGGCTACGAGGACAAGTACGCCATCGCCGGCTCCTACTGGCCGCCCCAGTATGTGGTCACCGAAGGCGATACCCTCAAGCCGCTGAAGATCATGTCCACCCGCGGCATGACGGTGGACGGCGAGTACCACCCCGAGCCGCGCGTCGCCTCGATCGTGGCCACCGAAGGGAAGCCGGAATGGGTGGTCAACGTCAAGGAAACCGGCATGATCAAGCTGGTCGACTATTCCGACATCAAGAACCTCAGGGAAACCACCATCGAGTCCGCCAAGTTCCTGCACGACGGCGGGTGGGATTCGACCAAGCGCTATTTCCTGGTGGCGGCGAACGCGTCCGACAAGGTGGCCGTGGTCGACACCAAGACCGGCAAGCTGGCGGCGCTGGTGAACACCAAGCCCAAGCCCCACCCCGGTCGTGGCGCGAACTTCAAGCATCCGACCTTCGGGCCGGTGTGGGCGACCTCCCACTTGGGCTCCGACGTGATCACGCTGATCGGCACCGACCCGGTGAAGCATCCGAAGAACGCATGGAAGGTGGTGGCCGAGTTGAAGAACCATGGTTCGGGCTCGCTCTTCGTCAAGACCCATCCGAAGTCGAGCAACCTTTGGGCGGATGCGCCGCTGAACCCCGAGCCCGAAGTTGCCGAGTCGGTGTCCGTGTATGACCTGAAGAACCTGTCGAAGGCGCCCGAGGTCATCAACATCGCCAAGCTCGCGGGGCTGCCCGAGACCAAGGCCGTCAAGCGTACCGTACACGCGGAATACAACGCCGCGGGTGACGAGGTGTGGTTCTCGATCTGGGCTGGCAAGACGGATCCCTCGGCCATCGTGGTGATGGATGACAAGACCCGCAAGCTGAAGCATGTGATCAAGGATCCCAAGCTCATCACGCCGACCGGCAAGTTCAACATCCTCAACACGCAGCACGACATCTACTAAGAAACGCGGGCGGGCGGGGTAACCCGTCCGCCCCGCAGCAAGGCAAAGGGAGGTACACGCAATGAACGAAAGGAAGGGGTGGTGGGCCCGGCTGCGTTCGCCGACCGCCAAGTATTCGATCCTGACCCTGCTGGGGGGCGGCTTCGTTGCCGGCATCCTGTTCTGGGGCGGGTTCAACACCGGCATGGAAGCCACCAACACGATGTCGTTCTGCATCTCCTGCCACGAGATGCGCGACAACGTCTACCAGGAATACAAGCAGACGATCCACTACACGAACCGGACCGGCGTGCGTGCGGTCTGTTCCGATTGCCATGTACCCAAGGACTGGACCCACAAGATCATTCGCAAGGTGCAGGCCAGCAAGGAATTGTATGGCAAGGTAATGGGCACCATCGACACCAAGGAAAAGTTCGAGGCCAAGCGTTTGCAACTTGCGCGCAACGAATGGAAACGTATGAAGGCTTCGGATTCGCGCGAGTGCCGGAACTGCCACAGCTTCGAGGGCATGAACACCGAAGTCCAGAAGACGCGCGCCAAGAAACAGCACGAGATGGCGCTTGAGGACAAGATGACCTGCATCGACTGCCACAAGGGCATCGCCCACAAGAAACCAGAGGGCATGACCGAGGAGGATGAACTGTAGGCAAAGGCGCGCAGCACCCGAAATTCTTCAACCTGTTAGTTAGCAAGGAGATCACGCAATGGACAAATCGACTCTTGGCCTGGCCGCGCTCGGACTGGTGCTTGCCGGCGCAAGCGGTGCCGCACTGGCGGCTCCTGACTGGAGCAAAGTGCCGTCGCGCAAGGTGGTGGTGTTCTATCCTGGCACGGCGAGTCTGGACTGGATCATGAACGGTACCCAGCATGGGGGTGCCAAGGGCCTGAAGAAGGGCGAGGCGTGCATCGGTTGCCATGAAGACGAAAAATCGCACAACGTCGACATCGCTTCCGACAAGATCCTCAAAGGGGAGAAGCTCGAGCCCAAGCCAGTGGCTGGGCGCGTCCCCACCATCCCAGTGACGGTGCAGGCGGCCAATGACGGTACTCATCTGTATCTGCGTTTCAGTTGGAAGGATGCCGGGGGTGGCGCAGAGAAACTGGACAAGGACAATCCGGTGAAATTCGGGGTCATGCTGGAAGACAACAAGGTCGTCGCCAAGGACACGCGGGGTGCTACGGTGCAGATTGGCCAGGCCGGCGGGTGCTGGGGGACCTGCCATGCCGATGCGCGCACCATGCCGGGTGCTGCCGACACGAAGACCAAGTATGTCACCGGTGGTTCGGTCGCGTCCGGCAACTACTACGACCTCATGCAGTGGAAGAGCGGCAAGGGCGCCAAGGCGGTAGACGGCCACGTCGCCGACAAGCGCGTGATGGACGGCGGCAAGGCGTTGGTCAAGGCCGAAGGCAAGAAGGAAGGCGATACCTGGGTGGTGACCTTCACGCGCAAGCTTGCTGGCGGGGACGGCGACATCGCGTTGGCGTCCGGCAAGACCTACAACATGGGCTTCGCGATCCACAACGACCATGCCGCGGGGCGTTTCCACCACGTCTCGTTCGGCTACAGTCTTGGTATCGACGCCAAGGCCGACATCACCGCCGCGAAGTGAACGATCGGGAGGCATGTCAGTGAGTGCAGGCGGGTACGACATCCTGACGGCGGGTTGGCTCCGGCGGGCCGGTGCTGTGCTGCTTGCTGTCTGCGTTGCCATGGTGCCTCTGGCGCCTGCAGCGGCTGATTCCGACGTCGAGGTGGTGATCGGGAACATGCGTTTCGAACCGTCGGCGGTGACGATCAAGGCGGGAACGACCGTGACTTGGGTCAACCGCGAGAAGCGTACCAATCACTCGGTTCTCTTCGAGCAGGAAAACAACCTCGAATCCGACCGCCTGTTTCCCGGCGAGACCTACCGCCGTACCTTCGACCGTCCCGGTGCCTATCCTTACCGTTGTGGCCCGCACCCGGAGATGCGGGGCTTGATCGAAGTGATCGAATGAAGCGATGCCGACTCCCCTGGTTCCTGGCGATGCTTCTGATGTCCGCTTCCGTGCCTGCGGCCGAACCGGATGCATTGCGGCAGCAGGCGCTGGTGCAACTGGTGCGGCAGGATTGCGGTTCCTGCCATGGCATGACACTGGCCGGTGGGCTGGGGTTGTCGCTGCGCCCCGAAGCATTGCGCGACAAGCCGAGGGAAAGCCTGGTTGCCACCATCCTGTTCGGCCGTCCGGGTACCGCCATGCCGCCGTGGGCGCCCTTTCTAAGCGAGGCGGAGGCCGAATGGGTGGTCGACATGCTGTTGAAGGGGAAATTCTGATGCGTGTCTGGTTTCCTTTCCTCGCGTTGCTGCTGCTGGCGTTGCAGGGCTGTGCGCAGGCGCCGCTGCGCGCTACCGGGGACCTTGGCGTGGTGATCGAGCGGGCCCAGGGCAGCGTACAGCTGGTCGAAACCAGCGGACGCAGCAGCCTGGGCAGAATCGTCGGGCTCGGCGACCTGTCGCACGCTTCGGTGAACTTTTCGCGCGACGGCCGCTACGCCTACGTGTTCGGGCGTGACGGCGGCCTGACCAAGGTCGACCTGCTGACCCAGGCCGTCGTCGGCAGGGTGATCCAGTCTGGCAACAGCATCGGCGGGGCGATTTCTCAGGATGGCCGCCTGGTGGCCGTCGCCAACTATACGCCCGGCGGGGTGAAGGTCTTCGATGCCGGCAGCCTCGAACTCGTCGCCGACATTCCGGCGCGGGACGCTGCAGGCAAGCTGTCCAAGGTGGTCGGGCTGGTGGACGTGCCCGGCAATCGTTTCGTGTGGAGCCTGTTCGAGGCAGGCGAAATCTGGGTGGGCGATTTCCGCAATCCGCGCCAGCCCGAACTGCGCAAGTTCGCGCAGATCGGCAAGGAACCTTACGACGCCATGATCACGGCCGACGGCCGTCATTACCTCGCGGGCCTGTTCGGCGAGGATGGGCTCGCCATGCTCGACCTGTGGAACCTCGACGCCGGGGTGAAACGTGTACTCGACGGCTACGGGCGCGGCGAGCAGAAGCTGCCGGTCTACAAGATGCCGCATCTGGAGGGCTGGGCTGCCACGGGAACCGAACTGATCGTGCCTGCGGTGGGGCGCCATGAGGTGCTGGTGGTGGACCAGGCAAGCTGGAAGGAAACCGGGCGTATCGCGGTACATGGTCAGCCCGTGTTCGTCGTGGCCCGACCCGACAATCGCCAGGTGTGGGTGAACTTCGCGTTTCCCCACGGCGACACCGTGCAGGTGATCGACGTGCCCAGTCGCACCGTCGTGCACACGTTCAAACCGGGACGTGCGGTGTTGCACATCGAGTTCACGCCACGCGGCGAACATGCCTGGTTGTCCTCGCGTGACGACCACAAGGTGCTCGTGTACGACAGCGAGACGTTTGCCCGCATCGGTGAACTTCCCGCGGAAAGCCCGAGCGGTATTTTCTTCACGCATCGCGCCCACCGGACCGGATTATGAACGCGAACCTGGAGTTCCACCTGCTGAACGATTACCAGCACGATTTTCCGCTCACCGCAGCACCGTTCGCGGCCATGGCGGAGGCGCTCGGCGTGTCGGAAGCGGAGGTGCTGGAAACGCTGGTGAGCCTGCAGGCACGTGGCGCGGTGAGCCGTGTCGGTGCGGTGTTCCGCCCGCGCAGTATCGGCGCCAGCACGCTCGCCGCACTGGCGGTGCCCGAACATGAGCTGGAGAGGGTCGCGCAACTGGTGAGCGCCTATCCCGAGGTCAACCACAACTACCAGCGCGAACACCACTACAACCTGTGGTTCGTGGTGACGGCGCCCGACGAGCTCGCGTTGCAGCGGGTGCTGCGCGAGATCGAGGAGCGCTCGGGTTGCCGCGTGCTGTTTTTGCCGCTGGTCGAGGATTACCACATCGACCTCGGCTTCGACCTCTCGGGGGTTCGTACCAAGCGCGCACGGCGCGTGGAAGCCCATGCCACGGGTGATGGTGTGCGTCATGTGCCAAGCGCTGCCGAAAGCCGGCTGATTGCCGCCATCCAGGCAGGGCTGCCGCTGGTATCCCGTCCCTTCGCGGCCGCCGGTGAAAAGGCGGGCCTTACCGAGGCCGAGACGCTTGCGACCCTGCAGAACCTGCGTGACCGCGGCGTGATCCGACGCATGGGGGTCGTGGTCCGCCACCATGAACTCGGCTATCGCGCCAACGCCATGGTGGTGTGGGATATCCCCGACGAGGTGGTGAGTGAGGTCGGTACCTGCCTCGGCGCCATCGAATACGTCACGCTGTGTTATCGTCGCCCGCGCCGCATGCCGGCGTGGCGCTACAACCTTTTTTGCATGATCCACGGCCGCGACCGTGCCGAGGTGCTGGCGCGCGTCGAGTCGATGCGGCAGAACTGCGGCCTGCAGGACCTCGCCAGCGAAGTGCTGTTCAGCACCCGCCGCTTCAAGCAGTGCGGCGCGCAGTACGCCCGTGCCGCAGCGTGACCTGATGGACGCGCTTGATCGCGCCATCGTCAACCGGTTGCAGGACGGTTTTCCCCTGTGCGAGCGCCCCTACGCTGTGGTGGCAGAAGAACTCGGTTGCGGCGAAGACGAACTGATCGCGCGGCTGGATCGCCTGCTGGAGGAGCGGGTCCTGACACGTTTCGGACCGATGTACCACGCTGAGCGCCTGGGCGGCGGCCTGAGCCTGGTGGCGATGAAGATTGCACCAGAGGATTTCGACCGCGTTGCGGCGATCGTCAACGCCATGCCGGAAGTGGCGCACAACTATGCGCGCGAACACGCCTTCAACATGTGGTTCGTGCTTGCCACCGAAACGCCGCAGGGGCTTACCGAAGCGCTCGCCCGGATCGAGCGCGACACCGGCTATCCTGCCTACGCCATGCCGAAGATCCATGAGTTCTTCGTCGAACTGAAACTCCGCGCCTGACCATGGATACAGACGCCCTTGACCCCCTCGATCGCCGCATCATCCTCGCAACGCAGGACGGGCTGCCGCGGGTGCCGTGCCCCTACCATGCCGTGGCGGAGCAGGTGGGGGCCACGCCGGAAGTGGTGATGGCGCGTCTGCAACGGATGCTGGATACTGGGGTCGTCCGCCGTATCGGCGCGGTGCCGAATCACTACGCGCTCGGCTACAAGGCCAACGGCATGACGGTTTGGGACGTCGATGACGAGCGTGTCAATGCACTCGGCAAGGCGGTGGGTGAACTCGAATCGGTCAGTCATTGCTACCTGCGGCCACGCTGGCTGCCGGACTGGCCCTACAATCTGTTTGCCATGGTGCATGGTCGCGACCGCGACGAGGTGGAACGAAAAGCGCGCGAGATTGCCGAATTGCTGGGGGGCGCATGCCGAGGCCGTACGATCCTTTACAGTACGCGTATCCTGAAGAAAACCGGCCTGCGCCTGACCTGATCCAATCCTGCTCGCACCCTCTTTCTCGGAACCACCCATGTTCAGAGTCTCCCAGTACATGCACGAAATCGCCCGCCCCACGCCGCTGGGGCCGGTACGCAATCCTCCCGGCCCGGTGGTGATCTGGAACCTGATCCGCCGCTGCAACCTCACCTGCAAGCACTGCTATTCGATTTCCGCCGACAAGGATTTTCCCGGCGAACTGTCGACGCAGGAAGTGTTCGGCGTGATGGACGACCTCAAGCGCTTCCGCGTGCCGGTGCTGATTCTTTCCGGCGGCGAGCCGCTGCTGCGCCCGGACATCTACGACATCGCCGCGCGCGCCAAGGCGATGGGCTTTTACGTCGGCCTCTCGTCCAACGGCACGCTGATCGACGAGACCAACATCGACCGCATCGCCGCGATCGGCTTCGACTACGTCGGCGTGAGCCTCGACGGCATCGCGCAGACACATGACAGCTTCCGCCGCATGGCGGGTGCGTTCGACAAGTCGATGCACGGCATCCGCCTGTGCAAGGCGCGCGGAATCAAGGTCGGCATCCGTTTCACCCTGACGCAGGACAACGCACACGACCTGCCGGCGCTGCTGCAACTGATGGAGGACGAGGGGCTCGACAAGTTCTACCTGTCGCATCTCAACTACGCGGGGCGCGGCAACCGCAACCGCAAGACCGACGCCTTCCACCGCACCACGCGGCAGGCGATGGACCTGCTGTTCGACACCTGCTGGCGCACGGAGCAGGCCGGCCGCCCGAAGGAATTCGTCACCGGCAATAACGACGCCGACGGCGTCTATCTGCTGTTGTGGGTGCGCGAGCGTTTCCCGCACCTGGAAGCGCACATGCGGGCGAAGCTCGAACAATGGGGCGGCAATTCGAGCGGCGTCAACGTCGCCAACATCGACAACCTGGGCAACGTGCACCCCGACACGATGTGGTGGAACCACACCCTCGGCAACGTTCGCGAACGGCCGTTCTCCGAGATCTGGATGGACACCTCCGACCCCATCATGGCTGGCCTCAAGGCGCGCCCGCGCACGGTCGGCGGCCGCTGCGGCACCTGCGCGTATTTCGACATCTGCGGCGGCAACACGCGCGTGCGCGCCTGGCAGGTGACGGGCGACCCGTGGGCGGAGGATCCGGCGTGCTATCTCACCGACGAGGAAATCGGCATTGAAGTCCCTGCGTAAATTCTTCCTTGGTATCGCCCTGTTCGCCGCCACCACGGTGTTCGCCGAGCCCGTGCCGGAACCCGCGAAGCGCTACGCCGAGCATTGCGCCAGTTGCCACGGCGCCAATCGCCTGGGCGGCATCGGTCCCGCGCTCCTGCCGGAAAACCTGTCGCGCCTGCGCCGTGGCGAGGCGGTCAAGGTCATCACCCAGGGTCGCGCGGCAAGCCAGATGGCAGGTTTCTCCGACAAGCTCGCCGCCGCAGAAATCGAGGCGCTCGCCGATTTCATCTACACGCCGCTGGCGCAGACGCCGGTGTGGGGCGAAAAGGAAATCGCCGCCACGCGCGTGCGCCACGTGCCGTCGCGCAAGTTGCCGGCGCGCCCGGTGTTCAAGGCCGACCCGCACAATCTCTTCGTCGTCGTCGAGCTCGGCGATCATCACGCCACCATCCTCGACGGCGACCGCCTCGAGCCGATCCACCGCTTCGCCACGCGCTTCGCCCTGCACGGCGGGCCCAAGTTCTCCCCCACCGGACGCTTCGTCTACTTCGCCTCGCGCGACGGCTGGATCAGCAAGTTCGATCTCTACAGCCTGAAGACCGTGGCCGAGGTGCGCGCCGGCCTCAACACCCGCAACCTCGCGGTGTCCGGCGACGGCCGCACCGTGCTCGTCGGCAACTATTTGCCGCACAGCCTGGTGCTGCTCGACGCTGCCGATCTGCGGGTCATCCAGGTCATTCCCACCGTCGGCCAGGACGGCGTCTCCTCGCGCGTCTCCGCCGTGTACCAGGCCGAGCCGCGCGGCAGCTTCGTCGCCGCGCTCAAGGACACGAAGGAAGTGTGGGAGATCGACTACACGAAGCGGAATTTCCCGCTGCGCCGCATCGCCGTCGACGATTATCTCGACGACTTCTTCTTCGACCAGGCGTACAAGCTGCTGATCGGTACCGCGCGCGACAGCCACAAGGGCCAGGTGCTCGATCTCGACTCGGGCAGGAAGATGGCCGAAATCGACCTGCCCGGCATGCCGCATCTCGGCTCCGGCATCACCTGGACCTGGCAGGGCCGCCCGGTGATGGCCACGCCGAACATGAAGGCCGGCCTGGTCAGCGTCATCGACATGCAGACCTGGCAGACGGTCAAAGAGATCAAGACCCTCGGCCCCGGCTTCTTCATGCGCAGCCACGAGAACGTGCGCTACGCGTGGACCGACGGCTTCGCCACCGGCGACCCCGCGAGCCGCGACGTCATGCACCTCATCGACAAGGACACGCTCGAAGTCGCACACGTGCTGCGCCCCGAACCCGGCAAGACCGCCGCCCACGTGGAATTCACCCGCGACGGCAAGTACGCGCTGGTGAGCCTCTGGGAAAACGACGGCGCGCTGGTGATTTACGACACCGCCACGCTGCAGGAGGTCAAGCGCATTCCCATGAAGAAACCGTCCGGCAAGTACAACGTGTACAACAAGATCACGCGTTCGGCCGGTACCAGTCACTGACGGGCGTGGCAGCGCGATGCGGCGAACGGCGCCGAAGCGCGTGATGCGGATCGCGCGGGCCCTGCTTCTCGCGGCGTGGGCGGCCGCCGCGCAGCCGGCCGATGCCGCGCCGGGGCAGGGCTGGGACGAGGCGGACATTCGCGCCTCGCGTGCCGTTGCGCCCGCGCAGGAGGAAGCGCCGGCCCACGGCGTCGACCCGCGTGCGCTGTGGCTGGTCGGCGGGGCGGACGATCGCGACCTCATCCTGCTCGATGGCGACCGCCTCGAACCGCTGCATCGTTTTCCCCTGCGCGACGCTCTTGCGGACGCCCCGCAGCGCACGCCGGACGGCCGCTTCGCCTTCGTCGCCATGCGCGACGGCTGGGTGAACAAGCTCGACCTGCGCACGCTGCGCAGCGTCGCGCGCATCCGTGTCGGCAGCGCGCTGCGCAGCCTCGCGCTCTCCGGCGACGGCCGCGTGCTCATGGCCGGCAACGCCGCACCACACACCCTGGTGGCGCTGGACGCGCGCGACCTCGCGCTCATCCGCCGCATTGCCGTGCGCAACAAGGACGGGCTCACCTCAGGCGTTGCCCGGGTCGTTGACGCCACGCCGCGCGCCAGCTTCGTCGCCGTGTTCGACGACATCCCGGAAGCCTGGGAAATGTCCTACGAGACGAATCCGCAGCCGGTCTACGAAGGCCTGGTGCACGATTTCAACCTGCGCGAAGGGCACATCGTCGAAGGACCGTTCGCGCCGCGCCGCAGCCGCCTCGACGTGCCCACTGGGGATTTCTTCTTCGAGCCCTCGTTCGAGCACATGCTCGGCGTCCCGCCCGACAAGGCGGTGGCGCACATCGTGCACCTCGACGTGCGGCGGGCCATCATTCGCACCCCGCTCGCCGGTTCGCCGCACGCCGGCGGCAGTGTCGCCTGGACGCAAGCCGGTCAAGGCGTGGTCGCCGTGCCCGACCGCGCGCGCAATCTTGTCAGCGTGCTCGATGCGGACACCTGGCGTGTGCTCAGGGAGGTTCCAACCGCCGCGCCCGGCAGCGTCCTGTATAGCCACGAGGCCGGTCCCTACGCATGGCTGGGCGGTTTCGACGGCGCGTTGCGCGGCTGCTTCCAGCCCATCGACAAGGCCACGTTCACCGCCGCAGAAACAATCTGTCCCCAGCCCGGCGCAGCGCTTGCCCGCCTCGCCTTCAGCCGCGATGGCAGGCACGCGTTGGTGCGCGTGCCCGGTGCGCTCGTCGTGTACGACAGCACCACGCTGCAGGAAGTGAAGCGTATCCGCCTGCGAGGTGTTTTCCTCGGCGAGCCGGACATGCGTTGAACCCGGATTGCTCACCACGGTTCCTCCCCTCACGCGAGGGTGCGTGGCACGGCTGCCGCTGTAGGAGGGCCGCCCTCGGCCCGATCGGGGTGATGGTCGTTTGCCGTGAATCGCGGCGAGGGCGCCGCTCCTACAGGGGCTGGGGGTTGCCATTTGCTTCCTGCCGGTGAGGCTCGGGCAGCTCCGCTCCCCAAGAGGGGAGGCAAGAATGGCCACCGTTGTAGGAGGGCCGCCCTCGGCCCGATGGGGGTGATGGTCGTTTGCCGCGCATCGCGGCGAGGGCGCCGCTCCTACAGGGGCAGGGGCTGCCATTTGTTTCTTGCCGGCGGGTCCGCAAAGGGAGAAAGCTCAAAATCAGGTCGTGGGTGGCGCAACCGAAGGCGCGCTGCATCGAGAGCTTGACCCCTTTCCTTCCCCGAGCGACGGGCAACCCAGATTCACCCCGCGCTGGCAAAACGCCCCCCGTTTGCGGCAGACTGGCGGCTTGCCTCCCCGGAAGCCCGCCATGAACGAACTCGCCCCCTACGCCGCGCACTCCGACCGCACCCGCGGGCGCCTGCATCCCGAGCCACCCGCCGCGCCGCGCTCAGAATTCCAGCGCGACCGTGACCGCATCATTCATTCCACTGCGTTCCGGCGCCTGGAATACAAAACCCAGGTGTTCGTCAACCATGAAGGGGACCTCTTCCGCACCCGGCTCACCCACAGCATCGAAGTCGCGCAGATCGGCCGCACCATCGCCCGCCTGCTGCGCCTCAACGAAGACCTTGTCGAGGCCGTCGCGCTCGCGCACGACCTCGGCCACACGCCCTTCGGCCACGCGGGGCAGGACGCGCTCAACGCCTGCATGCGTGAGCACGGTGGCTTCGAGCACAACCTCCAGTCGCTGCGCGTGGTCGACGTGCTGGAGGAGCGCTACGCCGATTTCGACGGCCTCAACCTCACCTTCGAGGCACGCGAAGGCATCCTCAAGCACTGCTCGCTTGCCCACGCCGAAAAACTCGGCGAAGTCGGCCGCCGCTTCATCGACAAGCAACAGCCCTCGCTCGAGGCCCAGGTCGCCAATCTCGCCGACGAAATCGCCTACAACAACCACGACGTCGACGACGGCCTGCGCTCCGGCCTCATCACGCTTGAACAGCTCATGGATGTGCCGATCTTCGCCCGCCATCTCGCCGACGTCCGCGCCAGATATCCCGCGCTGCAGGGCCGCCGCGTTATCACCGAGACCGTGCGCCGCATCATCAACACCCTCATCCTCGACCTCGTCGACACCACCCGCGCCAACATCGCGCGCACCGGCGTCGCCAGCGTCGACGAGGTGCGCAACGCCCCCGCGCTGGCCGCATTCAGCCCGGCGCTCCTCGACGAGCACCGCGAACTCAAACGCTTCCTGCTGCACCACCTGTACCGCCACTACAAGGTCGCGCGCATGAGCGCCAAGGCCAATCGCATCATCACCGACCTCTACACCGCCTTCACCGGCGACGCCCGCCTGCTGCCGCCCGAATACCAGGAACGCGAATCCCTCGAAGGCGCTCGCGCCGTCGCCGACTACATCGCCGGCATGACCGACCGCTACGCCATGCGCGAGCACCGGCGGATTTTTGCGGTGGAGGAGATTCTTTCGTAAAGCCTTCGTACGTCTTGCCGGCGGTTGGAGAAATGCAGGCTGGGGGTGTCGGTTGCCGCAGGTTGTGCGGGTACAGGGTGAGAGCCGTAGACACTCCACTGGTCCTGTCGCCCGCAAGCCGGCGCGCGCCAGAGAGGGCGTGGAAGGCGGTCGTTGCTTGGCTTGGTCTCAGAGCTTCTCCGCTGGCGGCAGCGTGCGCGCCGCCACCCAGCAGCTGACTTCGCGCGCGCCGGCGCGCTTGAACGTGGCGGCGAGCTCGTCGAGGCTGGTGCCGGTGGTCATGACGTCGTCGACCAGCGCGAGATGCAGGCCGGCGACGTCGCCGGTGCAGGCGAACGCGTCGCGCACGTTGCGGCGGCGGGCGTCGTATTTCAGCGCGACCTGCGGCGGGGTGTCGCGCACCCGCCGGCAGCAGCCGGCATCGAGCGGCAGGCCGAGCTGCTCGGCGAGCACCTGCGCGAGCTCGGCGGCGGGGTTGAAGCCGCGCACGCGCAGCCGCGCGGGGTGTAGCGGCATGGCGACGAGGCGGTCGGGCCGTGGCGCGTCGGCGGCGGTTTCGGCGAGGCAGGTACCGAGCGCGGGGGCGACGGCGAGCTGGCCGCCGTATTTCAGGCGCGGGATCATACGGTCGGTGGGGAAGGTGTAGGCGAGGGCGGCGACGGTGCGCTCGAACGCGGGTGGGTGTTTGAGGCAGACGCCACACACGCTGCCGTCGGGCGTGGGGCTGGCGCAGCGCGGGCAGTGCGGCTGCGTGTGCCAGGGCAGGTCGTCGAGGCAGGCGGCACAGAGCGGCCGCGGCCCGGCATCGGCGCCGCAGAGCAGGCACGCGGGCGGGCTGATTTGTCTGAAAAACGAGCGGATGTTCAATTTTCGTTGCCTTTTTGTTTGACAGCCCCGGCCGCCCCCCCGAAAATGCGCGCCATGACCGCGCACCACCTCATTCCCGCGTCCGCCTCCCGTCGTGCCGCGCAGCTGTTCAATCTGCTTACCGTGGCGGCGATGTTGCTCTCCCTTTCGGCGCTTCTTGCCGGCAAGTTCCTGGGGGACCAGAAGGTCGGCTTCCTGCCCTTCGTGCTGTCGTTGCCGCCGCTGATGATCTGGCTCGGCGCGTCGATTTTCGTCTACGCCAGCATCGCTCACCATCCCAACGCGCGTGCCGTCCATTACAACAGGTGGGCAGGCTACCGCTTTTACGGCGTGATGGGGAGCCTGGTGGTGTTCGGCCCGGCGCTTTATGGCCTGCTGGGCGGATTGCAGGGGGTGATGCTGGTGCTGGGGCTCGCGGTGGCGATTGTCGTGCCGTGGGCGATTTACGACATTTTCCGTGCCGCGCGCGAGCCGTGGCAGGACATGAGTATCGAGGTGCAGGAATGAACGACATGACACACGGGCAGGGTGCCGGCGCTGCGCCGGGATCGATTCACGACGTCGAGGCGCTGTTCGAGCTGCCGTTTGCCGACCTGATGTTCCGGGCGCAGACCGTGCATCGTGCGAATTTCGACCCCAACCGCATCCAGCGCTCGACCCTGGTGTCGATCAAGACCGGCGGCTGTTCCGAGGACTGCGGCTACTGCCCGCAGTCGGCGCGCCACGATACCGGCGTGGAAAAGCAGGCGATGCTCGCGCTCGACACCGTGCTGGATGCGGCGCGCGCCGCGCGCGACGCCGGCGCCACGCGTTTCTGCATGGGGGCCGCCTGGCGCGGGCCGAAACCCAACGATCTCGAATCGGTGGTCGAAATGGTGCGCGAGGTGAAGGCGCTGGGGCTGGAAACCTGCGCCACGCTGGGCCTGCTGAAGGACGGCCAGGCGGAACAACTGAAGGCCGCCGGTCTCGACTACTACAACCACAACCTCGACACCGCGCCCGAGTTCTACGGCGAGATCATTTCCACGCGCGAATACCAGGACCGTCTCGACACGCTGGCGCGGGTGCGCAAGGCGGGGCTGAGCGTGTGCTGCGGCGGCATCGTCGGCATGGGCGAATCGCGCGTGCAGCGCGCCGGCCTTATCGCGCAGCTCGCCGCGCTCGATCCGCAGCCCGAATCGGTGCCGATCAACATGCTGGTGCGCGTCGAAGGCACGCCGCTCGCCGACGCGCCGGCGCTCGATCCGATCGAGTTCGTGCGCACCGTGGCGGTGGCGCGCATCGCCCTGCCGAAAAGCCTGGTGCGCCTGTCGGCCGGGCGCCAGCAGATGAGCGACACCATGCAGGCGCTGTGCTTCCTCGCCGGCGCCAATTCCATCTTCTACGGCGACAAGCTGCTCACCACCGGCAACCCCGAGTGGGAACGCGACCAGCGCCTGTTCGACACGCTGGGACTGACGCCGCTGTGACGCACCGGGCGCTGGCCCGCCTGCAGCAGGGGCTGGCGGCGGCACGGGCCGAACATCTGGAACGCCGCCGGCCGGTGCGCGACGGTGCGCAGGGCGCGCAGCTCGCAATCGATGGCGAGACCCTGCTCGCCTTCTGCAGCAACGACTACCTCGGCCTTGCCGCCGATCCCGCGCTCGTCGAAGCCGCCCGCGCGGCCCTCGACACCTGCGGCGTCGGCGCCGGCGCGGCGCATCTCGTCAGCGGCCACCACCGCTTCCATGATGATTTTGAAGCCGCCTTCGCGCGCTTCGTCGGCAAGCCTGCCGCGCTGCTGTTTTCTTCCGGCTACCAGGCCAATCTCGGCGTCGTCACGGCACTTGCCGGCCGCAGCAGCGAAGTGTTTGCCGACCGTCTCAACCACGCCTCGCTCGTCGACGCGGCGCAGCTCTCGGGCGCCGCGTTCACCCGCTATCGCCACCTCGACCTCGCGCAGCTCGAAGGCCAGCTCGCCGCGAGCAAGGCGACGGACAAGCTCATCGTTTCCGACCTCGTGTTCAGCATGGATGGCGACATCGCTCCGGTGGACGCATTGCTCGATCTTGCCGAACGTCACGACGCCTGGCTCTATCTTGACGATGCGCACGGCTTCGGCGTGCTCGATGACGGCCGCGGCGGGCTCACCGCGCGTGCGAGAGAAAGCGACCGTGTAATCTATCTCGCCACGCTGGGCAAGGCCGCCGGCGTCGCGGGCGCCGCGGTTGCGGGGCACGCCGACGTCGTCTTGTGGCTGGTGCAGAAGGCGCGCCCCTACGTTTACACCACCGCCTCGCCACCGCTGCTTGCCGCCTGCCTGCTGGAAAGCCTGCGCCAGATCGAGACGGGCGCTTTCCGACGCGCGCAGTTGCAGCAGCGCATCGCGCAGTTGCGCGCCGGGCTCGCCAGCCTGCCGCGCGGCACGCTCCTGGATTCTGCGACGCCGATCCAGCCCCTTGTCATCGGTGACAACGCCGAGACGCTGCGCGTCGCGCAGGCGCTGCGCGCGCGCGGCCTGTGGGTGCCGGCGATGCGGCCGCCCACGGTGCCGGCCGGTACCGCGCGCCTGCGCATCACGCTGTCGGCCGCGCACAGCGAAGCCGACGTCGCCCGTCTCGTGGAGGCGCTGCATGCGGTCGTTTAACGTCCGCCGCCGTTGTAGGAGGGGCCGCCCTCGGCCCGATTGCCGTGATGGCCGTGGCGCCCCCAATCGCGGCGAGGGCGCCGCTCCTACGGGGGGGCTGGGGCTGCCGTTTGCTTTTCGTGGGCGCGGCAGCATGCATTCACCGGAGCAGCCCGGGACGCCATGACTTCCAAACCCGTTCTCACGCTGCTGCACGGCTGGGGCATGAACGCCCGCGTGTTCGACGCGCTCGCTGCGCGCCTCGCCGCGGACTTCGAGGTGCGCGCGCTCGATCTGCCCGGCCACGGCGGGCGCGCGCCGCTTGCCGCGAACACGCTCGCGGCATGGGCCGACGATCTCGCGCAGGCGTTGCCCGACGGCGCGACACTACTCGGCTGGTCGCTCGGCGGGCAGGTCGCTTTGCGCGTCGCGCTCGACCATCCACAGCGCGTGGCACGGCTCGTGCTGCTCGCATCGACGCCGCGCTTCCTCGCTGCCGATGGCTGGCCGCACGGCATCGCTGCAGCGGACCTCGACGCCTTCGGCGCATCGCTGCTGGAGGATCCGCAGGCGACGCTGCTGCGTTTTCTCAGCCTGCAGACGCGCGGCATGGACGGCCAGCGCGCGCTGCTGCAGCACCTGCGCGAGAACCTGCTCGCTGCGCCGGCCGCCGACACGGCCGCGCTCGCGGCGGGGCTCGACCTGTTGCGCGGCACCGACCTGCGCGCCGATCTGCCGCGCGTGACGCAACCCGCGTTGGTGCTGCACGGCACGCTGGACACGCTCACCCCGCCTGGCGCGGGCGCGTGGATGGCCGAGGCGCTGCCGCAGGCGCGGCACGTCGAGATTGCGCGTGCCGCGCACGCGCCGCATCTGTCGCATCTTGATGCCGTGGCTGCGGCAGTTGGGGATTTCGCGCGTGGGAAATGAAGTTGACCGCGGCTCTCGCCCCAACCCTCTCCCGCAAGCGGGGGAGGGAGCGAACGTGATGCCCACACCGGGCCCTCACCCCAATCCTCCCCCAGTGGGGGAGGGAGCAAACGTGATGCCCACACCGGGCCCTCACCCCAACCCTCCCCCACTGGGGGAGGGAGCAAACGTGATGCCCACACCGAATGAGGCGCTCGATTTTGCCGAGGTGCGGCGCGCGTTCGACCGCGCGGCGGCCGACTATGACGCGCATGCGGTGCTGCAACGCGAGGTGTGCGACCGCCTGCTGGCGCGGCTCGACTTCATGAGCGTCGCGCCGGCGCGGGTGCTCGACGCCGGCTGCGGTACCGGCTACGGACTGACGAATCTGCGGTCGCGCTATCCCGAGGCGGAGCTCTGTGCGCTCGACATCGCGCCCGGCATGCTCGCGGCCACGCGCGCGCGCCTGCCGCAGTCCACCTGGACGCAACGCGCGCTGCAACGCCTCACGCCTCACGCCTCACGCCTCAACCATCTGGTATGCGCCGATCTCGCGCGCCTGCCGCTTGCCGCAAACAGCATCCACCTGGCCTGGTCGAGTCTTGCGCTGCAGTGGGCGCCCGATCTCGAAACGACGCTGGCGGATTTTCATCGCGTGCTGGCACCGGGCGGCCTGTTCATGTTCGCCACCTTCGGTCCCGACACGCTCAAGGAACTGCGCGCAGCCTTCGCCGCCATCGACGATGCGCCGCACGTCAACCGCTTCGTCGACCTGCACGACATCGGCGACATGCTGGTGCATGCCGGCTTTGCGCATCCGGTGATGGAAATGGAAATGCTCACGCTCACCTACGCCGACCTCGCCGCGGTGATGCGCGACCTCAAGGGTCTCGGCGCGCACAATGCCGCCACCGCGCGTCGCCGCGGCCTGTTCGGCAAGTCCGCGTGGGCGCGGCTGCAAGCGGCCTACGAAGTGAACCGCGTCGACGGCCGCCTGCCCGCCACCTTCGAAGTCATCTACGGTCACGCCTGGGCGGGCGACAAGACCCGTCTCGCCGACGGTCGCCAGATCATCCAGATGAAGATCGCGAACAAGCGCGCCGGTCGATGAGCGCACCACCCCCTCACGCCCCACGCCTCACGCCTCGCGGGTATTTTGTTGCCGGCACCGACACCGGCGTGGGCAAGACGCGCGTCGCCGTGGCGCTGGTGCACGCGCTGCGCGCACAGGGCCTGCGCGTCGCAGTGATGAAACCGGTGGCGGCGGGCGCTGCGCCGGGCGCGCTGAACGAGGACGTCGCGGCGCTGATGCGGGCGGCCAACGTCGCCGCCGACCTGGGCGACGTCAACCCCTATTGCTTCGAACCCGCGATCGCGCCGCACATCGCGGCGGCGCAGGTGGGTGTGCGCATCGACCTCGACGTCATCGCTGCCGCCTTCGCCCGGCTCGCCGCGCGCGCCGACGCGGTGGTGGTGGAGGGGGCCGGCGGCTGGCGGGTCCCGCTCAACCACACCGAGGACGTGGCCGACCTCGCCGCGCGTCTCGGCCTGCCGGTGCTGCTGGTCGTCGGCCTGCGCCTGGGTTGCCTGAACCACGCGCTGCTCACTGCGGAATCGGTCACGCGGCGGGGGCTGCCGTGGGCCGGCTGGGTAGGCAACACGATCGATCCGACGATGGTCTGCACGGAGGAAAACATCGTCGCACTGCGCGCACGGCTACCCGGCCCCTGTCTGGGTGTGTGCCCTTATCAGCCCGGTGCGGGACCGTGTTCCTGGCAGCCCGGTTTGCCCGCATCCTGACTGCGGGCGGCCTTTGCAGGGAGCGCATGATGCCGGTGTAACTGGATATTCGGACGGCATTGTTTTATATTTCTTCCACCCCCTACCCAGAGTCTCGAGATGATCCTTTCGCGAACCAGTCAGTATGCCGTGCAGGCACTGATCTACATGGCCACGCAGCCGAGTGCCACGCCCGTGCTGAACAAGGATGTCGCGTCGAAGCTCGGCGTGCCGGCGCCCTATCTCGCCAAGATCCTGCAGAATCTTGCCAAGGGTAATCTGCTGTTCTCGTTCCGCGGGCGGCTGGGCGGCTTCTGCCTGCGTGATGGGGGCGACCAGATTACCCTCATGCAGATCCTGCTCCTGACGGAGGGGCCGGCGTTCACCCAGAGTTGCCTCCTCGGGCTCAAGAAGTGCAGCGACGAGACGGCCTGTCCGCTGCATTTTCGCTGGAAGCCGGTGAAGAAGAAGATCATCGAGCTGCTGGAGGAGACCACCCTCGACAAGCTCGCCAAGGCTGTCGAGTCCGGCAAGTACCGCCTGGCCGACATTCCCGGCCAGCTGTTCGAGCAACTCAAGGCGTGAGAGGCAGCATCGCGCTGGTGTTCGGTGCACTCCTGGGCCTGAGCGCGTGCCAGCAGCAGCCGCCGGCCCCGCAGTTCATCGCCACCGACATCACCGCGGCCAAGCTGGGGGGCAACTTCAGCCTCATCGACCACAATGGCCGTCGCGTGGCGCTCGCCGATCTGCGGGGCAAGGCCGTGGCGCTATTTTTCGGCTACACGCACTGTCCGGACGTCTGTCCCACCACGCTCTCCGACTTTGCCGAGGCGATGCGGCAATTGGGGCCGGATGCCGATCGGGTACAGGTGATCTTCGTCACCGTGGACCCCGAGCGCGATACCCCCGAACTTCTTGCACAATTCGTTCCCGCGTTCGATCCTCGCTTCCTTGGCGCCTCGACCGATGCCGAAGGCCTCTCGCGCATGGCGAAGGACTTCAAAGTGGTCTATCAAAAAACAGCGGTGAAGTCTTCCGACGACTACCTCATCGATCACAGTGCGGGAACCTATGTATTCGACCCGGCTGGACGTTTGCGACTGCTGATGCCTTATGGCAGCAAGCCTGAAGCCATCGTCCAGGACCTGAAGACGCTGTTGGCGGCAGCCGTCGCCCGTTGACCCTTATTGCGGGCGGGGAAAGCCTCCCCTATAATCCGCGGTCTTTGGTTTATACCAAGAACAAGCATTTTAGTGAGTTTGTAGGCTGCACCCCATCCATTTGGGGCTAACAGGAGAGGTCGATGGCGACAGGCACATATTCCGGCACTGAGCCCACGGAACAATACAACTTCGATATCGTCAAGAAATTCAGCGTTATGGCGCTGGTGTGGGCGGTAGTCGGAATGTTTGTCGGGGTTTACATTGCTTCCGAACTGGCGTGGCCGTTCCTCAACTTCGACAGCCCGTATTTCTCTTTCGGTCGCTTCCGCCCGGTTCATACCAGTGCCGTGATCTTCGGTTTCGGTGGTTCGGCACTCTTCGCCACCTCGTACTACGTAGTGCAGCGTACCTGTCAGGCGCGCCTGTTTTCCGATGGCCTGGCGAGTTTCACCTTCTGGGGTTGGCAGACGATCATCGTGCTCGCCGCCGTGTCCTACGTCCTGGGTTATTCGCAGGGCCGTGAATATGCCGAGATGGAATGGCCGATCGACATCCTCATCGAAGTCGTGTGGGTGAGCTACCTGATCGTCTTCGTCGGCACCATCATGCGCCGCAAGCAACCCCACATCTATGTCGCCAACTGGTTCTACCTGGCATTCATCCTCGCCACCGCCCTGCTGCATACCTTCAACAACCTTGCGGTGCCGGTGGACCTCTTCTCGATGAAGTCCTACAGCCTGTTTGCAGGCACGCAGGACGCGATGACCCAGTGGTGGTACGGGCATAACGCGGTGGGCTTCTTCCTCACCGCCGCCTTCCTTGGCATGATGTACTACTTCGTACCCAAGCATGCCGGCCGGCCGATCTATTCCTACCGTCTGTCCATCGTCCACTTCTGGGCGCTGTCCTTCATGTACATGTGGGTCGGCGGACACCACCTGCACTGGACCGCGCTGCCCGACTGGACCTCGTCGCTCGCCGCCGCGTTCTCGATCCTGCTGCTGATGCCATCGTGGGGCGGCATGATCAACGGCATCATGACCCTTTCCGGCGCCTGGGACAAGCTGCGCACCGACTACGTGATGCGCTTCATGATCGTCGCGCTGTCGTTCTATGGCATGTCGACCTTCGAAGGCCCGATGATGTCGCTGAAGGAAGTCAACGCATTGAGTCATTACACTGACTGGACCGTTGGTCACGTGCACTCGGGCGCGCTCGGCTGGGTGGCCATGATTTCCTTCGGATCGCTCTACCACATGATGCCGCGCCTGTGGGAAACACAGATCTGGAGCGAAAAACTGGTCAGGTGGCACTTCTGGCTCGCCACCATCGGCATCGTGCTCTACATCGTCGCGATGTGGATCTCCGGCATCACCCAGGGCCTGATGTGGCGCGCCTTCGACGATTTCGGCAACCTGCAGTACTCCTTCGCCGAATCAGTCGCCAAGATGATGCCCTTCTATGCAATGCGTGCCATCGGCGGCATGTTCTTCCTCACCGGCACGGTGCTGATGGCCTGGAACATCTTCATGACCATCCGTCAGGGGCAGCGCGAGAACGCCGCCGCGGGGACCGGCAAGCTGGCGCACGCGTGAATCGCAAGGGATAACGACGATGAACTTCAATTTCAAGCACGAATGGGTTGAAACCAACATCGGCCTGATGGCGGTGTTGACCATGCTGGCCATCAGCGTTGGCGGACTGGTGGAGATCGCCCCGCTGTTCCTCATCGACAAGACCGTGGAGCAGGTCGAGGGCGTGCGTCCCTACACGCCCCTGGAGCAGCGCGGCCGTGACATCTACATCCGCGAAGGCTGCTATACCTGTCACTCACAGATGATCCGCCCGTTCCGCGATGAAAAGCTGCGCTACGGCCATTACTCGTTGGCGGCGGAGTCCCAGTACGACCATCCCTTCCAGTGGGGTTCGAAGCGTACCGGGCCGGATCTGGCGCGTGTCGGCGGCAAGTATTCCAACGAATGGCACGTGCAGCATCTGGTCGCGCCGCGCACGATGGTGCCGGAATCGGTGATGCCGAACTACCCCTGGCTGCTCAACACCCCACTCGACATCTCCGACATCACCGACCGCATGACGGCATTGCGCAAGGTCGGCGTGCCGTATTCGCTGTCGCAGGCCGAATATGACGCCAACGTCGGCAAGTTCGGCGAGACGGTCGCCAAGCAACTGCACATCCCGGATGCGCGAAAGAACCTGGTCGAGCAGGCGAACTTCGGCAACTATGACGGGGACCGTTCCGGCATTTCGGAAATGGACGCCATGGTGGCCTATCTGCAGGTGCTCGGGACCATGGTCGACTTCAGCAAGCATGCCGACGACGCGTTCGTCGGCTACCGCTGAGCGTACCGCCGGGAGTTGCGCATGGACTGGCTGATGTGGTTTTCCCACCCGGAGAACACCAAGCCGCTGGCGCTGATCATCTTTTTCGTCACCTTCATCGGCATATTGATTTACGTCTACGGGAGCAAGCAGCGCGGCCGGAAGCTCGAGTCGTACCGCGACATCCCCTTCCTTGACGACAAGGACGCCCACAAGGACAAGCAATGAGCGATCACAAACAGTCTTCCCAATCTGCCCAGACCACTGGCCACGCCTGGGATGGCGACCTGCAGGAATACAACAACCCACTGCCGGCATGGTGGGTGTGGACCTTCTACGCCACGGTCGTGTTTTCCATCGTCTACTGGATCATCTATCCCTCCTGGCCGGTCGGAAATGGCTGGATCGGCGGAATGAAGACGATCACCTACGTCAACAGCGAGGGCGAAACAAAGACGCACAGCTGGAACACGCGGGCACTCCTGATGGCTGACCTCAACGAGGCCGCTGCCGCGCAGAAACCCTATTTCGACAAGGTTGCCTCGATGTCCTACGAGCAGATCGCCAAGGACCCGGAGATGAACGGCTTCATCCTGTCCGCGGGCAAGGCGCTGTTCGCCGACAACTGCGCCCCCTGTCACCAGGCGGGCGGCCAGGGCGTGGTCAGCTTCTTCCCCAATCTCACCGATGATGACTGGCTGTACGGCGGCACCTACGACAGCATCCACGAAACCATTATCGAGGGGCGCCGTGGCTATATGCCCGCTTTCAGCGAGGTGCTCGTCACCGAGCAGATCGATGCGCTTGCGAACCATGTCGCCAGCCTGTCGGGCATTCCGCATGATGCGAAGCTTGCCGAAGCCGGTGCACAGCTCTTCCGTGGCGATACCGCGGCGTGCCACACGTGCCACGGTGCGGACGCCAAGGGCCGCCAGGAGCTGGGCGCGCCGAACCTGACCGACAGCGTGTGGCTGTGGGCCAACGTTCCCGTGGCGCAGACGCCCGAAGCGAAAGTCGCGGCCATCCGCGGCATCATCGCTGGTGGCGTCAACCGCGGGGTCATGCCGGCGTGGGGGGGGCGTCTCACCCCGGAACAGATCAAGGTTTTGACGGTCTACGTACACGAACTGGGCGGCGGCAGCTGAGCCCGCGACCCGCAATGCGCAAAGCCCCCGTTTCGCCGGGGGCTTTTTTTCCCGGATTGTCATGTCTCTGATGGAACACGGCACGGACACCACGCCTCCGCTTTACCAGAAGCGCATCCCCATTTTCACCCGTTCGGTGAAGGGGCCTTTTCGCCGCTTCAAGACTGGTGTGCTGGTCTTCGCCTACGCTGTCTATTTCCTGCTTCCTTGGTTGCCGTGGGCACGCCCCGATGCCCCCTCGCAGGCGGTACTGTTCGATCTTCCCGGCCGGCGCTTCCTCATCTTCGGCCTTACCGTCTATCCGCAGGATGTCATTTGGCTCGCCCTGCTCCTGTTCATTGCCGCCATCCTCCTGTTCTTCGCCACCGCGCTGTTCGGCCGGGCGTTCTGTGGCTACTTCTGCTTTCAGACATTGTGGACCGACTTCTTCATCTGGATCGAGCACCGGGTACAGGGCGAACGGCCGGCACGCATTCGCCTCAATCGCCAGCCGTGGAACCCCGACAAGTTCGTCAAGGTCGGCGGCACGCATGTCCTGTGGCTGCTTGCTTCGTTCTGGACCGCACTGACCTTTGCCGCCTACTTTGCGCCCGCACCCCAGTTGGTAGTGGACTTCTTCACCGCCCGGGCCGCGCCTGCGGCCTATATCACGGTCGGCATCCTCACCGTGTCCACGTATCTTGCCGCTGGTCTCATGCGCGAGCAGGTTTGTACCTACGTGTGTCCCTACGGACGCTTCCAGAGTGTCATGTACGAACCCGAAACCCTCGCCGTCCACTACGACGCGCATCGCGGAGAGGGGACGCACGGACGCGCCGCCGCGCGCACCGGCCAGCGCACCCTGGCCGAGCGGCATGAGAAAGGCCTCGGCGACTGCGTCGACTGCGGCCTGTGTGTGCAGGTGTGCCCCGCCGGTATCGACATCCGCGATGGGCTGCAATACAAGTGCATCTCCTGCGGCCTGTGCGTCGACGCCTGCAATGGCATCATGGATTCGTTCGGTTTTCCACATGGTCTCATCCGCTACGATTCCGAGCAAAACCTCGCCGCGGCTGCGCCGCTGGCACCGCACCTGCATTGGAAACGCCTTTCGGTCATTGGTTACGGGGTCGCGTTCGTGCTGATGATGGGCTACCTCGTCTGGAGCATCGCCACCCGCGGCAGCTTCGATCATGCCGTGAGCCAGGTGCGGCAGCCGCTCTTCGTGGTGCTGTCCAATGGCGACATCCGCAATCGTTACCAGATCCGTATCACCAACAAGGCCGAAACCACGCAGACCTTCGTCATTCGTGCCGAGGGTCTTCCGGGAGAGGCGCTTGACCTCGGGAACTTCGATGAAATCACCGTCCGCCCGGGGCACAGCGGGCTGGTGCAGGCGAGCGTCCGCCTCGAGCCGACGGTCGCCGCGCATACGCCGCGCGTGGAATTCGTCATCTTCCCGCGCGAAAACCCGGATGAGGCGCGCCGCTCGAGTGCGCACTTCGACGTTCCCGGAGGGCGCCCTTGAGCACGCTCCTGACACTGTTCGGCGGCCTTGCCGCCGTGCTCGTCCTGTACGCCCTCGGCGGGTTCATTCCCGGCCTGTCGCCGCGCCTGCGCGCGGGTCTGGCCAGCCTCATTCCGCTCCTCGGGTATTTCGGACTGGCGGCTGGCCGCTGGCCCGGGCTCGACGTCGTTGCCATCCATATTTCCGTGTTTCTCGCCGCGGGCTACGTGCTCAATGCCACCCGCGGGCTGCGTCGGCGCGGTACGCGCCTGCACTGGGCTCCACGGCTGTTGATCGCGTTCTTCGTGGGCGTCGTCGTGCTCAACGCCGGGCTGCTGTATGTCTCCACCCGCGGTCTGCCGTCGCCGTTCGCCGGTTGGTGGCTCGGCGGCAAAGCTGGCAGCACCGTTCACAGCGGATTTTCAGGCGTCGTCGCTCATGGCCAGGACGCCGCGAAGGCCGTCTCCTCGGAGCTTGCGCAGACACACCACGAGTCGGAACTCGGCTGGCGGGTCGAACTCGAAGGACTCGACGTTGAAGGCCCGTCGCGCGCCTTGCGGGTGCGCGTGCGTGATCGCACCGGACTGCCCGTCGACCGCATCGAGGCTGAATTCTGGCTGCTGCGTCCCGGCACCGCCCGGGCGGCAAACGCCCTCGCACTCTCCGCCGTGAACCCCGGCGAATACGTCGGTGTACTCGAACTACCCGCCGCCGGACGTTGGCTTGCCGAACTCCGCCTTACCCGCGCAGGGGTGCTGCACTACCGCGATACGCGGGAACTGGTTGTCCAATGAGCGGCGTCCTCATCTTTCTGTTCCTGCTGTCGGGGCTGTTCGTTCTTCTCATTGTCGCGGGGATATTCTGGTCGATCCGCAGCGGGCAGTTCGACGATTTGGAAGGGCCCGCCGAGCGTATTGTCATGGACGACGATGACCCCATGCTGCCCGCCCGCCGTTTGAACAAGGCGGCGAATTCACCTACCATTTCATTAACGCAAACGGAGCACACGCAATGAAACAACTGTTCACTTTCCAAGGTTTTCCCATGGTCGTTGTGATCGGCATGGTCGTCTGGTCCTGGATCAGCCTTTTTTCGGTGCTGGTTGGCGGGTTGTTCTGAGTCCGGTGTCCCCGTTCACCATGAAAAAGCCCCGCGATGCGGGGCTTTTTCATGTTCATGGCTTGTGACGTTTGTCTCAGGCTGGAATCATCTCCCGCATCTTCTTCAGTGCACGTGCCTCGATCTGGCGGATGCGCTCGGCCGACACGCCATATTCCGCCGCCAGCTCGTGCAGCGTCGCCGCCTCGTCTTCCGTCAGCCAGCGTGCCTGGATGATGCGGCGGCTGCGTTCGTCGAGATTTTCCAGCGCCGTCGCGAGCCCCGTATGGCGCAGGCGTTCGGTCTGCTCGCGCTCCAGCTTCTGCGCCGGATTCTCGTCCGGGCTCGCCAGATACGCCGCCGGGCTGTAGCCCTCCTCGCCGTCGTCCACCGTCGGGTCGAGCGAGATGTCGTGCCCCGTCAGGCGGGTTTCCATCTCCAGCACGTCCTTGCGGCTGACGTTGAGCTCGCGCGCCACCGCATCGGCTTCCTTCACCGTCAGCGCGTTGAGCGACTGCTTCAGGCTGCGCAGGTTGAAGAACAGCTTGCGCTGCGCCTTCGTCGTGGCCACCTTCACCAGGCGCCAGTTGCGCAGCACGTATTCATGGATTTCCGCGCGGATCCAGTGCACCGCGAACGACACCAGCCGCACCCCGCGGTCGGGGTCGAAGCGCTTCACCGCCTTCATCAGGCCGACATTACCTTCCTGGATCAGGTCCGCATGCGGCAGGCCGTAGCCCAGGTAATGGCGCGCCAGGCTCACCACCACGCGCAGGTGCGACACCACCAGTTGGCGCGCCGCGTCGACATCCTGATGATCGCGCCACGCCCTCGCGTAGGCCTGCTCCTCCTCCTGGCTCAGCAGAGGATAACGGTTGACCGTCTGGATGTAGCTGTCGAGGCTGTACGCCGCGGGAATCGGCAAGGCCATGGATTGCGTCATGTCTGGATTTCCCTCCTTAAATTTAATTCTAGCACTCTCAGAGTCTGAGTGCTAAACGGCGGGCAAGTTCCGTTACGCGGGCCTATGCGCCCGCTGTCGGTCGCCAATAGAGTTGATAGTTTCGCCACTAAAGTCGATAGGCCTGCCTTGGTCGGTACGCGGTGAACGGCGTTAGTGGACGCCAACATCTATATAAATCAAATGGTTGCCGATTCCGCCGATTAGCCTACGGCACTGGAAGGCCAAAGTCTTACGGTGATTCATCCCCCTTCGTGATTTATTAGCTGCCACCCCGTAATTGCTTGGTGGCTTGCGTGATCGGCTGGCGGCTTTGGCAGCCGCTCTGTAAAGTGGCCGGCTGCACAGCCAATAACCGACAACCATAAATCTATGGCCCTCAAGAAATCCGAACTCTATTCATCCCTCTGGAAGTCCTGCGACGAGCTGCGTGGCGGGATGGACGCCAGCCAGTACAAGGACTATGTACTCGTCCTGCTCTTCGTCAAATACGTCTCTGACAAGTACACCGGCGATGCCAACGCCCTGATCGATGTACCTGCCGGCGGCGGCTTTGCCGACATGGTGGCGGCCAAGGGCGACAAGGAGATCGGCGACAAGATGAATAAGATCATCGGCCGGCTGGCCGATGCGAACGACAGTCTCAAGGGCGCTATCAACGTCGCCGACTTCAACGACGAGGAAAAGCTGGGCAAGGCCCAGGCGATGGTGGACCGGCTCACCAAGCTGGTGGCCATCTTCGAGACGATGGATTTCGGCCGCAACCGTGCCGAGGGCGACGACCTGCTGGGTGACGCCTACGAATACCTGATGCGCCACTTCGCCACGGAGTCGGGCAAGTCCAAGGGCCAGTTCTACACCCCGGCGGAAGTCTCGCGCATCATGGCCATGGTCATCGACCTGGGAACGGCCAAAAACTCGACCCAGAGCATCTACGACCCGACCTGCGGCTCCGGCTCGCTGCTGCTCAAGGCGCACGACGAGGCCAAGAGCCGTACTGGCCTCGACTTGGCGCTTTATGGCCAGGAAATGGACAACGCCACCTCTGCCTTGGCGCGGATGAACATGGTGCTGCACGACTGCCCGACAGCCGAAATCCGGCAGGACAACACACTGTCTCACCCGCACTTCACCAACGCCGACGGCAGCCTGAAGACCTTCGACTACGTCGTTGCCAATTTCCCGTTCTCGAACAAGAACTGGACCAGCGGCCTGGACCCGGCCCACGACCTTTACAACCGCTTCGTGTACGGC
>JANJWS010000071.1 GCA_024709425.1 Thiobacillus sp.
CGGGTGAACTGGTAATAGGGCGTGAGCTCGACGGGCGCGCTGCCGCCGTTGACGACGCGGGTGCGCACCACGATCTGGTAGCTGCCGCGCTTGAACACGTAGGTCTTCTCGACCCGCACGCCGGTGGCAGGATCGGTCCACACCAGCGGAACCTCGAGCTCGGCGGCCTCCCCGCTCAGCCGATAGGTCCCCGGCTTGAGTTCGTACACACTGCGGTGCGTCGGCAGGCCCTTGCCGACCAGCCCGCTCTGCGCCAGATAGGGCGTGGCCCGGTCATCCTCGAACAGCGTGAATACCTGATTCTTGTCCTCCGTCTCGCGGTACGCGAGCAGCTGCATCTCGCGCAGGTCGCCGCCGTTGGCGTCGATCACGGCGCGCAGGACGTCGGTCTCGACCACCGCGCGGGCGCCCTGGGCGAAGCCGGATTGCGCCGGCGCCGCGGCGGCGGGCGCGTTGAGCGCCTGGGTCGGCTTGGGGGCACCCGAGGCCGGCGCGCCGGTCGCGGCCGGGGCCGCCGGCGCCGGTGCGTGCCTGTCCTGCCACGCTTCCCATAACAAGAGCAGCGAGAAGGAAAAGACGATGAAGAGGATCAGCCGCTGGTTATCCATGAGACAGGACGCTTTCAGTTGGAAGAGGGTTCCGGCACCGCATCGGACGGGGCGAGGGGCCATTTCGCCATGGCCCGCTCGCCGGCCCGCCTGAACGTGCGCGGCAGGTCGCGTGCCTCGTCACCCGGCACCGGCCTGGCGAACAGGCGCACGACGAAATCGCAGGCCGGCAGTTCCGCGCGCACCTGGTGGAAAGTTTCGCGGATGCACCGCTTCATCCGGTTGCGATCCACCGCCCGGCCAAGCACGCGCTTGGGAATCACCATCCCCAGCCGCGGATGGCCGACCGCGTTGGGGCGCGCCATCACCATCACGTAATCCGTGCGGGCGCGCTGGTTCTCGGCGAATACCCGGTCGAAATCGGCCTTGTTGACCAGGCGGGCGTCGCGCATGCGCACACCGCCCGCGCGGCCGGGTTGCGTGTCGATCAGACCGCCAGGCGGGAGCGGCCCTTGGCACGACGCGCGTTGATCACGGCGCGACCGGCCTTGGTCTTCATGCGGGCGCGAAAGCCGTGGGTGCGCTTGCGACGGACGGTGGAGGGCTGGTAGGTGCGTTTCATGGCTTGTCCTTTCTGGCTGGCGCCGGCCCTGCCCGCGAGCCGGGCGGCCGAACAAAAAAATCTGTTGAAAAACCGCGTATTAGACCCGCCCCCCGGGGGACGTGTCAAGCAAGACCGGGCCGACGGCGGCAGCCCGCCCCGGCCGTGCCTGTGGATAACCTGGTCGAAGGGGAGTAAGATTCGCGTTCGAATCCCATGCCGCCCTACGCCTCGCCACTGATAACAATGAATTCCTTCTGGGACCTCTGCCAAGAGCGCTTCCGCGCCAACCTGACCCAGCAGCAATTCAGCACCTGGATCAAGCCCCTGGTCTTCGACGACACCGACGGTGACGTCCGCATCCTTGCGCCCAACCATTTCGTCATGGACTGGGTGCGCGAGAAGTTCGCCGAGCATATCGACGTCTGGGCGCAGGAATTCTACGCGCGCCCGGTGACCATTTCCTACGCGCTGGGCAAGAAGAGCCCCGCGCCCCGTGCGCGCCCGGGCGGCCCCGCTGCCCCCGGCGGCGCGGCCGCGACCGGCGCCGCGCCCGCGCCCGGACAGGTCGGCCTGCGGATCAACCCGGGATTCAATTTCGACAACTTCGTCTCCGGCCGCGCCAACCAGCTTGCCCGCGCCGCCGCGCTGCAGATCGCCGACAACCCGGGCATGGCCTACAACCCGCTCTTCATCTATGGCGGCGTCGGCCTCGGCAAGACCCACCTGCTGCAGGCGATCGGCAACACCGTGCGGCAGAACAACCCGGACGCGCGCATCAGCTACATCCACGCCAACGACTACGTCGACGACGTGGTGAAGGCCTACCTCAACAAGCAGTTCGACGACCTCAAGCGGCGCTACATGTCGCTCGACCTGCTGCTGATCGACGACATCCAGTTCCTGGCGAAGAAGGACCGCACCCAGGAGGAGTTCTTCTACGTCTTCAACTCGCTGATCGAGAACAAGAAGCAGATCGTCATCACCTGCGACACCTTCCCGAAGGAGATCAGCGGGCTCGACGACCGCCTGAAGTCCCGCTTCGCCTGGGGCCTCACGGTGGCGGTGGAGCCGCCCGAGCTCGAAATGCGGGTCGCCATCCTGCTCGCCAAGGCGCAGGCGGAGAACGTCAAGCTCGACGAGAGCGTCGCCTTCTTCATCGCCAAGCAGGTGCGCTCCAACGTGCGCGAGCTCGAAGGCGCGCTGAAGCGCGTGATCGCCTTCTCGCGCTTCCACGAGAAGCAGATCACCATGGAAGTGGTGAAGGAGGCGCTGCGCGACCTCATCGCGTCGACCTCGCGCATCGTCTCGATCGAGAACATCCAGAAGACCGTTGCCGACTTCTACAAGATCAAGGTCGCCGACATGTATTCGAAGAAGCGCACGCGCAACCTGGCCCGTCCACGGCAAATCGCCATGGCCCTTGCCAAGGAGCTCACCAACCAGAGCCTGCCGGAAATTGGCGAATCCTTTGGTGGACGCGACCACACCACGGTCATCCACGCCTGCCGCAAGGTTGCCGAGCTGCGTGAGACCGAGGCCGACATCGGGCGCGATTACCTTGTGTTGCTGCAAACCCTGACAGGCTGAGGATGAAATGTGGACAAGTCGCATCCTCACCGTCGTGCCCATGGAATCATCCACGGTCATCCCGCCTTGCCCCGCACTTATCCACAGGCCAATAATGACGCAAGTCCATGATATAAGAGGACAAGCAGACTTATACGCTGTTTTTGACGCCTTTAATTACGATTTCCAGGTATAGATCAATGCTATTAGTACAAAGCGAACGCAATGCACTGCTGGCGGCCATCTCGAATGTGGTGGGCGTGGTGGAACGACGCCAGACCCTGCCGATCCTGTCCAACCTGCTGCTTGAACGCAGGGGAAACCGGCTGAGCTTTCTCGCCACCGACCTCGAAGTGCAGGTCAGCACATCCATCGACGTCGAAGCGGGTGGCGAGGATTTCGCCATCACCATCGCCGCGCGCAAGCTGTTCGACATCGTGCGCGCGTTGCCGGAAGGGGTGCGTGTCAAGCTCGACAGCAAGGACAGCCAGGTCGTGGTGAGCGCGGGCAAGTCGCGCTTCACCCTGCAGACGCTGCCCGCCGCCGACTATCCGCGGGTCGAAACCGGCGCGGGTCTCAGCGAGCCGTTCAGCCTGTCTCAAAAGTCACTGCGCCGCCTGCTTCAGCTCGTCCAGTTCGCCATGGCAAGCCAGGACATCCGCTATTACCTCAACGGCATGCTGCTGGTGCTGGCGGGCAAGCAACTGCGCGTCGTCGCCACCGATGGCCATCGCCTGAGCTACGCTGAAGCCCCACTGGAGAACGAGGTCGAATCGCGCGAAGTGATCATTCCGCGCAAGACCGTGCTGGAACTGAACAAGCTGCTGGGAGACGTCGACGACGCGGTCGAGCTGCGCATCGGCGCCAACCAGGTCACCTTCCGTTTGCCTGGGACCGAACTCGTATCCAAGGTGGTCGATGGCAAATTTCCTGACTATCAACGTGTGATTCCTGCCAATCAGCCGCGTCAGCTCGAAGCGAACCGGCAGACCGTGATGCAGGCACTGCAGCGCGCGGCGATCCTGTCGAACGAAAAATTCCGCGGGGTGCGTCTCGTGATGAGCGACAACACGCTCGGCATTGTGTGCAACAACAACGAGCAGGAAGAAGCGGCCGATGAAATCGAGGTGCAATACCAGGGCGATCCGCTCGATGTCGGCTTCAACGTCAACTATCTGCTCGAAGGGATGGGCGCGACCAGTAGTGACAGCGTCACGCTGTCGCTCGGCGATGCCAACAGCAGCATGCTGATCACCAGTTCAGGTGAACCTGGCTTCAAATATGTCGTGATGCCGATGCGCATCTAGCACCTGGCCCGGGCGATGCCCGATTCACGCAACTCCAACAGGAACGCCCCGTTCGGGGCGGTGACAGCATGAACAAGAAGTCCGATAACACGACACCCGATCCGGCCAACGGCGGCTATGATGAAGACAGCATCCAGCAGCTGGAAGGCCTGGAGGCGGTGCGCAAGCGCCCCGGCATGTACATTGGCGACACCTCCGACGGCACCGGCCTGCACCACATGGTGTTCGAAGTGCTCGACAACGCCATCGACGAGGCGCTGGCCGGTTATTGTGACGACATCAAGGTCATCATCCATCCGGACAATTCGATTTCGATTTCGGACAATGGCCGCGGCATTCCGGTCGGCATCAAGTTCGACGACAAGCACGAGCCCAAGCGCAGCGCTGCCGAGATTGTGATGACCGTGCTGCACGCCGGCGGCAAGTTCAACCAGAACAGCTACAAGGTATCCGGTGGCCTGCATGGCGTGGGTGTGTCGTGCGTGAACGGCCTGTCGAAGTGGCTCAAGCTCGTCGTGCGCCGCGACGGCAAGAAGTACGCGATGACCTTCCACCAGGGCAAGGTGCTGGACCGCCCGGTTGAAATCCAGAATGGGGTAGAGGTTTCGCCCATGCAGATCGTGGGCGAAACACAGAACCGCGGCACCGAAGTGCACTTCCTCGCCGACGAGGAAATCTTCGGTCATGTCGAATACCACTTCGACATTCTCGCCAAGCGCATCCGGGAACTATCCTTCCTCAACAACGGCGTCAAGATCGAGCTGATCGACCAGCGCGACGGCAAGAGCGAGAACTTCGCGCATTCCGGCGGCGTGAAGGGCTTCGTCGAATACATGAACAGGGTGAAGAGCGTCCTGCATCCGAAGGTCTTCCATGCAGTCGGCGAGAAGGACGGCATGACCGTCGAAGTCGCCATGCAGTGGAACGACAGCTATTCGGAATCGGTGCAGTGCTTCACCAACAACATCCCCCAGCGTGACGGCGGAACTCACCTCACCGGCCTCAGGATGGCGATGACGCGCGTGCTGAACAAGTACATCGAAGAGAACGAGCTGGCGAAAAAGGCCAAGGTCGAGACGACCGGCGACGACATGCGCGAAGGCCTCACCTGTGTGCTGTCGGTGAAGGTGCCCGAGCCCAAGTTCTCCAGCCAGACCAAGGACAAGCTGGTCTCCAGCGAAGTGCAGCCGGTGGTGCAGGAAGTCGTGGGCCAGAAGCTCGCCGATTTCCTGCTGGAAAACCCCAACGACGCCAAACTGCTGTGCGGCAAGATCGTCGAAGCCGCGCGCGCCCGCGAAGCGGCGAGGAAAGCCCGCGAGATCACCCGCCGTAAGGGGGTGATGGACGGTCTCGGCCTGCCGGGCAAACTTGCCGACTGTCAGGAAAAGGATCCCGCGCTGTCCGAACTTTATCTGGTGGAGGGCGACTCCGCCGGCGGCTCCGCCAAACAGGGCCGCGACCGCAAGTTCCAGGCGATCCTGCCGCTCAAGGGCAAGATACTCAACGTCGAGCGCGCACGCTTCGACAAGGTCATCGGCAGCCAGGAAATCGCCACACTCATCACCGCGCTCGGCACCAGCATCGGCAAGGATGACTACAATCCCGAGAAACTGCGCTACCACCGCATCATCATCATGACCGACGCCGACGTTGACGGCGCCCATATCCGCACCCTGCTGCTGACCTTCTTCTACCGCCAGATGCCCGAGCTCGTCGAGCGCGGTCACATCTACATTGCCCAGCCGCCGCTGTACAAGGTCAAGCACGGCCGCTCCGAGCGTTATCTCAAGGATGAGCATGCGTTGAAAGAGCATCTGATGGCGGAAGCGATGAAGGAAGCGGAACTCACACCCATGGAAGGCGCCATGCCGATTGCCGGCGAAGCGCTGGAAACCCTGGCGCGCGAATACTTCCTTGCCGAGGCCGTGTGCGAGCGGCTGGCGCGGCTGTTGCCCGACGACGTGCTGCAGGCGCTGATGAAGATCCCGCGCCTATCGCTCGCCGACAGCGGCGCAGCCATGATGAGCGAGGCGAGCCTGGGCGCCGCGCTCGACCCGCAGAAATTCGAAGTCGCCGCGGAATACATCGCCGAAGCCGACAGCCATCGCCTGCGCATCACCCGCCACGCCCACGGCAACGTGCACGTCAGCTTTCTCGAAGCGGATCTCCTCGAATCCGGCGATTACGGCCAACTGGCGAAAGTCGGCGACCTCCTGCGCGACCTCATCGGCCTGGGTGCCCGCGCCAGGCGCGGCGAGAAGGAAAGCCCGGTGCAAAGCTTCCGCGAGGCGATGGACTGGTTCCTCGCCGAAGTGAAGCGCGGCATGAGCATCCAGCGCTACAAGGGCCTCGGCGAAATGAACCCCGAGCAGCTGTGGGAAACCACCATGGATCCCAAGGTGCGCCGCCTCATGAAAGTGCAGATCGAGGATGCGATTTCCTCAGACCAGATCTTCACCACCCTGATGGGCGACGAGGTGGAGCCAAGGCGGAATTTCATCGAATCGAATGCGCTGGGGGTGCGGAACCTGGATGTTTGAGGCTTTGTAGGATCCCATTGAAATCTAGATTTTTCCCAAAACTTTAGATTTCGTGGGAATTGGTGACGTGATCGATATTAGGTGGATCGATACACCACAAAAATAAAAATGAAATTTCCTAATGAGGGGCCAACAAACAGGTTGGCCTTTCTTATGAGTTCAACTTGTAAAAATCCATAAGTCTGGCCTCAAATAATAAATAGGCATCTTTGGATCAAACGTTGATTCAAATCATGCTTAGGGGGAATAAATAAAAAATGAGCAACCAATTCTTTGAGAGGCCCATTCTCAATTCCCCATACGAGTACCCGTCTCGCCATTGGGAACTGGATAGCAGCGGCCAGCCGACGCAGCAGATCATCGAGACCCGCCGCCGCGCGGAGTTCATCACGCCCATCCCCAAGCCCAAGAAGCAGAAGGGGGCCAAGCAGGCTGACCTGATTTTTGACGAAGGCAAGGGCCTCTCCAACGAAGACCAGCAGTACAGCCACACGGCCATCATCAACGCCGTTCGCCAGGAGGTGGACAAGTGGCGGATGATCCCCAACCCCAACGACTGGCACGTCACGCCAGAAACCGCTCGGCTCCTCCAGCACTGGCGGCATCACAAGTTCAGCAGCATCAGGCCCTTCTTCTGCCAGGTCGAGGCTGTCGAGACGGCCATCTGGCTCACCGAAGTCGCACCGCAGATCGGCAAAGCCGGCGAGCGGTTCCTGACGAATCTGGTCAACGCCAACCGGGAGGCCAATCCCGAACTGATGCGGCTGGCGCTCAAACTCGCGACCGGCGCCGGCAAAACCACGGTCATGGCCATGCTCATCGCTTGGCAGACCGTCAACGCGGTGCGCCGCCCCACCAGCAAGAAATTCACCCGTGGTTTTCTGCTCGTTGCCCCCGGCCTGACTATCAAGGACCGTCTGCGCGTCCTCCAGCCCAACGACCCCGACAGCTACTACCTCAGCCGTGAACTGGTGCCCAGCGACATGATGGGCGACCTGGAGCGAGCCAAGATCGTCATTACCAACTACCACGCCTTCAAGCTGCGCGAGCGCATGGAGTTATCCAAGGGCGGTCGGCTGCTACTGCAAGGCCGCGGCGGCGAGGACCTCAATACCCAGGAAACCGAAGGCCAGATGCTGCAGCGGGTCATGCCCGACCTGATGGGGATGAAGAACGTCCTGGTCATCAACGACGAAGCCCACCACTGCTACCGGGAAAAGCCCGAGAGTGGCGAGGACGACGATCTCAAAGGCGACGAGAAGAAAGAGGCCGAGGAGAACAACGAAGCCGCCCGCCTGTGGATCTCAGGGCTGGAGGCCGTCAACCGCAAGCTAGGCGTCGCCCGCGTCATCGATCTCTCGGCCACGCCCTTCTTCCTGCGTGGCTCAGGCTACGCAGAAGGCACCTTGTTCCCCTGGACCATGAGCGACTTTTCGCTGATGGACGCCATTGAGTGCGGCATCGTCAAGCTGCCGCGCGTGCCGGTGGCGCAGAACCTGCCGGGTGATGAAATGCCCGTGTTCCGCAACTTGTGGGAACACATCCGCAAGGACATGCCAAAGAAGGGCAGGGGCCAGGCGAAGGGACTCGATCCGCTGAGCTTGCCTGTCCGCCTGCAAACCGCGCTCGAAGCCCTCTACGGCCACTACCAAAAGACCTATGACCTCTGGGAGTCCGCCGGTATTCGCGTCCCGCCCTGCTTCATCGTGGTCTGCAACAACACCTCCACCTCCAAGCTGGTGTACGACTTCATTTCCGGCTTCCACCGGGAGAACGACGACGGCTCGACCACGCTGGAGAACGGCCGTCTGCCCCTGTTCCGCAACTTCGACGAACACGGCAACCCGCTCGGCCGACCCAAGACCCTGCTGATCGACAGCGAACAGCTCGAATCCGGCGAGGCGCTGGACGACAGCTTCCATGACATGGCGGCTGACGAGATCGACCGCTTCCGCCGCGAGATCGTCGAGCGCACCGGCGACGTGCGCGCCGCCGAGAGCATCACCGACCAGGATCTCCTGCGCGAGGTTATGAACACCGTCGGCAAGGCCGGCCGCCTGGGCGATTCCATCCGCTGCGTGGTGTCCGTCTCCATGCTCACCGAGGGCTGGGACGCCAACACCGTTACCCACGTCCTCGGCGTGCGCGCCTTCGGCACGCAGCTGCTGTGCGAGCAGGTCATCGGCCGCGCCCTGCGCCGCCAGTCCTACGATCTCAATGAAGAAGGCCGGTTCAACGTCGAATACGCCGACGTGCTGGGCATCCCCTTCGATTTCACCGCCAAGCCCGTGGTCGCACCGCCGCAGCCGCCGCGCGAGACCATCCAGGTCAAGGCCGTGCGCCCGGATCGCGACGCCCTCGAAATCCAGTTCCCCCGGGTGCAGGGCTACCGGGTCGAACTTCCGGAAGAGCGGCTCTCGGCGGAATTCAACGCCGATTCCATCCTGGAGCTGACGCCCGATCTGGTCGGCCCGACACAAAATGAAAATCGCGGCATTATTGGAGAAAGTGTCGTCTTAACCGTCGAACACTTGCAGGACATGCGGCATTCCACGCTGCTGATGCACCTGACCAAGCGTCTCCTCTACACCAAGTGGCGCGACCCCGGCGAAGAGCCCAAGCTGCACCTGTTCGGCCAGCTCAAGCGCATCACCAAGCAATGGCTCGACACCTGCCTGGTGTGCAAGGGCGGCACCTATCCGGCCCAGCTCATGTATCAGGAACTAGCCGACATCGCCTGCGAGCGCATCACCGCCGGCATCACGCGTGCCGAGCAGGGCAAGCGCCCCATCAAGGCCGTGCTCGACCCCTACAACCCCACCGGCACCACCGCCCACGTCAACTTCAACACCTCGAAAACGAGCCGCTGGGAAACCGACGCCCGCCGCTGCCACCTCAACTGGGTCATTCTCGACAGCGACTGGGAGGGCGAATTCTGTCGCGTGGCGGAATCCCACCCCAAGGTGCGCGCCTACGTCAAAAACCACAACCTCGGCCTGGAAGTGCCGTACCGCTACGGCTCGGAAACGCGCACTTACCTGCCCGACTTCATCGTGCTGGTGGACGATGGCCACGGCGAGAACGATCCCCTGCACCTGATCGTCGAGATCAAGGGCTACCGGCGCGAAGACGCCAAGGAAAAGAAATCCACCATGGAAACCTACTGGGTGCCCGGCGTGAACAACCTCAAGCAATACGGCCGCTGGGCCTTTGCCGAGTTCACCGAGGTGTACCAGATCGAGTCCGACTTCCAGAAAAAGGTCGAATCCGAGTTCAACAAGATGATCGACACCGCCACGTCGATTCATCAAGTGACATAGGAAACTGACATGGCCGATTTTGAGGAATTTGTTGCCGAGTTCTTGATTGAAGGGCGTGTTTGCCCTCAGCCAAAGCAGTGGGATGCACTTTGGAAAATGCTGCCTAATCGCGTACAAGAAGGTGCGGGTTGGCGTCCAGCCCTGCCTCTTATCCTGGGTGGCTGGTGGCATTCAGGCGATGATGAGAAAAGAGCTAGGTTCATTGAACATATTCGCTGGGCGCAGAACCATGACATCCTTAATGAAGTGGCAGACTTCCTTCGGAAGCTAGGGCCGGAAGATTGGCACAAAGAGAACGCAACAAATGGCTAACAAGAGACCCAAGACCCCGCTGACCGTCGAAACCCTCAAGCACGACGACGCAACCCGCAAGAACATCCCCACCGCCGAATACCAGTCGGTGATGCAGAAGGAGGAGCAGTCACCCGTCCGTGTGGCTTATGAACGCCGCAACCGTGACCTCGACCCGCAGCTGGTCTGGCGCGGCAAGGACGAGCAGGACTGGTCCGACCTTGTTGTCCACGCACCGCCGCTCTACATCCAGGAAAAGGTCCACCCCAAGGTGCTGATTGACGACCTGCGCCGCCGCAGCGAGGCCAATGAAAAGGCCGCCGATGTGCAGGTCGACATGTTCGCCGACTTCAATGGCCTGCCCAACGACGACGCCAAGACCGAGTTCTACCAGCACGACGCCCACTGGGCCAACCGCATGATCCTCGGCGACAGCCTGCAGGTAATGGCGAGCCTCGCCGAGCGCGAGGGTCTGCGGGGCAAAGTGCAGTGCATCTACTTCGATCCACCCTACGGAATCAAATTCAACAGCAACTTCCAGTGGTCAACCACCAGTCGCGACGTCACTGATGGCAAAGCTGACCACATCACTCGTGAGCCAGAGCAGGTCAAAGCGTTCCGGGATACGTGGCGCGATGGCATCCATTCCTACCTGACCTATCTGCGCGACCGCCTCACCGTGGCGAGAGATTTGCTGACGGATTCTGGGTCGATTTTTGTCCAGATTGGTGATGAGAACTTATATCTTGTAAAAGCGTTGCTCGCAGAGGTTTTCGGCGAGGGAAATTACGTTAATACAATTGCAGTCAAGAAGAAGGGATCAACACTCATAACGGAGAGCATGTTTGATTTCATCGTCTGGTTCTGCAAAAAGCCAGAGCAAGTCAAAGTCCGGCGGCCAGTTGAACTACGCAAATCGCCCGACGAAGATTCAAAGTTCAACACGTTGATGTCAGCCGAAGGGGAGTTGGTGCGAACAACAAACCTAGGTGCTGAAGAAATCGCAAACAAACTGGCTCTTGGGTGGAGTTGGGCGCGTGTTAATTATCCAATCGTAAGCCAACACCCACATGAAACCCGGAGTGCAGATTACGTATTCCAGGGGCGCGCCAAGAAGTGTGGTCGGACACGTCAGTGGAGCTTCGATAACCCGGCCGGGCTTGACCGCCTCGGCAAGGCCGGAAGGCTTTTTGACGCAGGTGGTGAGTCGTTGGCTGGGGTTGTACGCCATGAGGATCGGCCAGCCATAACTGTTGGCAATCTTTGGGACGATGTTAAGGGTGAAGAAAACCCTATTTATGTTGTGCAAACATCATGGAGGGTCGTTCAGCGATGCCTTCTCATGACCACCGATCCAGGCGACCTCGTTCTCGACCCAACCTGCGGCTCAGGCACCACCGCCTACGTCGCGGAGCAATGGGGCCGCCGCTGGATCACACTCGACACCTCCCGAGTTGCTCTTGCCTTGGCACGCGCGCGCATCATGGGTGCCCGCTATCCGTTTTACCTGCTCGCCGACAGTCGCGAGGGCCAACTCAAGGAAGCTGAAGTCACTCGAACCGCACCTTCCAGCCAACCAACGCGAGGGAATGTTCGCCAGGGCTTTGTCTACGAGCGTGTACCGCACATTACCCTGAAGTCCATCGCCAACAACGCCGAGATCGACGTGATCTGGGACAAGTTCCAACTCACCTTGGAGCCCTTGCGCGAGCAACTGAACAAGGCGCTGGGCAAGCAATGGCAGGAATGGGAAATCCCCCGCGAGGCCGTTGCCAAATGGCCCGATGCCGCGAAGAAGCTGCATGGTGACTGGTGGCAGGCCCGCATCGCTCGCCAGAAGGAAATCGATGCTTCCATCGCGGCCAAGGCCGAGTTCGAATACCTCTACGACAAGCCCTACGAGGACAAGAAGAAGGTTCGCGTGGCCGGGCCGTTTACCGTCGAAAGCCTGTCGCCTCACCGCGTGCTGGCCGTGGACGAGAACGACGAGTTGATTGACCGCGTTGCCGAAGCCGAACCGGGTTACGGCGAGGAGCGCGATTTCGTCCAGATGATCCTGGAGAACCTCAAGACCGCCGGCGTGCAGCAGGCCCACAAGGAAGACAAGATCGCCTTCACCGCACTGACCCCGTGGCCTGGCGATCTGGTCTGCGCCGACGGCCGTTACTTCGAAGGCGGGGAAGCATCCGGCACCGAAAAGCGCGCTGCCATCTTCATTGGCCCCGAGTTCGGAACCGTTTCACGCCCCGATCTGGTCGCCGCCGCCCGCGAAGCCGGCGACGCCGGTTTCGACGTGCTCATCGCCTGCGCCTTCAACTACGATGCCCATTCCTCAGAGTTCGACAAGCTCGGCCGTATCCCCGTGCTCAAGGCCCGCATGAACGCCGACCTGCACATGGCCGAAGACCTCAAGAACACTGGTAAGGGCAACCTGTTCGTCATCTTCGGCGAGCCCGACATCGACATCCTCGACGCCGAAAGCGGCCAGGTGCGCGTCAAGGTCAACGGCGTCGACGTCTTCCACCCCAACACCGGCGAAGTCCGTAGCGACGGCGCCGAAGGCATCGCCTGCTGGTTCATCGACACCGATTACAACGAGGAAAGCTTCTTCGTCCGCCACGCCTACTTCCTCGGCGCCAACGACCCCTATAAGGCCCTCAAGACCACGCTCAAGGCCGAGATCAACGAGGACGCCTGGGCGACGCTGAACAGCGACACCTCACGGCCGTTCGATAAGCCGAAGTCAGGAAGGATTGCGGTGAAGGTCATCAATCACCTGGGGGATGAGGTGATGAAGGTGTTCAAGGTGATCTAAATGCGATTAACAAAAATAAAAATAGAAAACTTCAAGAGGATTCAGTCGGTTGAAGTGCCGCTCGCTGACGTGAACATCCTCGTGGGTGCCAACGGCTGTGGGAAATCTTCAATCGTACAAGCTGTGCATCTTGGTTGCTGCGTTATGCGGCAAGCAGATCGAGTTGATGCCAGCAAGACGTCCACCGTCGGTGTTGAGGATCTGGACTACCTGCCGACGGATGACTACAAAACGTTGGGACATGGAGCTAACTGGGGTAATCAAGAAGGGTCGCCCTCATCGCGGGTCACCCTCTTTTTTGAGAAGGCCGATGGTGAAGCGATTGAGGCCAAGTGCAAGCTGCGGTCCGCGCGTAATGCTGGAATTTCGATTACAGGTGCTGTCCCCGCTGACCTTACCGGCCTACTCCGTGCGAAGAAGAAGTTTTTCTCGGCCTACATCCCCGGGATTTCCGGCATCCCAAATAAGGAAGAGAGAAAGTCAAAAAAGGTCATCTTAAAAGCCTGCTCGTTCGGCGATTCAAATGTGATCTTGCGTAATGCGCTGCTTCTCTTGAAGGAGAGCAGTCCCGAGAACATTCAACTGATCGAACAGTGGATAGGCAAAATCATTGGACCTGTCTCGATAACCGTTGATCACGACAATGATAGTGATCTCTTTATCAAATGCGGCATAACGCTGGACGGCGCGACGAAGCCGATTGAGCTCGCTGGGACGGGATACATCCAGCTGATTCAAATCTTTTGCTACGTTCTTCTGTTCAGGCCGGGCATTCTTCTTATAGATGAGCCTGATATCCATCTGCATCCGCATATCCAAGAACGGCTCGTCAGCGTTCTTGCAGAGGTCGCCCAGGAACGCGGGGTGAGAATTCTTCTGACCACGCATTCCCCATTTATCGTTCGGGGCGCGCCTCCAGGAACGAACGTATGCTGGTTGCAGGACGGAAAAATTGAGTCGCAGAATCGGCAACTGGTCGAGGTTGCGCTTGGATGGGGAGCATTTGGCAAGAAGTTGATTGTAGTCTCTGAGGACTCAGATACCTCCTTGCTGCGCAAGATTGTTGCGCAATGGCCTGAGGTCGATCGTGCCGTCGCCTTTTATCCAGGAAATGGTTACAAAAATGCCCCGACGCCTTTGCAAGCAAAGGAGTTGGCGGAAACACTAGGCCAGAAATTCAAGATTCTGGTGCACCGTGACCGAGATTCGCTGACAGACGAGGAAGTTGCCACGCTCAGTGCCAAATACGAAGCGCAAGGTGTGGGGCTTTGGTTTCCGCCGGAATCGGACGTCGAAGCCTATTTTTGTCAACCTGAGTTTCTTGAAATTTTCTTGGGTTGCACGCAGCAACAAGCTATGGATTATGTGGCCGACGTATTAGGCACACATGCGGCTCCCATCGGTGATCAATTCAAAAGCCAGCGGGCAGCGCATAACTCGGAACTCTATCCGGACGGAGGAAGCCCGACCAATGATGACGTCTGGATAGGCTTTCAGCACCGCCCACTGAAAGGAGCAAAGGGTAAATTTATTTACAAGCAATTGATTAATAAGGTACCGGCTTCCGCTTTCACAAAGGAGAAGATCCTAAACGCAGCGCTTGGAGGGTTGGTGGCGCTGGATCTAAAACACAGGATTGAACAACTTATGGCGGAGTAATTTGTGGATTTTCGCATCGCGGACACCTTCACCGATAGCCTGGCCAAACTGACAGGAGATGAGCAGAAGGCCGTCAAGACCACTGCCTTCGACCTGCAGTTGAACCCGGCCAATCCGGGCATGAGCTTCCACAAACTCGACAAGGCCCGAGACAAGAACTTCTGGTCGGTACGGGTGAGCAGTGACATCCGCCTGATCGTGCACAAGACGTCGTCCAGCCTGCTGCTTTGCTACGTCGACCACCACGACAAGGCTTACGATTGGGCCGAACGTCGCAAGCTGGAAGCGCACCCGACAACCGGAGCGGCCCAGCTCGTCGAGATCCGTGAAACGGTGCAGGAAATCACCATCCCGAAGTACGTCGATGTCGAGCTCGCAGCGCCGGCAAAGCCACGGTTGTTCGACCATGTCGCAGAAGAGACGCTGTTGAGCTATGGCGTGCCGGTGGAATGGCTACCTGACGTGCGTCAGGCTGACGAGGACAGCCTGCTGGAACTGGCAGACCACCTGCCTGGCGAGGCGGCCGAGGCCCTGTTGGAGTTGGCCACGGGGGGCATGCCCCAAATCAATCGACCTGTTGTTGCCGGCGCTGATCCCTACAGCCATCCGGATGCCCTGCGTCGTTTCCGGGTGATGAATGACGTCGAAGAGCTTGAGCGGGCGCTGGCATACCCCTGGGAAAAGTGGACGACCTTTTTGCACCCCGCCCAGCGGCAGTGGGTGGAGCGTGACTACACCGGCCCAGCGCGCGTTTCCGGATCGGCCGGAACAGGGAAGACCATCGTGGCCCTGCACCGCGCCGTGTTCTTGGCCCGCAGCCATCCCGAATCCCGTGTGTTACTGGCTACATTCTCCGACACATTGGCGAATGCGCTGCGCACCAAGCTCCGACGTCTGATCAGCAACGAGCCGCGTCTGGCGGAGCGATTGGAAGTCCACTCCATGGACGCAATCGGCGAACGGCTGCATGCCCAAAAGTTTGGCCCGACCCCTGCGGTTTCTCGGGGGTTGATCAAGGAATGGCTGGAGGAGATCGCTTCAGAGTCCATGGGGCTGAAGTTCACGCCGAGTTTTCTGCTGACGGAATGGGAGGACGTGGTCGATGCGTGGCAGTTGGACAGCTGGGAAGCCTATCGTGATGTAAAACGTCTCGGCCGAAAAACACGTTTGCCAGAAGCGCAGCGCGCTGCGCTATGGTCCGTCTTCGAGGCCGTGCGCCGCCGTTTAGACGCCGACGGATCAATTACCAATCATGGCATGTTTAACCAGCTGGCCCAAGAGCTCGCTCGCCGCAAGCACCCACCCTTTGATTTCGTGGTCGTCGACGAGGCGCAAGACATCAGCGTGCCCCAACTGCGCTTCCTTGCAGCCATGGGCGCGGATCGGCCGAACGCACTGTTTTTTGCCGGCGATCTCGGCCAACGGATCTTCCAGCAACCGTTCTCCTGGAAATCGCTCGGCGTGGATCTACGTGGCCGCTCCCGCACTCTGCATATCAATTACCGCACCTCGCATCAGATCAGGATGCAGGCCGATCAGCTGCTCGGACCAGAGGTGTCGGATATCGACGGGAATGTGGAAACCCGGCGCGGCACGGTTTCCGTGTTCAACGGGCCAGCCCCCTCGATTCAGGTGTTCGACAGCCAGGACGCGGAGGGCAGTGCAGTCGCTGCCTGGCTGGGCGACCGGGTGAAGGAAGGGTTGGCTCCCCATGAGATTGGGGTGTTCGTTCGTTCCAACGCTGAACTGGAACGCGCTCAGGCAGCGGTGGCTACAGCCGGGTTGCCGCACAAAGTTTTGGATGAGCATGTGGAAACGGTCAGCGGCAAGACTTCCATCAGCACCATGCACCTGGCCAAGGGCCTGGAATTCCGTGCGGTAGCGGTGATGGCTTGCGACGACGAGATCATTCCCCTTCAGGCCCGGATTGAAGAAGTGGCGGACGAAGCAGACCTGGAGGAGGTATACAACACGGAGCGCCATCTGCTGTATGTAGCGTGTACCCGTGCGCGGGATCATCTGCTGGTGACCAGCGCGGATCCTGCGTCCGAGTTCTTAGATGATTTCAAGCACGCGTAGCAGCGGCTTCGTCAGGTTTTCGCCGCGCCACGTGCGCGGGTGGTCGCCATTGTTTTCGAGGTTTTTGGCTTCCCCTAAGCACGGCCTTCCGATCTCGCTCCGAAGTTAATTATCCGGGGATGCCCGGCATCCCAACGGAATTTACCGTTGCGGTTATTTATATTTTCTCTTAGTAAACAATATCTTACGTTTACTGTCTGCCCTGTTTAACTGTACACTCTTCGCGTCTCGGGGAGTGAGCATGAGTCCATTTTCGTTACTCCTGAAGGAGTTCCGCGTCTCGCGGGGTTTGAAGCAAATCGAGTTGGCAGAGCGCCTCGGCTATGAGCCGAGCTACCTCTCCGCGCTTGAGCGAAGCGAAAAGGGGCCACCCCGCCAAGATTTCATACGTCGTCTAATTCGCGGGCTTCAGCTCAACGACGATGAGCAGAACAGGCTTGCAGGAGCGTTGCGTGATTCGTGCCGGCAGGTCTCGCTTCCGGCTCGGTCGAGCCTCCTGGAATACGATTTCCTGAAACGTCTGCGCCCGCAACTGGGAAGCCTGCATCCCCTCCAGCTTGAACTGCTCGATATCGTCTTGCGAATTCCGGAAGTGATGGACCAGGAATTTCACCGGCGGGTGTCGGGCGACAGCACCCATTCTGCGAAAGCGGAGGCACCCAAAATGTAAAAGGGCAAGCCATCGGCTTGCCCTTCCGCAGCAGCTAACGCTACGGCACTCAGAAAGCTCAGTATCGTTATCTCGCCGAAGCGCGTCAAGCCCCTAAATCCTTGATTCACCGACTGAAGGCCGAAATTGAACTCGGCCACGGGCGTTTTCGCGCCTGCAATTTGGTGAATCTCACTCAGTGTTTTTGGATGCGCAGCAGCGCAGGGGGCTTTCTTTGCCCCGAAAAAGGAGAAAACGATGCTCGCTAGAAAGGTTGTAACCCGCCGCGGACGCCAATTCCGGGGCTACTACCCATCAGCAAAACTTGGCCGCATGGTCGCATGGGAGTCTCTGCTCGAACGGGACGCAATCCTCCTCTTGGAGTTCTCCCCGGGAGTTGTGGCTTACAGAGAACAACCGGCGGAAATCCACTATGCGTTTGGCACGACCACCCGCACGTATTACCCGGACTTCGAAGTCGTGCTCGCGAACGGGAAGCGAGTCCATGTGGAAGTGAAGACAGCTGCCAAACTGTCCAGGCCAGAGGTCGTTGCCAAATTCACCGCGGTTGCCGAGCACTACCTGAGGATCAAGCTGGATCTGCGGTTCATCACCGACGAGGACGTTCGGCCAGAACCCCTGCAGACGAACCTGCGCACGCTGTCCTATCTCGTTCATCACATCGAACCCGGCAGTTGGACCGAGCGGCGGTTGTTACAGATGCTGGGGGACAGTCCGATCCCATTCCGTGCCTGCGAATCGGTGCTTGGCCGCGGGATGACGGCCAGGCTTATTGCCAGGGGCATGCTGAAGATGGACTTGCGCCTGCCAATGTCGGGCGAGACCCCCGTATTCGTTGGCAAGGAGGGCGAAGATGCAACGCTTCTCTTTTAAGCAAGGGCTCGTGTTTGTCGAGGGCCAAACGCGTTGGGAACTGCGCCGCAGGCTGGTGACCGGAAAACTCCAATTCGAATCCGAAGATGGAGAGTTGCTGAAGCTGACTGATGCGGAGGTGCATGCGCGCTGGCAATCCCATGCCTGGCTGATCGATGAAACCACTTTGGGGAGCATGAAGGACGCGGTGTATCTAACCGCCCCTCGAGATCTCTCAACTTTCAGGGAAGCCCAGCAACAAGCGGCGAGGAGAAGGCTTGCGTATATTCAGGCGCTCAACCCGGAAGCGATGCCGTATAGGCCGGCGATTTGGCGAGCACGTATCGCTGAAGTGGCGACTGAGAACGGCGACAGCAAGCCGCCCAGTCCGTCCACGGTATATGGCTGGTGGACAAAGTACCGACACTCGAAAAGTGTCAACAGCCTGGTTCCCCATAGCACTGCGGGCGTGGGGCCACGGCGTCGAGAACTGTGCCAGGTGTTCGAGGACGCTATTGGCAGTGTCTACCTTACAGCGCAGAAACTCCCAAAACTCGCGGTACACGAAGAACTCGTTCGGCGGGTCCAGGCGATTAACAACGGTCTGCCGCCCGAAGAAAGAATCCGGGCCCCGGGGCGTTCGACCGTCTACCGCTGGATCGACGACCTCCAGGCTAGCCTGGTTGATGCTGCTCGTCTTGGGGCGGAGGCTGCTCGCGTGAAGTATCGCGCTTCCTTGGGCACCGTGAAGGTAGGCAGCGTGTTGGAGCGCGTCGAGATCGACCATACGCCTCTCGACGTCATCGTCATTGATCCGCTGACAAAACTCCCCTTGGGCCGCCCGTGGCTGTCGCTTGCCCTCGACGCGTATTCGAAGATGGTGACGGGCTTTTACATCAGCTTCAATGCGCCCTCGGCCCATGGCGTCCTGCAGTGTTTACGCCGTGCGATCCTGCCCAAGGATGAGTGGTTGGCGCGGTTCCCCGGAATCAAGGGGGAATGGCCGGCCCATGGAATTCCGGAGTTGCTTGCAGTCGACAACGGGATGGACCTGCATTCCGATGCCCTCGAAAAGACATGTCTTGAAATGGGCATTCAGATTCTTTTCGCCGGCTCCAAAACGCCTCAGCACAAGGGCTCGATCGAACGGTTCTTCCGGACCATGAACATGGGCTTGATCCACCGGCTGCCCGGTACGGTCTTTTCCAGTGTCGACCAGAGAGGGGACTACCCCGCTGAGGAAAAGGCTGTTTTGGACATGGAGGCCCTGACGCACCTGCTGACCAAATGGATCGTAGAAGTGTACAACGTGAGCATCAACCGGAGCATTGGCGCGCGGCCGATCGATCGGTGGCGAGAGTCAGCGGAGAAACGGATTATCGAGTTGCCCGTTCATCCGCAACAGCTGGAGGTCATCAGCGGCATTCCGGCGCGGCGAACGCTGTTCCACTACGGCATCGAGCTTGAGGGACTCCAGTACAACTCGGAATTGCTCCAGACGATCCGAAGGCGCGTGGGCGAGAACAAGCCGGTCGATTTGAAGTTCTACGAGGACACGGTCGCCTACGTCCATGTCTACGATCCAGTCAACAAGGAATACATCCAGGTATTCGCCAAGGACCGCGAGTATGCCGATGAATTGCCGCGAGACATCCATCGTCTGGTGCGCGAACAAGCGAGGCGGCGCTATGGGGGGCATTGTCTAACACCCCAACTTCTTGAAGCGCGTGCTGAGATCGAGGCGCTGGTTCAAGAGGCGCTCAAGGACAAGAAAATGGGCTATCGGAAAACGGGCGCCGCAGCGCTGCAGCACGATAGCGAAGCCATTTTGCGCGGCGCGAATCCCCTGGAGGAAGCGCGGCGCCCCCTTGGGAAGGCCGCGGAATCGCCGCCACCAGAACTCGAATCGGGCCTCGACGACAACCTGCCCGAATTCCTCCCGGCCGTAGAAGGGGAGAACGATGGATCCCGTTAAATTGATGACGCACTACGCGCCGCGCGACGCCGCCGGCGAGCCCGGCGTCCGTCCGGGATACAAGCTGGTCATGGATCCTCTCCCCCATGTGCGATTCAAGACGGCCATGTACCGGATAGCCGACTTGCATCAACGGCGCCGCGCGCATGGTATGGGTGGTGGCCTTTTGATCTCGGGACCCTCCGGCGCGGGCAAAAGCACGATCGTTCGTGCATATAGCGCTGCGTTCCCGCGCGTGCATGAAGCGGAGCGAACGCACATTCCCGTATTGCTCGTGACGGTGCCCTCCTCGCCCACGTCTCGAAGCCTGGCTGGAGCGATCCTGGAGGCGCTGGGGCGCAAGAATGCGCACCGCGGGACAGCGCCCGAGAAAACGGCGTGGCTTCATGAGTTTTTCACGCGCTGCGGGGTCGAGATGCTGCTGCTGGACGAGTTTCATCACCTCCTTTATGCGCCAACGCTCTCCAGCTTCCGCGATGTAACGGACTGGCTGAAGAATTTCCTGGAGGACACGCGTGTCGGTATGGTGGGATGCGGCTTGCCGGCTGCTGAATTCGTGGTTAACAGTAACGAGCAGTTGGCGCGTCGATTTTCTGAGCGGATCCGGATTTCGCCTTTCTCACTCGAGGACCCGGCAGATTTCCAGGAATTCAGGGGGATCCTGAAGGCGCTGGGCGAGCGGCTCCCCATGGGATCCGAAACGCCGTTGTACGAAGCGAACCTCGCGCGCCGACTGCTCACGGCGAGCTACGGCCTGATGGATTACGTGGTGAAGGTGCTCGAAGGCGGCGTTTCCGCTGCATCGTCGGTCGGCCTGCAGACCCTCGATTTGGACGTGCTTGCGGCGGCCTTCCGCGATCGTGTCTGGCGTGATGTGCCTGAACTGCGGATTTCACGGAACGTGACCGGTCATTTCGCGTGATCGTGACCGGTGTCGGGATGCCGAATGGATCGTGGCAAATGATAGCTCAGTCGGTCACGCTTTTCGCGAAACGGCGGTCACGATGGTGTGAAACCGGCGTGG
>JANJWS010000076.1 GCA_024709425.1 Thiobacillus sp.
CTAGCGCCCGCGAACCAGGTGAAACCCCTCTCGATTACATGCAACGGGTCATCGACGGCCTGTGCGAACTGTCACAGCGCGATCCCCTCACGGGGCTGGCGAACCGCCGCCACTTTCGTACCGCGCTGGAACGTTCGATCGAGGCCGTCGCGCGCTCGGGCGAGTCCGTCCTGCTGCTGCTGCTCGACATCGACCACTTCAAGGCCATCAACGACGGGCATGGCCACCACGCAGGCGACCAGGTTCTGCGGGCCATCGCCAGTTGCCTCACGCACTGCGTACGACCGATGGACACGGTTGCACGGCACGGCGGCGAGGAGTTTGCGATTCTGCTTCCGAACTGTCAGCCGGCGTATGGGCAGGCCGTGGCCGAACGCATCCGCCGCGCGGTCGAAAGGCTCAAGGTCCCCGTTTCGCCCGTCCTGGAAGTGCGTGCCACGGCAAGTCTAGGCGGCGCCTATGCACCGGAATGGGTGCGTTCCACCGCCGAGTTGTGGCTGGAGCGCGCAGACTTGCAGCTGTATAACGCCAAACGTGCCGGGCGCAACCGTGCATTCATCGACTTGCCACGCCAGGTCTCGGTCAGTGCCGAAGAAAAAGGCCTGCTCTTCAGTGCCATCGAGGCGGAACGGACCACCGCGACCGCCTTTGCCAGAACGACGGCCACCCCGCAGGTGAAACCATGACCGCCGCATCCCTCCCGCCCGCCGGACACCCCACCCCGCCCGTGCCGCCAACCCAACGGCTGGACAAGGTCATCGCCGTGACGAGCGGCAAGGGTGGTGTCGGCAAGACCTTCGTCGCCGCGAACCTCGCGGCGGCGCTCGCGCGCCGCGGCCACCGGGTATTGGTCCTCGATGCCGACCTCGGCCTCGCCAACCTGGACGTCGTGCTCAATCTTTATCCGAAGCTGACCCTGCACGACGTCTTCACCGGGAAATGCACGCTCGATGAAGCCATCCTGCAGGCCCCCGGGGGATTCTCGGTGCTGCTGGCCGGTTCCGGCATGGTCGAGTATTCACGACTGACGGCCGAAATCCGGGATGAATTCCTGCGTGCCATCCATGGAGTCGTGCCTCGCTACGACATCGTGCTGCTCGACACGGGGGCAGGCATCTCCGACGTGGTGCTGTTCGCCGTTTCACTGGCGGCCGAAGTACTGATGGTGGCCACCCCGGAACCCACTTCGCTCACCGATGCCTACGCCACGATCAAGGTGCTGGCGGGTCAGCAACAGCGCCAGCTGGTACGCCTGGTCGTCAATCAGGCGGCTCGCCCCGGTGCCGCCCAGGCCATTGCCAACCAGTTGCAGCAAGTGCTGGACCGTTTCGTCGTCAGCGAAACCGGCCGCCCGATCAGCCTGCTGCCAATGGGTGAAATCCCGGTGGACCCCGAAGTGCGCCAGGCGGTGATGCGCCGCCAGTTGTTGATGGAAGCCACCCCGGGCTGCCCTGCCGCTCAGGCGATCACCCGGCTCGCTGGGCTGGTCGAGAAAGTCACGAAACCGACGCCCGCCTGACCGCCGTCCGGGTCATTGGGATGCTGCGGCCTCAGGTGGTGCCTGCACCATCCGCTGGACGCGTTCGGGTTCCATCCGCAGCAGTTCGCCGATGGCCTGGTAGTCATCAGGCAATGCAGCATCGTCCCAGCCATGCGCCGAATGCCGCGCAAGATTCACCGCCAGCATGACGTTGCGCACCCGGCTCGACCGTCCCAACGCCGGGTCGGTGAGATTCTGCAGCAACTCGGGCAATCGCCACTCCACCGTCAGGCGGCGCTGGAACTCCATGCCGGTGAACCCCAGCACCTGCTTCTGCGCATCCACACTGCGCAACGCCGGGTCGGCGCGCTGGCGATGGAGGATTTCCAGCATCGGAACGGGATTGAAGCACCACATCAACATTTCGGACACGTGCGCCAGCAGGGTCGAGACAAACACTTCCTCGGCATGCAGATCATGCAGCCGCAGCGCCCAATCGTAGGCCCAGTAAGCGGCCCGCTGCGCCCGCCGCACCGTGTTCAGAAGCGAAACGAGCGCATCGATATGCCCATTCAGCACCTCTTCGACCGATGGCGTGGCCGGCACCTTCAGCAGAAAGGCGTCGAGCCCCATCATCAGCAGCACATGCTTGACATCGACCAGCTCATGCTCCTGCTTGCGATGTTTGTGCAGTTGCAGGTAACGCAACAGCTTGAGCGTCAGCAACGGATCGGTGGTGACCACCTCGGCCACCGTACGCGCGTTGAACTGTGCCTCGTCGGCATGCAGGCGTTCCAGCTCACGCTGGGTGTGGCGGAGTACCGGTAACTCGGCCGCGCCCAGAAAGGCGAGCCAGTCTTCCAGCGACTTCTGTGGCTGAGCCATGCCTTCTCCCGAAGCAGACGCGGAATGGGTGCGTCACGACGGCACACACCCTTACCTGCGTAATCGGCCGGCCCGTCGGCAACTTGAACCACCTGCCGCGCAACCGACAGAAGGTGGTTTCCGGGTATAATGTTCGTCCTTTTGCAAATCTGGGGGCACCGTCATGCAGAGAACGATGCTCAAGTCCAAGCTGCACCGTGCGACCGTCACCCATTCGGAGCTGCACTACGAAGGCTCCTGCGCGATCGACGAAACCCTGCTGGACGCGGCCAACATCCACGAGTACGAGCAGATCCAGATCTACAACGTCACCAACGGCGAGCGTTTCACAACGTACGCCATCCGCGCGGCGCGCGATTCGGGGATCATCTCGGTGAACGGCGCAGCCGCGCACAAGGCGAACCCGGGTGATCTCATCATCATCGCCACGTACGCCACATACAACGAGCTGGAACTGGCCCGCTACGCCCCGGAGCTGGTTTATCTCGACAGGAACAACCGTATTCTCGACACCCGCCAGGCGATCCCGGTGCAGGCGGCCTGATCGTCAGGCTCCACGAAGCGAAAAAGGCCGGGAATTCCGGCCTTTTTCATTCCTGCACGCCCCGCAGGGCGCGGGGGTACGGCTGCACTACTTTTTTGCGCCCGTGATTTCGATCTCGACGCGGCGGTTGGGGGCAAGGCAAGCCTTGAGGGCATCCTTCGCGAGCGTCATGTCGCAGTCGACGACGGGCTGAGTGTCGCCGGCCCCTGCCGTGGTGAAGGTCTTGGCCTTCACGCCCTTGGACTTGAGATAGGCCGCGACGGCCTTGGCACGCGCCAGCGAGAGCTTCTTGTTGGCCGCGGCCTTGCCCATCTTGTCGGCGTGGCCGGTCACCTTGATGGCGTCGATAGCGCCGAACGTCTTGATCTGGGTGACGAGGTCATCCAGCTTGGCGCGTCCCTCGGCGGTGAGATCCTTGATCGACGATTTGCCGGTCTTGAAGAGGGCGTCGCCGCCGAGGGTCAGCTTGGCGGAGGCACCAGCCTGCACGGCAAACGGCGCGGGTGCGGGTGCCGCAGCGGCCTGTGCCACCGACGGGGCGACCGCTGCCGGCAAACCCGGCGCGGGCGCCTGCGCGCCGGGCTGATACGCCAGATAAGGATTGGGCCCGGAACCGAAGGTGGGGAAGAACGACGCCGTCCCACCCATTCCACCCGCGCCGCCGGACGGATTGATGCCGAACATGTTGAGCATGCTGAACCACGTGCTGGGATCCCACACGTTGATCGGGCTGGCGACCGGCGCATGGCCCTGCACCTGCACCACCGGCTGCGCCGGATACATGAAGGTGCCCCAGGTGGAATTCGGCCCGCCGACCATCTGCGGATTGAGCACACCGCCCACCATGCTGCCGTAGAGCTGCGGATTCATCGGCGCGAACATCAGCGACATGGCGCGCGGATCGGTAGGGGTCATCATCCACTTCATGTAGAGATTGGGGTCCATCATCTGCATCCCCATCTTCCATACGTTGGGATCCATCGGCAGCATCATCCAGCGCATCATCTTGCCGGGGTCGGCCATGTTCATGGCCATCTGCGTGTACCACATGGGGTTCATCATCGCCCCGCCCCAGCGCAGATAGATGTTGGGGTCCAGGAACTGCATGTAGTTGGCCGTGGTGCCGGGCTGCATCATCGTCGTCATCGCGCGCAACAGATTGCCGGGTTCCATCATGTGCGTGCCCATGGCGGAGACCATCGCCGGGTCGGTCATGGCGTTGGTCCACGCGGCGAACTGTGCGGGGTCCTTGAAGGCGGACGCGTTCTGGGTGAAATCCATCATGCGGTTCATCCACTGTTCGGCCGATTTCGGCGTTCCGGTAGGCGCGGGGGCGCCGTAGGGCAGGGTCTGGGCAGTGGCCGGTACGGAAAGGCCGGCAACCGCGGTCGCGAGGGCGATCAGAAGGGGTTTGATCTGCATGGAACGCTCCAGGTAAAGAACAGGAATCGGGGGGGCAGGAGGCAACGAGATCCTCCCCGGCACGTATATATTAGGTTTTCATGATATACCGAAAAATAGCCCGCCCTGCCGGAACGGCACTGGTATCTTCGTGCCGGCCATGTCCGACCGCGATGACTTCCCATCGCCTGCGGCCGCTTGCAGCGGCGCAAAATGCGCTTCACCGGTCGTCTTGTCGACCGTCACCGTCAGCTCGCAATAGGCCTCGTCGCACATCCCGCTGCTGCCGCTGCAGGTGGCGCACGCGACGACTTCCGCAAAAAATACCCCGATCGTGGCACGAATCTGGTGACCGTCATCGCTGACCGCGTTCACGATCACGCCCAGGTCGCTGTCGTCGAGGCGATTTCCCGGTCCGATGACGTGGGCGATCGGCAGTACATCGCTGCGCAGGCCTTCCATCTCGGCCCTGAGGGTCGCCGAAAATGCGTCCGTCCCCCAGGACGCAGCCGATTTCTTGAGCAGGATCATAAGTCGTAGCTTTCCACCCGAATTGTGCATTGGACACGGCAAACGGGCATGGCGTGGCCACCCGGGACCATGAAACCGGCGCCGCCCGTTTCCCCATCCGTCTGATGAAGCCTCCAAGCGATCGACTAAGCCCGCAAGCGGGCAAGTCGCTGCTTATCCCGCAAGCGGGCGAGGGAGAGACGGAATCGCTTCGCGATGCTTCACGCTAACCGTCTCAGCGGCCATTGGGCACCAACTTCCAGATTTCGTCATTGTATTCGCGCATGGTGCGGTCGGTGGAAAACCGCCCGCTCGACGCGGTGTTGAGGATGCTCATGCGGGTCCAGCCGGCCTGGTCGTGCCAGGCGCGCTCGACACGGTTTTGCGCGTCGACGTAACTTCGGAAGTCGGCCAGTGTCATCCAGGGGTCATGGGGACTCAGCATGGCGTCGAGGATGGGCTGGAAGATTCCGGGTTCGCACAGGCTGAAGTGGTTCGACCGCAGCAGTTCGACGACTTCGTGCAGGTCGGGGTCGTTGTCCACATAGGACTGCGGATTGTAGTGCGGACGCACGTCTTCGATTTCTTCGGCACGCAGCCCGAAGAGAAAGAAATTGTCGTCGCCGACGGCTTCGAGGATTTCGATATTGGCGCCGTCGTAGGTTCCGACGGTGACGGCACCGTTCATCATGAATTTCATGTTGCCCGTGCCGGACGCCTCCTTGCCGGCGGTGGAAATCTGTTCGGAGAGATCGGTCGCGGGAGAGATGATTTCCATGCTGGTGACACGATAGTTGGGAAGGAAGGCAACCTTGAGGCGGCCATCGACATCGGGGTCGTTGTTGACGACGTCGGCAACGCTGTTGATGAGCTTGATGATGCGCTTGGCCATGAGATAGCCGGGCGCGGCCTTCCCGCCGATGAGGATGCAGCGGTCGACCCAGCCGTCGAGGTGGCGACGGTTGATACGGTTGTACAGGTGGATCACGTGCAGGATGTTTAGAAGCTGCCGCTTGTATTCGTGGATGCGCTTGACCTGCACGTCGAACAACGCGTCGGGGTTGAATTCGACGCCGCATTCGCGCTGGACCAGGGCGGCGAGGCGTGCCTTGTTGGCCCGCTTGGCGGCGCGCCAGTCGGCCTGGAACGCATCATGCCCCGGCGCGGCCAGCGGCTTGAGCCGTTCCAGCTGGGCGAGGTCGGCAACCCAGCCGTCGCCGATCTCACGGGTGATAAGGGCCGTGAGGCCGGGATTGGCGTGTGCCAGCCAGCGGCGCGGGGTGACGCCGTTGGTCTTGTTGTTGAATTTCTCGGGCCACAGTTCATAGAAGTCGCGAAACAGGCCTTCACGCAGCAACTGCGAGTGCAGTGCGGCCACACCATTAACCGAAAAACTGCCGACGATGGCAAGCCACGCCATGCGGATCTGCCTTACTTCGCCTTCCTCGACGAGCGACATGCGCCGCCGGCGATCGATATCGCCGGGCCAGCGGATGGCGACTTCGCGCAGGAAGTGCGCATTGATCTCGTAGATGATTTCGAGCAGGCGCGGCAGCAATCGCTCGAACAGCGACACGGGCCACTTTTCCAGGGCTTCGGGCAACAGGGTGTGGTTGGTGTAGGCCATGCACCGCTGGGTGATGGGCCAGGCCTGGTCCCAGGTGAGCCGTTCCTGGTCGAGCAACAGGCGCATCAGCTCGGCGACGGCGATGGTGGGATGCGTGTCGTTCATCTGGAACACATTGTGTTCGGCGAACGTCATGAGGTCGGTATTGCCTGCGGCGCGCCACTGGCGGATGGCGTCCTGCAGGCTCGCCGAGGCGAGAAAATACTGCTGGCGCAGGCGCAGTTCGCGGCCGTTCTCGCTGCTGTCGTTGGGATAGAGCACCATCGAGATGTGCTCGGCCTCGTTTTTCGCCTGCACCGATTCGCTGTAACTGCCGGCGTTGAATTCGTCGAGGTTGAATTCGTCGGTGGCGGCGGCTTTCCACAGGCGCAAGGTGTTGACGGCGTGGTTGCGGTAACCGGTGACCGGCATGTCGAACGGGATGGCGAGGACGTCGGCAGTGTCGCTCCAGCGCGCGCGGGGAATGCCGGCGGGGTCGCGGAAGTGCTCGACGTGTCCACCGAAGTGGACGCGGCAGGTGAATTCGGCGCGCTCGACTTCCCACGGGTTGCCGTCGCGCAGCCAGTGGTCGGGCTCCTCCTTCTGGTAGCCGTCCTCGATCTTCTGGCCGAACATGCCGTATTCGTAGCGGAGGCCGTAGCCCATGACCGGCAGGTCGAGGGTGGCGCAGCTGTCCATGAAGCAGGCCGCCAGGCGGCCCAGGCCACCGTTACCGAGGCCGGCGTCCGGCTCCTGCTCGGCGACGTCTTCCAGCGTATGACTGAAGCTTTGCAGCGCTTCGCGCGTCGGCGTGTCGAGGCCGAGGTTGAGCACGTGGTTGCCGAGCGCACGGCCGATGAGAAATTCCAGCGACAGGTAGTAGGCACGGCGACGGCCGCGCTGGTCGCGCCTGACATTGGAGTTGATCCAGTCCGACATGATGCGGTCGCGCAGCGTCCAGGCCAGCGCGTGGTACGTGTAGACCGGCGGGCAACCCTGGAAGCGACCCAGGTGGTAGTACTGGTAGCGCTCGAAATCGCGGCGCAGCGCCTCGGCGCCCGCCGGCAGCGACTCCAGCGAAAACGAGCAGACGATTTCGGATTGTTCGGCTGTCATGGCGACCTCCGCAAGTCTCAGGTGGTGTAAAGGGAAAGATACTGGCCGGCGCTTTCGGACCAGTCGAAGTTCTGGCGCATGCCGGTCTGCTGCAGGCGGCGCCAGGCCTTGGGCTGCCGGTACAGGTCGAGCCCCCGGCGGATGGCGTCGACAAAGCCGGCAACCTCGGGCTGGTCGAACACGAAGCCGTTGGCGCTGCCGTCTGCACGATGGAGCGCGTCGGCGTCAACCACGGTGTCGGCCAGCCCGCCCGTGCGGAACACGACGGGTGGGGTGCCGTAGCGCAGGCTGTACATCTGGTTAAGCCCGCATGGCTCGAAACGCGACGGCATGAGGAAGAGATCCGCGCCGGCCTCGATGCGATGCGCCAGCTGTTCATCGTAGCCGATCTCCACCATGACGCGGCCCGGGTGACGCTGCGCCAGGCGTTGCAGCTTCTGCTCGTAGAGCGCCTGGCCGCTGCCGAGCGCGACGAAGCGGATGTCGGTTTCGGCGAGCAGCACGGGCAGTGCGGCGAGGATCCAGTCGATGCCCTTCTGCTCGACCAGGCGCCCCACGAGGCCAAGCAGCGGGGCATCCAGCAGGTCATCGTCCACCGGCTGGAAGCGTTGCAGCAGGGCGCGCTTGTTGTGCCGCTTGCCGGGCTGGATGCGCGCTTTCGAATAGTGCGCGGGCAGGTGCGGATCGGTGGCGGGGTTCCACGCGTCGGTATCGATGCCGTTGAGAATGCCGCTGAGCTTGTGGCGTCGCGAGCGCAGGAGGCCGTCGAGCCCACAGCCGAATTCGGGGGTGCAGATCTCCTCGGCGTAGGTCGGACTCACGGTCGTCACCGCATCAGCATAGACGATGCCGGCCTTGAGCATGGATAGACTGCCGTGAAACTCGGCCCCTTCGGGCTGCCACCAGTGCGCGGGCAACTGCAGCCGCATGAAGTTGCCATGGGGAAAATAGCCACCATACGCGAGGTTGTGAATGGTGAACACGGTGCGTGGAGGGGCCGCCAGGTCGGCAAGGAAGGCCGGCACCAGCCCGGTCTGCCAGTCGTGCGCATGCACCACATCGGGACGCCAGCCAAGGTCCGCCGCATCCTCGGCGAGCAGCGAGACGGTGCGCGCGAACACGGCGAAGCGCTCGGCATTGTCGGGCCAGTCGCGACCGTCCGCCCCGACATAGGGGTTGCCGGTGCGATCGAACAGTTCGGGGCAATCGATCACCCAGATTGGGAAAGGATAGGCGGCGTGACGCGTTTCCAGCACGCGCACGCCGAGGGTTCGCTTGTCGCCGCGCACTTCGAGCCAGCCGACGATACGCACGGCATCGAGCTGGCGCAGCAGGTTGCGGTACCCAGGCAGGACCAACCGGATGTCGGCGCCCCGCGCGTGCAGCGCCTTGGGCAGGCTGTAGAGGACGTCACCCAGCCCACCGGTCTTTACCAGCGGATAGGCCTCGCTGGCGGCAAAAAGAACGTTCATTGCTCCGCTTCGTATCGTTGTCGTGCCCGTATTTTACGGGCAGGGTTTGAGGAAGATCGCCCCCAGCGGCGGCAGCGTGACCTCGAGCGACTGCTCGAAGCCCATCCATGGCTGCTCCTGCGGCACGATCGTCCTGCCGTTGCCAAGATTGCCGCCGCCGTAATACATGGAATCGCTGTTGAATATTTCGCACCATCCCGGTGCGGCCGGCACACCGATGCGGTAGCCCTCGCGCGGCACCGGCGTGAAGTTGAACAGGACAACCAGGCGGTCGCCATCCTGCCTACCCTGCCGCACCAGGCTCAGCACGGACTGGTCGGCGTCGTGGCAGTCGATCCAGCGGAAGCCGCGCGGGTCGAAGTCGTAGTCGTGCAGCGCGCCTTCCGTGCGATAGAGGCGGTTGAGATCGCGCAGCAGCGCGCGCAGGCCGTCGTGCATGGGGAAGCGCAGCAACTCCCAGTCGAGCGCGCCGGCCTCGCGCCACTCGTTCCACTGGCCGAACTCGCCGCCCATGAACAGCAGTTTCTTGCCGGGGTGCGCATAGTGCCACGCATAGAACAGGCGCAGGTTGGCGAAGCGCTGCCAGGTATCGCCCGGCATCTTGTCGAGCAGGCTTTTTTTCATGTGCACGACCTCGTCGTGCGACAGCGGCAGCACGAAGTTCTCGGTCCACGCGTACATCTGGCTGAACGTCAGCTGGTTGTGGTGATACTTGCGGTAGACGGGATCCTGCTCGATGTAGGCGAGGCTGTCGTTCATCCAGCCCATGTTCCATTTCATCGAGAAGCCCAGCCCGCCCAGTTCGACCGGGCGCGACACGGCGGGCCATGCGGTCGACTCCTCGGCGATGGTGAGCACGCCGGGGAACCGCGCATGCACCTCGGTGTTCATCTCGCGCAGGAAATGGATCGCCTCGATGTTCTCGCGCCCCCCGTAGGCGTTGGGCAGCCATTCGCCCTCGCGCCGCGAGTAGTCGAGGTAGAGCATGGAGGCGACCGCATCGACGCGCAGGCCGTCGATGTGAAATTCCTCCAGCCAGTACAGCGCATTGGCGATGAGAAAGTTGCGCACCTCGTTGCGACCGAAGTTGAAGATCAGCGTGCCCCAGTCCTGGTGCTCGCCGCGGCGCGGGTCGGCATGTTCGTACACCGCGTCGCCGGTAAAACGGGCGAGTGCCCAGTCGTCTTTCGGGAAATGCGCCGGCACCCAGTCGAGCAGCACGCCGATGCCCGCCTGGTGGCAGGCGTCGACGAAGGCACGAAAATCGTCGGGCGAACCGAAGCGCGCGGTGGGCGCGTAATAGCCCGACACCTGGTAGCCCCACGAGGCATCGAGCGGATGTTCTGCCACGGGCAGCAGCTCGATGTGGGTGTAGCCAAGATCCCGTACGTAGGGAATGAGTTCGGCGGCGAGCTCGCCCCAGCTGTAGAAGCTGCCGTCGGCGTGGCGCCGCCAGGACCCGGGGTGCACCTCGTACACGCTGATCGGACGGTGTTGCCAGTCGAAACCGGCACGGGTCTCGATCCAGGCGGCATCGCTCCAGGCGTAGGTCTCTGTCTCCGGCACGCAGCTGGCGGTCTCCGGGCGCATGAACATGCGGCGTGCGTAGGGGTCGGTCTTTTTCACCAGCTGACCGTGCGGGCCAAGGATTTCGTACTTGTACGCCTGCCCTGCCGCGAGCCCCGGAACGAACAGTTCCCAGATGCCGGTGGCACCCCGACAGCGCATGGGGTGGCGGCGACCATCCCAGTCGTTGAAGTCGCCAATGACGCTGACGCGCTGCGCGGCCGGCGCCCACACCGCGAACTGGCAGCCGTCGATACCGTCGACGCAAGCGAGCCGCGCCCCGAGCACTTTCCACGCCTGCAGGTGGCGCCCCTCTCCGAGCAGATGCAGATCGAGTTCGCCGAGCTGCGGCGCAAAGGTGTAGGGCGAGCGCGTCACATGCCAGTGGCCGCGCGTCTTGTCCTGCCAGCGCAGGGGCGGGTGCGGTTCGATGCTCGCGCCGGACGGCAGGACAAGTTCGAAACAATCGGTGCCAGCGATGCGCGTCATGCGCGCGCCCTCCACCTCGACGACTTCGGCAGGCGGCAGGAAGGCACGAACCAGCGTTCCGCCATCGGGCAGGGCATGCATCCCGAGCACCTCGAACGGGTCGTGGTGCGCACCGGTCTGCAGGCGCAGGATCGGTTCGCTGATCGCAGGCAGCGGCGCAGCCATGTCGGAGTCGTTCATCAGGCGTCGGGCATTGGGCATCGTTGGGCTTTCCGGTTTTTTTCAAGCAAGCGGGATGCCAGCTCGGGCGTCAGCGCATCCCAGGCAAAGCGCCAGGTCCAGTTGCCGGCTTCCGTTCCCGGTGTGTTCATGCGCGCTTCGCTGCCGAGGCCGAGCAGGTCCTGCAGAGGCAACACCGCGAGTCCCGCACGGCTGTGCAGCACGGTGTCGAGCATGGCGTCGGGCACCGCCGCGGCATCGCCGGTGCCGAGTTGGGCCATCACCTGATCGCGCACCATTTCGGGCAATGCCTGCCACCAGCCGACGGTGGTGTCGTTGTCGTGCGTGCCCGTATAGTAGACGGTGTCCGGCTGCACGTTCTCCGGCTTGTGCGGATTGTCGGCATGCGCATCGAAGGCGAATTGCAGTACCGCCATGTTGGGCAGGTTGAAACGCTGCCGCAGGGCGGTGACATCGGGCGTAATGATGCCGAGATCCTCTGCCACGAGGGGCAGCGGTCCCATGGTGTCGGCGATGGACTGAAGCAGTTCGTCGCCCGGCGTCGGCACCCACTCGCCGCGTACCGCGGTCGCCTCGCTCGCCGGGATGTGCCAGGCTGCGGCCAGACCCCGAAAATGGTCAATGCGCAGGAGATCGAACCATTCGAAATGCGCAACCAGCCGCGCACGCCACCAGGCAAAGCCATCGGCCTGCATCACCGCCCAGTTGTAGTGCGGGTTGCCCCAGCGCTGGCCGGTTTCGGAAAAATAGTCCGGCGGCACGCCGGCGACCACCTCCGGGTGCCCAGTTGCATCGAGCAGGAACAGGTCGCGCCGCGCCCACACGTCGGCGCTGTCGTGTGCGACGAATATCGGCATGTCACCGAACAACCGGATGCCGCGCGCCGCCGCCTGCGCGCGCAGCGCATGCCAGTACGCCACTGCGCGGTACTGCGCACGCTTCACCGCTTCCAGCGCCTCGGCGTGGACGACGTCGAAGCGCACCATCACCCCGGGTTCGCGGTCGCGCAGCGCGCGCGGCCAATCGGCCCATGGCGCCCCGCCCTGCTCCGCCTTGATCACCATGAAACGTGCAAAATCGTCCAGCCAGTGCGCCTGGCGCGCCTGCCAGTCAACGTAGCCGGCAGGGTCAATTGCTGCGTCCTCCGGGAACAGCGTCGGATTGACCGCGAACGCCGACGCGCACTGGTAGGGCGACAGTCCGGTCAGCGGAATACCGAGCGGCAGCATCTGCCACATGCAAAAACCGGAGGCATGCAGGAACTCCAGCCAGCGCGGGGCATCGGCCAGTGTGCCGGAAGGCAGCGAGGTCGGATGCAGCAACACCCCGGCGCGGCGATCGGGCGGAGTCATACCCGAAAACCTTGCGTCATCCGCGAAGGATGCGAAGTCGCACGAAAAAGGCATTCCATTTCATATCGGTTCCGCCGGAATCCCGACGCCCGAAAACACGTCCGAAGGAATCTTGACGTCCCTTCGCGTTCCTTCGCGTCCTTCGCGGATGAAGATTCAGCCATCAGGTGTTCCTGCGCATGGTGCCGGCATTCTCGGCCTGGCCGCGGCCCTGCGACAGCGGCACATCGAGCGCCACCGGCGCAGCCACACCGATCAGGCGGTAGAGCTGGCGCAACTGGGCACGGAACAGCTGCTCGAAATCGCTGACGCTGCCGGCGGGATTGTAGTCGCCGAACCACCAGAACCAGTCGGAGCCTTCGCACACGGCAAGCTGACGTGTCGCGTGGTCGAGCCGGGCGGCATCCAGACGCCCCGACGCGACAGCGGCATCGAAATCGTGCTTGGCGGCGACCAGCAGGTCCCACCCCCGGTTCTTGTCCTCGGAGCCGATCCAGGTAGAGAAACTCCCGTACACCCAGCTGCCCGCCGCCAGTGTCTTCATTTGCTGCGCCGGGGCGTGCGCGACGACCTCGGCGAAGGTGCGGACCTTCAGCGTGGGGTGGTCCGAAAGCGCACGATACAGTGCGTCGAGAAAATGGTGGCCATTGTCCGGGTAGTACTCCCACGCGTTCTCGCCGTCGAGGATGATCGACACGACGTGCTTCCCCGCCTCATCGCCAAAGAAGCTGGCGATGTTGTCGAGATGCTGGACGAAATCCCCCACCGCGTCGTCGGCGTGCCAGTCGCTGTACTTGAAACCGATGAGATCCGACAGGCCATCGTCGCGGAAGAACACCCGCGTACGGCGGGCGTCGATGCGCGCCGGAGAGAACAGCGCACGCTTGGAAGCAGTGTGGTCGGCCGGGCAGCCGGACTTGGCGCAACTGTTGCGCCATACGCCTTCGCCCGAGGCAGTCCAGCGCATGTCCAGCGCGTCGAGCTGATCGAGCGCGTCCTCGCTGACGCCGCCTTCCGACAGCCACATGCCGACAGGCTTGCGGCCAAAGTAGCGCTCGAACACCTCGAGACCATGGCGGAGATGCCAGCGCGCCCGTTCCGCGCCACCGGGATAGGTGGCTGCGACCGGCGCCGGCGCGTCGGGAAGGGCGTCGCGCATATTGGCAAAATCGTTGAGCAGCGGCACGATGGGGTGCCCCCAAGGTGTCATCGACAGCTCGATCCGTCCGGCTTCCGCAAGCGCGCGATAGCGCGGCACCAGGCCCGCAAGCGTGGTACAAATCAATTCGAGCAGGGCGCGACGATCCGCGTCCGAGAAATCTTTTTCCTGCGCCATCAGTCGCTTCGGCAGCGCTTCCTGTCTGAGCGAATGACCGAGCCAGGCGAGGTGGTACCAGGTCAGCAAGTCGAGAAAGTATTGCCTCGACAGATACCCCAGTTGCCAGTGCATGGCCTGACTGCCGACACCCTCTTCGTCCGTCGCCCCGACAAAGCGCAGCATGCGATGGAAGGCGGCATGGGGATGGATCATGCGCGGCGCGTGGCAGCGCTGGCAGTCGCGGATGATGCGCAGACGGCTTTCCGGATCGGCGGGTATGGGCTCGGCGCCGGCAAGCAGGTTGAGCATCGAGTCCTGTGTCGGCCGGCCCTGCTTCAGCAATGTGTCCAGCTGCTGCGCGTAGTCGTCGAGCTGTTCCAGCAGCACCGGCACGAAATTGACCACCGCCCGCATGCCCGGATAACGCTCCAGGTGCGCCGCCATGTCGCTGTAGTCCTTGATGCCATGCAGATAGACCCATGGCAGCCGATAGGGGCCATCCAGTCCCTCGCGGTAATACGGCTGGTGCATATGCCAGCACAGCACGACGTTGAGGGATTCAGCCATCGAATTCGTCCTGCCAGCGCGCGTACAGGTTCTGCCCCAACATGGCGGGCGTCACCAGCACGATGCCCTCCGGGGTGACGTGGAAACGCTTGGCGTCCTCTTCCAGATTCTCGCCGATGACCAGCCCGTCCGGGATGACCGTACCCTTGTCGACGATGGCCCGGGTAATGCGGCAACTCCGGCCGATGCTGACCTTGGGCAGAATCACGCTGTCCTTGATGAGGCTCTGCTGCTCGACCGTGGTGGCGAAGAACAGCACCGAGCGCTTCACCCGCGCGCCCGACAGGATGCAGCCGCCGGCGATGAGCGAGTCGATCGCCTCGCCGCGTCGCCCTTCATCGTCGAAGATGAATTTTGCCGGTGGGTACTGCGGCTGGTAGGTCCAGATCGGCCAGTCGCGGTCGTAGAGATTGAGTTCCGGCTCGACCGAGCACAATTCCATGTTGGTCTGCCAGTACGAATACAGCGTGCCGACGTCGCGCCAGTAGGCAGGCTGGCCGGCCTTGTTGCGGAAGGGATAGGCGATTCCGCGCGAATCGGTGATGCGCGAGGGAATGATGTCCTTGCCGAAATCGTGCGAGGAATGCGGGTTCGCCGCATCCTCGATCAGGGTCTTGTAGAGGAAGTCCTTGGAGAAGATGTAGATGCCAGTCGATACCAGCGCCGTCTCCGGCTTGCCCGGCACGCAGTCCGGGTGCTTCGGTTTTTCGCTGAAGCGCGTAATGCGCAGACTCTCATCCACCGACATCACACCAAACGCGCTCGCTTCCTTGATCGGCACTTCAATGCTGCCGACGGTGAAATCGGCACCATGCTGCACGTGGTGCAGCAGCATGTCCGAGTAATCCATCGTGTAGACGTGATCGCCGCCCAGCACCAGCACGTACTCCGGATGGTGGCGCTGCATGATGTCGATGTTCTGGTACAGCGCATCGGCGGTGCCCTGGTACCACTCCTTCTTGTGCGTGCGCTGTTGCGCGGGCAGGATCTCGACGAACTCACCGATCTCGGCGCGCATGAAGTTCCATGCACGCTGCAGGTGGCGGATCAGCGAATGCGACTTGTACTGCGTCAGGACGCCGATGCGGCGAATACCCGAGTTGACGCAGTTGGACAGGGGGAAATCGATGATGCGGTACTTGCCGCCGATCGGCACCCCCGGCTTCGCGCGCCACGCGGTCAGGTCCTTCAGCCGTGAACCCTCGCCCCCGGCAAGCACCAGTGCCAGGGTGCGCCGCGTCAACGCGGTCACCATGCGCGGTTCCGTGTAATAGCGGTAAAGCCTTGCCTGCTCGTCCTTGGAAATCGTCATACGCTGCTCCCGTTGTTATGCCGTGTCGGATTCGCTCGCCATCGAGCGCCCCAGCGCAATCGCGCCCCGTACGCCCAACCGCTCCGTGGTGACCAAAAAGATCGGGGTGCGTTCCACCACCCCGCGCATGCGCCCCTTGTCGGTGGCAGCAGCCAGGAAACGCGGTGTCTGGAGACGGCCGCGCAGCTGCCGGCTGACGCCACCTGCCACATACAGGCCACCACGCGGCTGGAACAGCAGCGCCACGTTGCCCACCCAGGCCCCGTAGAGTTCGACGAAAAGGTCGAGTGCGGCATTTGCCACCACATCGCCTGCCCCGGCGCGCTCCGACAGTGCGGCGCCATCCACCGGCGCATCCGGCAAGCGCTTGCCGGCCTCGGCGCAGCAGAAGCGGTAAAGGTCGTCGAACGCCGAACCGGACGCTACGCGTTCCCACGAGACGTGTCCATGGCGTGCGCGCAACGCATCAAGCAGGCGCACCTGGCGCGCATCGGCCGGGGCAAAATCGACGTGCCCTCCCTCGCTCGGGCAGATGTGTGCGCGACCACTTGTGTCGTCGAGCGCGAACGCCAGCCCCAGGCCAGTGCCTGCACCGGTGATGGCACGCACACCACGTGCTTCGGCCGGCTGCGGATTGAGCGCCAACACGTCGTCCGGTCCGAGACCCGTGACGCCAGCCGAGGCTGCCTCGAAATCGTTGACCAGCCGCACTGCAGCACCGCCGAGGTCGCGCCCGAGCGCTTCTGCGTCAAGTGTCCAGTCGAGATTGGTGAGACGGGCACGCTGCCCATCGACCGGTCCAGGCACGGCGAGCAGAAAGCGCTCCGGCCGCGCCGCCGGCCCGGCATCACGCATGAACTGCCGGAGCAGGGCCTCGATCGAAGCGAAGTCGGCACTCGGATAGACCCGTTCACAACGCTGCTGCGCGCCGTCCGGCTGACCATCCTCCACCCAGGCCAGTTCGCTCTTGGTTCCGCCAATATCGCCCGCGATCAAATGCATATCCGTTATAGATTACCCGGTTGCTGGCTCATGCGGCGATAGTAATTGATGAGCGCATTGGTCGACGCGTCGTGACCGGACACCGGCGCCTCGGCATGAAGTTCCGGCAGGATGCGGCTGGCGAGCTGCTTGCCGAGTTCCACCCCCCACTGGTCGTAGGAATTGAGGTTCCAGATCACGCCCTGCACGAAAATCTTGTGTTCGTAAAGCGCGATCAGCATGCCAAGCGTATGCGGGGTGAGCTTCTGCAGCAGGACGGCATTGCTGGGATGATTGCCCTCGAACACCTTGTGCGAGACGAACTGGCCAGTCTGCGCCTGTGTCTCCTCGCGCGTGCGGCCACGCATCAGCGCTTCCGTCTGCGCCAGAAAATTCGCCACGAGGATGTCGTGGTGCGCCTCCAGTTCGGTGTGTGGCGTGACCGACACAATGAAATCGGCTGGAATCATCTTGGTGCCCTGATGCAGCAACTGGTAGAACGCATGCTGCCCGTTGATTCCGGTGGCGCCCCACACGATCTGCCCGGTCGCATAGTCGACCACCTTGCCGTCACGGTCGACCGACTTGCCGTTCGATTCCATGTCCGCCTGCTCCAGATAGGCGGGCAAGCTGCGCAGGTAATGATCGTAGGGCAGGATCGCATGCGATTCCGCATCGAAGAAGTTGTTGTACCAGACGCCGAGGAGCGCGAGGATCACCGGCATGTTGCGCTCCAGCGAGGCGTGACGGAAATGCTCGTCCATCGCGTGCGCGCCTTCGAGCAACTGCATGAAGCGCTCCGCGCCGACCGCGAGTACGCTCGACAACCCGATGGCCGACCACAGCGAATAACGCCCGCCGACCCAGTCCCAGAACTCGTACATGTTGGCCGGGTCCATGCCGAACGCGACCACCGCCTCCCGATTGGTGGAGACGGCGACGAAGTGCTTCGCGATGTGTTTTTCCGCCTGCGACTGCGCGAGAAACCAGTCGCGCGCGTAATGCGCGTTGGTCATGGTCTCCTGTGTGGTGAAGGTCTTCGAAGACACGATGAACAGCGTCGTCTCCGGGTTGAGTGTCTCCAGTGTTTCCTTGACGTGCGCGCCATCGACATTGGAAATGAAATGCACCTTGAGGCGCGGGTGCCGGTAGGGCTTCAGCGCCTGGTACACCATCTGGGGCCCGAGGTCGGAACCACCGATGCCGATGTTCACCACGTCGGTGATGCGCTCCCCGGTGTAGCCGCGCCATTCGCCGCTGCGCACCTGCTCGGCGAACGCGCCCATGCGCGCGATCACCGCATTCACTTTCGGCATCACGTCTTCGCCGTCGACCACCACTGGCCGGTTGCTGCGGTTGCGCAGCGCCACGTGCAGCACCGCGCGATTCTCCGTGTTGTTGATCTTCTCCCCGTTGAACATGCGCTCGCGCCAACCCGCCACGTCCGCATCCTGCGCCAGACGCATGAGCAGCCGCATGGTTTCGGCGGTGATGCGATTCTTCGAGTAGTCGAGCAGGAGATCGCCAACCTGCAGCGAAAACCGCTCGAAGCGTTGCGGGTCGGCGGCGAACAGGTCGCGCATATGGACATGCGCCAGTTCCGTCTGGTGTGCCTGCAGTTGGCGACAAATGGGCCAATGCATGGAACCGGCTTCGTCTGTGCCGCCATGGACCGTCTGAACTGCTGAGGACATGCCGTGATCTCCTGATGGATGAGAGTGTCAGCGCAGCGGCTTGCGCCGGTGATGGCGAGCCGCCCGAACGCCCCCACGCCTGACAAACGCCCTCGCGCCGCCGGGGTACGCGGAACAGAAGTTAACAAAAGCGCATGGGACCATCATGACATGGCAATGAATTTGCTTGTTTCTTTTCTTTTTCTAGCCCAACCACCCCCGCCCCGCAATCGATCGCCGTCGCAGCGGAAAACCGCGCGGCGTCTGGCCCGAAATTTGCTGATCCCTTATCAAACGGCCGCGAAACGGGTGCCCCGCACCTTCGGCAACGCGCAAGCGACTGTTTTCGCGGAGGTTCTGGCAACGTGCCGGCTGGCGCACCCGTTCCGGGTTCGACAGCACTGGCGAAAACTCGGAAAGGCAAGACGACATGCACGTACTGATCACCGGTGGCGCAGGTTTCATCGGCTCGCACCTGGCGGCACACCATCTGGCGGCTGGCGACCAGGTCTACGTGGTCGACAACCTCAGCACAGGCACACTGGCCAACCTGGAGGCGTTTCGTGGCCATCCCGCCTTCCGTTTCACCGAGGCGGACATCCTGCACTGGAGCGGCCTCGGCCAGGCGGTCGCGTGGGCCGACCGCATCTACCACATGGCCGCCGTGGTGGGCGTCAAGAAGGTGCTGGAAGACCCGGTCGCCGTGATCGCCACCAACATGACCGGCACCGAGCGCATCCTGCGCGCCATTCACAGCGGCGGCTGGAACCCGGAGGTCATCATCGCTTCCACCTCGGAGGTCTATGGCTTCAACGAGAAGAACGCGTTCGCCGAAACCGACCACATCGTGCTGCCGTCCGCCGGCCGCCTGCGCTGGACCTACGCCGTGACCAAACTCGCCGACGAGTTCCTCGCATTCTCGTATGCGCGCAAATATGGGCTTCATGTCGTCGTGGTGCGCCTCTTCAACACCATTGGCCCGAACCAGGTCGGTCATTACGGCATGGTGGTTCCCAGCTTCGTGCGCCAGGCAGTCCGCAACGAGCCACTCACCGTGTACGGCGACGGCGAACAGACCCGCTCATTCTGCGACGTGCGTGACACCGTGGTCGCGCTCGACCGTCTCGCCGGTTGCCCCGAGGCGTGGGGGGAAGTGGTGAACGTCGGCAACGACCAGGAGATATCGATCCGCGGCCTGGCCGAACTGATCGTGCAGCGCGCGCGCAGCAACTCGTCATTGGAGTTCATCTCCTACGCCGATGCCTACGGCGAGGAGTTCGAGGACGTCACCCACCGCCGTCCGCAACTGAACAAGCTGAAGGCGCTCACCGGCTTCACACCGGAGTGGACACTTCCCGACACGCTCGACGATCTCATTGAGCGGGCACGCGCCAAAAACCTGCGCGTCGCCTGATCGCGCGCCACCCACCGCCCGCCGCGCCCGGGGTTTTGCGGCATGGCGGTCATCCCCTGCTAGAATGCCCAAGCCATGGCCACCACGCCCTATTTCATCCTCAGCCCGAACACGGTGCTGAGCATCATCGGCCTCATCCACGGGCCGGACAAGACTGTTCCCGTACCGGCCGAGGACTGGCGCACCGCCACCGTCGACGTGGTGATTCCCGCCTACAACGAGGAAAGCAACATCCCGCTGTGCCTGGCGGCGCTGGCGCGGCAGACACGCAAGCCGACGCGCATCATCCTCATCGACGACGGCAGTCATGACCGTACGGTCGAGTACGCACGCACGTTCTGCACGCTCAACGGCATGGACCTGATCGCCATCCAGCGCGCGCACTCCATCGGCAAGACGCCGACGCTGAAACGGCAGTCGCGCGAGTTCGACTCCGACGTCGAGTTCATCCTCGACGGCGACACCGTGCTGGAGTCCGACGACTACATCGACCGCGTCGTCGAGGAACTCTACAAGGGCGCTGGCATTGCCAGCGCCTGCGGCACCGTGCTGCCGCTGCGCGATCGCGACCGGCGCGCCATGCTGGAGACGGAGGCATTGAAGACCTTCCTCGAAGCGCATCCGGAAGCCAGCATCTATCCCCGGGTCGGCTGGCTCCATCGCCTGCAGCGCGGCATCACCAACCTGTACCGAGACGTGCTGTATTTCTTCCTGCAGAAGTTCGTCTACCGCGGACAGATGGCCTTCTTCGGCAGCATCCTCAACCCGGTCGGCTGCGCCGTGGCCTACCGGCGCGAAGTGCTGAAAACCATCGTGTTCGACCGCTACGAGCCCCTCCTTGGCGACGATCTCACCAACTCGGAAGACATCTTCATCGGCTTCGCCATGAACGACCATGGCTACCGCAACATCCAGGTCACCGACGTCTACGCCCGTTCGCAGGAACCCGAAGTCAGCCGCGTGCCGGCCCAGGTGTATCTCTGGTCCTCGTCCTTCCTGCAGAGCTGCTACTACTTCGATGAGCTGATGCGCAGCCCGTTCAAGGGCCTGCGGCGCTGGCGCCACAAGAAGGCGGAAACCGCCGAACTCGCGCACGGACACGCCGAGCACCGCGCCCACCCGGAGCAGTACCGGCAGCCCTTCGGCATCGACCACACGTTGAAATACGGCCGCCCCATCGGCTGGGTCCTGTTCATGTCGGCGTTTGAAAAGGTGGCCTTTCCCACCGCGCTCCTCATCATGCTCCTTTTGCAGATGTGGGAGCCGCTCGCGATCACCCTCATCGCCGAAACCCTGGTCGCCACCACCGTGCTCGCCATCGTGGCAAAGGGAAAGCGGCTCGAATACTTCCTCAAGGGCCTCGTCGTGACCCCGCTGCGCTACACCGTCCTGCTGTATGACCTCGTCACCATCGGCCGCTTCGCCGCCGACCTGTGGATCTTCCGCAACCGCAGGTGGCGCAAATGATGCGACGCAGCCTCATCGCCCTCGCCCTGCTTGCGGCCACCTCGCTGCCGGCCGCCGCGCAAACCGTACCCGACGCCGGCCTGCGTGCCGAAATGCAGGACCAGTGGGCCGACGCGGTCGAGATCTACGCACAGGCCCTGCAAACCAACCCGACGCAGGCGCACCTGTGGGAGCGCATCGCCGACATCCGCGCCACCCGCCTCAACGACCCGACGGGCGCGGCGCAGGCGCTCGGCGAAGCGGTGCGTCTCGCCCCGGACGACACCCGCCTGCACGCCCGGCTGTCGCAGGCGCATGCCGTCGCGCAGCAGCCATCCGCCGCGCTCGCCGCCATCGAGCGTGCCGTCGCCCTCGAACCGGCCAATCCCGCCTACCTGCGCGCCCGCGCCGAACTCGCCGCCTGGCAGGGCGACCACGCCGCCGCGCTGGACAGCCACCGGCGCCTGCTCGCGCTCGCTCCGGATGACCGCGAGGCGCAACTGGGCATCGCGCGCGTCCTCCACTGGCGCGGCGAGCTGAAAGCCTCCGACCGCGCCTACGCGGCCTATCTCGCACGCCACTCGGACGCTCCCGAGCCCTGGCTCGAGCACGCTCGCGTAGTCACCGAACTCGGCGACTACGCGCGCGCCCTCGACATGCTGGAAACCCACGCGCAGCGCTTCGATGGCGGCCCGGCCTGGGACAAGCAGATCGCCCGCGTGCTGGCCTGGGCGCAGCGTCCCGCCGCCGCCCTGACCGTGGTCGAGCGGCTCGCGCCAGCGCTGCCGGACGACTACGAACTCGCCTACACCCGCACCGTCGCCCTGCATCACGGCCATCGACCGCACGAAGCGCTCGCCAGCCTCGCCGAAACCGCCCGCCTGCGTCCGGACAGCCCGGAAACCCATGATCTGGAACGCTTCATCCGCACCCCGCTGCGCTCCAACGTCACCGTCGGATACGCTGTAAGCGCGGGCTCCGACGACGTCGACGTGCGCCGCGCCGGCGTGCGCGGCGAATATGTGCTGAATCCGGAAACCCGCCTGATCGGCGGCAGCGACCGCCAGTGGCTGCGCACCGATACCGGCAGCGGCTACGAACGCCCCGACGGCGGCAACCACATCGGCTACAACCGCACCTGGCTGGGTGCGCAGCACCGCCTCAACCCGACGTTGGCCCTCGACGCGTGGGTGGGACAAGGCACCGCCAGCGGCGACAGCCGCGTCATCTACCAGCTCGGCGCCGACATTCACCCCGCCGACGAACTGGCCCTGCGCCTCATGCGCCGCCAGGACCTGCACACTGTCTCGCCGCGCGCCGCCGCGCTGGGAATCGAACGTCGCGCCAACAGCCTCGACGCCACGTGGACACCCGACCTGCGTTACACCGTCGCTGCGCGCCTCGGCTGGGACACCTTCTCCGACGACAACGACCGCTGGGAAGCGCAGCTCGCGCCGCGCCGTGCCGTACTGCGTACCGAGCGCGTCAACCTCGACCTTGGTGTCGCCGCCGTCGGTTTCGGCTACGACCACGACCCCGGCCACGGCTACTACGCGCCGTCGCGCTACCAGCGCTACGCCCTCAACGCCTTCACCTACTGGAAGCTGAGCGACGACGACGGCGTCAGCCTCGCTTTCAGCTACGGTCCATACAAGGACAACACCATGAACGGTTTTCGCACGGGCGGCGACGTCTCGGCCGAAGGTTTCTTCGGCATCTACCGCGACTGGTATCTCAACGTGAAGGCGGCCTACTCCGACTACGGCGGTGGCGACACCGGTGCCTACCGCTCGCATCTGTTCGAAGTCAACCTGACGCGGCGCTTCTGAAGCGCTGATTTACTGGTGCCCGGGGGGGGACTCGAACCCCCACACCTTGCGGCGGCGGATTTTGAATCCGCTGCGTCTACCGATTCCGCCACCCGGGCAAGGGAACCGGCCGCGAACGCGGCCGGCACGGAAGCCGCGCATTATCGCCCATCGGCACGGGGCGCGACAAGGTGCCCGTTATAATCCCGCCCCATGCGTGTCGCCGATTTCGACTTCGACCTCCCCCCCGAACTGATCGCCCAGTTTCCCGCCGCCGAGCGCGGCGGCAGCCGGCTGCTGCACGTCGACGCGGCGGGAATACTGGCCGACCGGATATTCCGCGACCTGCCTTCGCTGTTGCGCCCGCACGACCTGCTGGTGATGAACGACACCCGCGTGATCAAGGCGCGGCTCTTCGGTACCAAGGATTCCGGCGGCAAGGTGGAACTGCTGGTGGAGCGCGTGACCAGCGAATTCGAGGCGCTTGCCTTCGTCCGTGCCAGCCACGCGCCGAAGCCGGGTTCGCGCATTGATCTGGGCGACGATGTCACGATCGACGTGCTGGCGCGGCAGGACGACCTCACGCAGCTGCGCTTCGCCCAGCCAGTCCTCGACGTGCTCGACCGGATCGGCCGCCTGCCGCTGCCGCCCTACATCGAGCATGCCCCAACGGCGCAGGACGAGGCGCGCTACCAGACCGTCTACGCGAACGCGCCCGGCGCGGTGGCAGCGCCGACCGCCGGCCTGCATTTCGACGAAACCATGCTCGACACCCTCGCCGCACAGGGCGCGCGTACCGCGCGCGTCACGCTGCACGTCGGTGCCGGCACGTTCCAGCCGGTGCGCGTCGACGATATCGCCGAGCACCACATGCACAGCGAGCGCTACACGATCCCGCAGGCCACCGTCGACGCCATCGCCGAGACCCGCACCCGCGGCGGCCGCGTGGTCGCGGTGGGCACCACCAGCCTGCGCGCGCTGGAGGCCGCCGCACGCCACGGCACGTTGCACGCCGGTTCTGATGAAACCGACATCTTCATCACCCCGGGCTATCGCTTCCGCGTCGTCGATGCGCTCATCACCAACTTCCACCTGCCAAAGTCGACGCTGCTGATGCTGGTTTCCGCGTTTTCCGGCGTCGACGTCATCCGCGCCGCCTACGCCCACGCGATCCGCGAGCGCTACCGCTTCTTCAGCTACGGCGACGCGATGTTCCTGGAAAGACGCCCGCAATGAAATTCGACCTTCTCGCCACCGACGGCGGCGCGCGCCGTGGCCAGCTGCAGCTCGCGCACGGCACGGTGCAGACGCCGGCCTTCATGCCGGTCGGCACCTACGGCACGGTGAAGGCGATGTCGCCTTCCGAGATCACCGGGATCGGCTTCGAGATGGTGCTGTCCAACACCTTCCACCTGTGGCTGCGGCCGGGGCTCGATGTGATCGCGGCGCACGGCGGCCTGCACCGCTTCATGGGCTGGGACAAACCGATCCTCACCGACTCCGGCGGCTTCCAGGTGTTCAGCCTGGGCAAACTCAGAAAAATCACCGAGGACGGCGTGAAGTTCGCCTCGCCGATCAACGGCGACAAACTCTTCCTCACGCCGGAAACCTCGATGCAGATCCAGCGCACGCTGAATTCGGATATCGTAATGATCTTCGACGAGTGCACCCCCTACCCCGCAACCGAGCACGAAGCCGCCGACTCGATGCGGCTGTCGCTGCGCTGGGCGGCACGCTCGAAGGCGGCGCACGCCGGCAACCCGAATGCGCTGTATGGCATCGTGCAGGGCGGCATGTACGAAACCCTGCGCGACGAATCGGCACGCGAGCTCATCGACATGGACTTCGACGGCTACGCCATCGGCGGCCTCTCGGTGGGCGAGCCGAAGGACGACATGGCGCGCATTCTTGCCCACACCGCCCCGCAACTGCCGGCGCACAAGCCGCGCTACCTGATGGGCGTCGGCACGCCATCCGACCTGGTTGCCGCGGTGGCCCGGGGCATCGACCAGTTCGACTGCGTGCTACCCACGCGCAACGCCCGCCACGGCATCCTCTTCACCCGGCGCGGCGAGCTGCGCATCCGCAACGCTCGCTGGAAGCTCGATACCGCGCCCATCGACCCGGAATGCGACTGCCACACCTGCACGCACTTCTCGCGCGCCTACGTTCACCATCTGATCAGAGCCGGTGAAATCCTCGGCGCGCGGCTGGCGACGATCCACAACCTGCACTACTACCATCGCCTGATGGCCGCGATGCGCGCCGCCATCGAAACCGGCGGCTTTGCGGACTTCGCGGCCGGCTTCCGCGAGTTGCAATCACGCGGATGGTAGAATCCGGGAGTTTTAGTCGAACCGCCCTGACAAGGAGCCATTGCTCATGATTTCGCTTGCCCACGCCCAGGCCGCCGCGGCCCCGGCCGCCCCTGGTTTCGCAGACTTCCTGCCGCTCATCATCATCTTCGTCCTGTTCTGGTTCATGCTCATCCGCCCGCAGATGAAGCGCGCCAAGGATCAAAAGAAGATGCTGTCCGAACTCGCCAAGGGCGATGAGGTCGTTACCGCCAGCGGCCAGGTCGGGAAGGTTTCCAAGATTGGCGAACAGTACGTCTCGCTCGAAATCGCCGACGGCGTGGTCACCCACGTTCAGAAGCAGGCGATCCAGACCCTGCTGCCGAAGGGCACCATCAAGACGCTGTGAGGCGCCAGGCGAGAGGCGTGAGGTGAAGACCCACCCCCGACTCTCCCTACGCCTCACCCCTAACGCCTAACGCCTCACCAAACATGAACCGCTTCCCGCTCTGGAAATACCTCGTCATCGGCATCACGCTGCTGGTTGCCTTCGTCTACACGCTGCCCAACTTTTTCGGTGAAGTGCCCGCGGTGCAGGTATCCCCGATACGCACCACTGAAAAAGCGGATACTGCGTTGCTCGGACAGGTCGAAGCGCTCCTGAAGGCGGCCAACATTTCTACCAGCGGGATGGAACTTTCGGGCAACAGCGTGAAGGCCCGTTTCGCAAGCACTGACGTGCAAATCAAGGCCAAGGATGTCCTGCAGAACGGCCTGGGCAATCGACATACCGTCGCCCTCAACCTGGTCTCGGCGTCGCCTGCCTGGCTGACCTCGATCAGTGCGCTGCCGATGTACCTCGGCCTCGACCTGCGTGGCGGCGTGCATTTCCTGCTCGAAGTCGATATGAAAGCGGCGCTGGAAAAGGCCGCCATCCGTTACCAGAATGACTTCCGCAGCGAACTGCGCGGTGCGAAGATCCGCTACGGCCGCATCAGCCGCACTGGCAACGCGGTCACCGTGCATTTCGCCACCCGGGACCAGCGCGATGCGGCGGCGGACAAGCTGGGCGCGACATTCATCGACCTGGCCTTCACGCCCGAGGATCAGGCCGAAGGCTTTGCCCTGACGGCACGCCTCAAGCCCGAGGCCGAGAAACGCGTGCAGGAGTTCGCGTTGCAGCAGAACATCACCACGCTGCGCAATCGCGTCAACGAGCTCGGCGTCGCCGAGCCGGTCATCCAGCAGCAGGGCGCCAGCCGCGTCGTGGTGCAACTGCCCGGCGTGCAGGACACCGCCAAGGCCAAGGACATCCTCGGCCGCACCGCCACGCTCGAAGTGCGCATGGTCGACGAGCAGGCTGATCCGATCACCGTCGAACAGGGCCAGGCACCGTTCGGGGCCAACATCGTGTCCAGCCGCGACGGCGGCAAGATCGCGGTCAAGAAGGACGTGGTGCTCACCGGCGAATCGATCACCGACGCCTCGCCCGGCTTCGACAACCAGAGCGGCCAGGCCGCGGTGCACATCAACCTCGATGGCAAGGGTGCGCGCATCTTCAAGGACGTGACCCGCGAGAACGTCGGCAAGCGCATGGCGATCCTCTTGATCGAGAAGGGCGTTGCCGAAGCGATCACCGCGCCGGTGATCCGCGAGGAGATCGGCGGCGGCCGGGTGCAGATCACCGGCATGGAAACCGCGCAGGAAGCCTCCGACGTCGCGCTGCTGTTGCGCGCCGGTGCGCTCGCCGCGCCGATGCAGATCGTCGAGGAGCGCACCGTCGGCCCGAGCATGGGTGCAGAAAATATTCAGAAGGGCTTCAACTCAAACATCTGGGGCTTCATGGCGGTGGTCGCGTTCATGATCATCTACTACCGGGTGTTCGGCCTGTTCTCGTCTGTCGCGCTGGCAATCAACGGCTTTTTCCTGATCGCGTTGCTGTCGATGATGCAGGCGACGTTGACCCTGCCCGGCATGGCGGCGATTGCGCTCACGCTCGGCATGGCGATCGACGCCAACGTGCTGATCAACGAACGCATCCGCGAGGAGCTGCGCAACGGCGCGACGCCGCAGGCGGCGATCCACGCCGGCTACGAACGCGCCTGGGCCACGATTCTCGACTCCAACCTCACCACGCTGATCGCCGGCATCGCGCTGTTCTGGCTGGGCTCCGGGCCGGTGCGCGGCTTCGCGGTGGTGCTCTGTCTCGGCATCCTCACTTCCATGTTCAGCGCCGTCACCGTCTCGCGCGCCATGGTCAACCTCACCTACGGCCGCCAGCCCAGGCTGGCCAAGGTCTCGATCTAAGGGCAGATCATGCTGGAATTCTTCCCCTTCAAGAAAACCATCCCCTTCATGAGCTGGGGAAAGGTGACGACGTTCATTTCGCTCGCCACCTTCCTGTTCTCGGTGTGGGCGTTGTGGGATCGCGGCCTCAACCTCGGCGTCGACTTCACCGGCGGCACCCTGATCGAGGTGCGCACCAGCCAGCCGGCCGACCTGCAGGCGATTCGCGCCACCCTCGAGAAGACGGGCCTGCCCGAAATCTCGGTGCAGAATTTCGGCACCAGCCGCGATGTGCTGATCCGCCTGCCCAACAAGGGTGACGCCAACGCGGCAGACACCAGCAACCGGGTGATGGCCGCACTGCAAGCCACCGACGCCACGGTCGAACTCAAGCGCGTCGACTTCGTCGGCCCGCAGGTCGGCAAGGAGCTCTACGACAGCGGCGCGCTGGCGCTGCTGGTGGTCGCCATCGGCATCATGGCCTACCTGGCGGTGCGCTTCGAATGGCGCTTCGCCGTGGCTGGCATGCTCGCCAACATGCACGACATCGTCATCATCCTCGGCGTGTTCGCCTTCTTCCAGTGGGAGTTCACGCTGACCGTGCTGGCCGGCGTGCTGGCGATTCTCGGCTATTCCGTCAACGAGTCGGTGGTGGTGTTCGACCGCATCCGCGAGAACATCCGCAAGATGCGCGGCGCCACCATCCCGCACATCATCGACGACGCCATCACCCGCACCATGAGCCGCACCATCATCACTCATGGTTCGACCCAGATCATGGTGCTGTCGATGCTGTTCTTTGGCGGCGAGGCGCTGCACAACTTCGCCCTCGCGCTCACCATCGGCATCATGTTCGGCATCTACTCATCGGTGCTCGTCGCCTCGCCGCTGCTGCTGATGTTCGGTGTCAAGCGCGAGCACTTCATCAAGCCCGTGGAGAAGAAAGAGGAGGCGGTTGTTTAGGAACTAGGATTTAGGATTTAGGGACTAGGGAATGAGCGGCCGGAGGCCGCGAAATTCTAAAGCCCCTAGCCCCAAGCCCCATACCCCAAGCCCCAGACCCCAAGCCCCCAACCCCCCACCCCCAAGCCCCAACCCCCCACGACCCCACCCCCACCACCCAACGCCCCCCCCCCAGACCCCAACGCCCACCCCC
>JANJWS010000024.1 GCA_024709425.1 Thiobacillus sp.
TGATCCCTGATCCCTGATCCCTGATCCCTGATCCCTGATCCCTGATCCCTGATCCCTGATCCCTGATCCCTGATCCCTGATCCCTGATCCCTGATCCCTGATCCCTGATCCATGTTTTCCAATACGCTCGTCACGACCGAAGACCTCGCGGCGCATCTGGACGATCCCAAATGGATCGTTCTGGATTGCCGCTTCACCCTCACCGATCCCGAGGCGGGCCGCGAGGCCTACCGCAAGGCGCACATCCCCGGCGCACGTTACGTGCACCTAGACGAGGACCTGTCGGCGCCGGTGGACGAGACGACCGGCCGCCACCCGCTGCCCGATGCCAACGTGCTCGCGGAAAAGCTGTGCGCCTGGGGCGTCGGCGTCAACAAGCAGGTGGTGGTGTACGACGACAGCTACGGTGCCATGGCGGTGCGCCTGTGGTGGCTGATGCGCTGGCTCGGCCACCCGGGCGTGGCGCTGCTCGACGGCGGCTATCCTAAATGGACGCGCGAGAAGCGCCCGATCGACGACATCGTCCCGCCACCGCACCGGGGTGCCTGCGCCTGCCTGCCCGAGCCCACCCAGGTGGTCAGCGCAGACGACATCCTGCGCGCCTCGCAGAGCGGCGAGCAGCTCATCATCGACGCACGTCCGGACCGCCGTTTCACCGGCGAATTCGAGCCGCTCGACCCGGTCGCCGGACATGTGCCGGGCGCCATCAACTATCCGTTCGACGAGAATCTCGACGTCGACGGCACCTTCCTGCCCCCCGAAGCACTGCGCGAGAATTACCAAGCCTTGCTCAAGGGCAGACCCGCGTGGCAGGTGCTCCACATGTGCGGGTCGGGCGTCACCGCGTGCCACAACATCCTGGCGATGGAAATCGCCGGCCTGCCGGGTTCGCGCCTGTACCCCGGTTCGTGGAGCGAGTGGATCACCGACCCCGCGCGCCCCGTCGCCACAGGAGACTAAGCATGGCCAAGCCCATCCGCGTCAAGACCGTCTGGTTCAAGAAGGAAGGCGACCGCAGCCCGGAGGAAATCGCCACCGCGGTCGCCTCCACCATCTGGCGTGTCGCCGACAAGGCGGTCGACAACCTCGGCCGCGAAAACTATGACATCCTCACGCCAGTACGCGGCTTCAAGCTGATCGCCGAGTGCGTCGCCTTCCTGGCGCACTACTGCGACCGCATGGCCTACGCCACGCAGACGCCGGAACGCCGCGCCGCAGTGCTGCAGGCGATGAGCACACGACTCGCCGAAGTCATGCGTGACAATATCCTCGAAGTCATGGGCCCCGACGGCAATCGCGACTTCAAGGCGGAGTTCATCGATTTCCTCAACCGCCGTTTCGCCGACTACGCCGAATTCGAGTTCCCCGAAGACAGCAAGGCGAGCTTCCCCGCGCTGCGCTTCCTCGGCCTGCAAATCCGCGAGGAGATGGGCGACGCGGACAAGACCTGGGTCATGGATCAGATCATGGACATCGAAATGCCCGAGATGATGGGCACGGTGCAGAAGAGCTTCAAGGGCCTGCTGTCGAATGCGCCGGTGAAGCGGGGATTCGGATCCCCCGACATGCTGCCGCCGGAATAAGCGCTTGTCCGGTTCCCCCTTCGACCTCGCCAACGAAACCGCCTACCGCGCCTGGCGCGACACCAAGCTCGCGGGCTACCCACGCAGCGTCGACGAACTGCTGGTGCCGGTGGCCGACCCGTGCCGTCTTGCAGCCGGCGAAGTCGACGCACTCGCCGCGCGCTGCGCGCGTGCCAACATGGCGATCTACGACGCCGGCCACCTGCCCGCCGCCGACAAGTCGTTGCCGCACCAACTGGCGCGCCAGCTCGGCCTCGTGCACCTGGAGGGCAACTACCTCGCCGACGAGGACGGCCTGTCGAGCATCACCCCGACGGACGACGAGGGCGGCCTGCGCGGGGAATTCATCCCTTATACGCACAAGCCGATCAACTGGCACACGGACGGTTACTACAACACGCCGGAACGGCGCATCCTCGGCATGCTGCTGCACTGCGCGCAGGACGCCGAGACCGGCGGCGAGAACCGCCTGCTCGATCACGAGATCGCCTACATCCAGCTGCGCGACGCCAGCCCGGAGCATGTCGACGCGCTGATGCAGGCCGACGCGATGACGATCCCACCACGCATGGACGAGGACGATGTTTCACGTCCAGCACAAAGCGGGCCGGTGTTCGCGGTCGACCCCACCGACGGTTTCCTGACCATGCGCTACACCGCGCGTACCCGCTCGATCGCGTGGCGCAGCGATGCCCGCACCCAGGCGGCGCTGCGCACGTTCGCCGAGATCCTGACCGATTCGGAATACCGTCTTACCGCCCGCCTGCGCCCCGGCATGGGGCTGGTGTGCAACAACATACTGCACACCCGCGAGCCGTTTTCCGATTCGCCGGGGCACCGACGCCTGCTGTATCGCGGTCGCTATTACGACCGACTCCGCTTCGGCACGCTTCCGGCCTGACAACGGTTAAAATAACCTTGTCCTAGTCCGGCCATCCGCCGCCATGCAGCTGCTCACCCTCGGGGTCAATCATCACACCGCACCGCTCGCCATCCGCGAACGGGTCGCGTTCGGCCCCGACAAGCTGGTCGAGGCACTGCACGACCTGACCGGCAGCCACCGCGCCTCCGAGGTCGCGATCCTGTCGACCTGCAACCGCACCGAGCTGTACGTCAACACCCCCTCGCCCGAGGCGGTGAGCGAATGGCTGGCCGACTTCCACAAGATTGAACAGCGCGAACTCGCCCCCTACCTCTACGCACTGCCGCGCGAGAAGGCGGCGCAGCATGCCTTCCGCGTCGCCGCGGGGCTCGATTCGATGGTGCTGGGCGAAACACAGATTCTCGGGCAGATGAAGCAGGCGGTGGCGACCGCCGAAGAAGCCGGCACACTCGGCCTGTTGTTGCACAAGCTGTTCCAGCGCACCTTCTCGGTGGCGAAGGAAGTGCGCACCAGCACCGAGATCGGCGCCAATTCGGTTTCGATGGCAGCAGCCGCGGTGCGGCTCGCAGAACGCATCTTTCCCGGCATCGACCGGCAGGCTTGCCTGTTCATCGGTGCCGGCGAGATGATTGAATTGTGTGTGGCGCACTTCGCCGCCCGCCACCCGCGCCGCATGACGGTGGCCAACCGCACCGTCGAGCGCGCGCGCCCGCTGGCCGAGCGCTTCAATGCCGGCACCCTGCCGCTGACTGCGCTGCCGGACGAATTGCCCGAATATGACATCATCATCACTTCGACTGCGAGCCCGCTGCCCATCTTGGGCAAGGGCATGCTGGAACGCGCGATCAAACAGCGCCGTCACCGCCCGATCTTCATCGTCGACCTGGCGGTGCCACGCGACGTCGAGGCCGAAGTCGCCGACATGGACGACGTGTTCCTCTACAGTGTCGACGATCTCGGCCAAGTGGTCCGCGAAGGCATGGACAACCGGGTCGCCCAGGTAGAGCAGGCCGAGGCAATCATTGAGAATAGCGTCGAGAGCTTCGTACACTGGATGGAAGGGCGCGAGCTGGTGCCGCTGATCCGGGGCCTGCGCGACGCCGCCGAACGCCATCGCCGCCACGAGATCGAGAAGGCCACCCGCGCGCTGGCGCGCGGCGACGATCCACAAGCCGTCGTCGAGGCGCTCTCCCATGGGCTGTCCAACAAGCTCGTGCACGCACCCACGCACGCACTCAGCCATGCCACACACGACGAGCGCGAACGGCTCGCCCATCTGATCAGCCAGCTCTACGGGCTGCATCAGGAATGAAGACTTCGCTGGCCGACAAGCTCGCTCGTGCCGACGAGCGGCTGGAGGAACTCGACGCCCTGCTGGCGCAACCTGACATCGCCAGCGACATGGAGCGCTTCCGAAAACTGTCCCGGGAACGCGCCGAGCTCGATCCGGTGGTCACGCTGTATCGCCAATACCGGCAGGTCGAGGCCGACCAGGGGACTGCGCGCGACATGCTCGGCGACTCGGAGCTGCGCGAGATGGCGGAAGCCGAGCTCGCCGACGGCGCCGCACGAATCGCGCAGCTGGAAACCGCGCTGCAAACAGCGCTGCTGCCGCGCGACCCCAACGACGAGCGCAATATCTTCCTGGAAATTCGCGCCGGCACCGGCGGCGACGAGTCGGCGCTGTTCGCCGGCAATTTGTTGCGGATGTATACGCGCTACGCCGAGCGCCAGGGCTGGCGGGTCGAGATCGTGTCGGAAAATCCTGGCGAGGTCGGCGGCTACAAGGAGGCCATCGTGCGCATCGTCGGCCAGGGCGCCTATTCGCGACTGAAATTCGAGTCCGGCGGCCACCGCGTGCAGCGCGTGCCGGAGACCGAATCGCAGGGCCGCATCCACACCTCGGCGTGCACCGTGGCGGTGATGCCGGAGGCCGACGAGGTTGGCGAGGTCGACATCAATCCCGCCGATCTGCGGATCGACACCTTCCGCGCCTCCGGCGCCGGCGGCCAGCACATCAACAAGACCGATTCTGCGGTGCGCATCACCCATCTGCCGACCGGTCTGGTAGTCGAATGTCAGGACGACCGTTCGCAGCACAAGAACAAGGCGCAAGCCATGAGTGTGCTGGCGGCGCGCCTCAAGGACCGGGAATTGCAGGCGCAGCATGCCGCCGAGGCCAGCACCCGCAAGAGCCTCATTGGCAGTGGCGACCGCTCCGACCGCATCCGCACCTACAACTTTCCGCAGGGGCGCGTCACCGACCACCGCATCAACCTCACCCTGTACAAGATCGACGCGATGATGGACGGCGACCTCACCGAACTCCTCGACGCGCTGGCGGCGGAGCATCAGGCGGAGCTGCTGGCGGCGCTTTCGGGTGAGTAGACAGGGGTCAGGGATCGGGGGTCAGGGGTCAGGGGGGCTGCAGACGGTGGCCAACGTCCTGGCCGCCGCCAGCCACCAACTCGCGGCCGCGCTCGGGTTGGAGAAGCGCGAGGCGCGGCTGGAAGCACGCGTGCTCGCCGCGTGTGCCTGGAACGTCGAGCCGGCCTGGCTGATCGCGCACGACACCGATACGCTGTCCGCGGCGCACGGCGCGGCTTTCGAGTCCCTGCTCGCTCGCCGGCTGGCCGGCGAGCCCGTCGCCTACCTCACCGGCAGCCGCGAGTTCTTCGGGCGCGCATTCCAGGTCACACCCGACGTGCTGATCCCGCGCCCCGACACGGAACTGCTCGTCGAGCTGGCGCTGGTGCGCCTCCCTCCCGACGTGCCGCTGGACATACTCGATCTCGGCACCGGCAGCGGCTGCATTGCCATCACGCTCGCATTGGAACGCCCGCGGGGCCGCGTCACCGCAGTCGACCGTTCGTCCACCGCGCTCACATTGGCACGTCGAAATGCCGACATCCTGAACGCAACCGTCGAATTCCTGGACAGCGACTGGTTCGCGGCACTTGCCGGCCGCCGTTTTGACCTCATCGTCACCAACCCGCCGTATGTGGCGAGTGCCGACCCCCACCTCAATCGCGGGGATGTGCGCTTCGAGCCGGTGTCGGCACTGGCGGCGGGCGCGGACGGCCTCACCGACCTGCGGCAACTGATTGCCGCGGCCCCCGCTTACCTGATGCCCGGCGGCTGGTTGCTGCTGGAACATGGCTGGGACCAGGGGGAAGCCGTACGGACACTGCTGCGCCACGCCGGGTTGGCGCATTCTGCGACGTGGCATGACCTGGCCGGCCACGCCCGGGTCAGCGGTGCACAATTGTCGGAAAACTTTACACTGGGCCGGTCGGCGGCACCGCCCGTTTCGGCGGAATGACCCTGGAATCAGGCTTTCCGGCCTGTCAGCAACGCACTGGCGTGGAAATTGCTATGATTTCTCATATCCAGACAATTTCATCTTCCCAATCGAGAACCGACATGGCCGACCTGACTCCCGAGCACCAGGACACCACGCCCGGCACAACGTCCACCGAGCCCGCCAACCCTTCCCGGCGCAAGCTCACCGGTGCGGCACTTGGTGCAACGGCGGTGTTCACGCTTTCCAGCCGTCCCGTGTGGGCTAACCAATGCAGCATTTCGGGCATGATGTCGGGCAATCTCTCCAAGCCCCAGGTGGTTTGCGAAGGCTGCACGCCGGGCTACTGGAAGGTTCCCCCGCATTTCGATTCGTGGGCGGCAACCGGCTTCAACACCACAGACACTTTCAACGCAGTCTTCGGGGTCACCCAATACGTGCGGAGCAACGGCACGCCCTACACCCTGCTGGAAGTGATGGTCGAGCTCAACGGCAACGGCGATCCGATTTCCCCCAACCTTGGCTTCCATGCTGTCGCCGCACTGCTCAACGCCGCGCATCCTGACGTTAATTTCGGTTATACCGCCGGCGAGCTCATCACGCTGTTCCAGAACAACTACCTCACCAATTCGGCCGGGTTGAAGGACTCTCTGGAAATGCTGAACGAGCGCGAGTGCCCGTTGAACTGACGCATGATTTCCGCCGTCCCGCCGCGGGGCTGGCTGCTGCGGACCTGGGAAGACGAGGCGGTTGCGTTTGACGCCGCCTCGGGTGACACGCACTATCTCCGGCCACTGACGCTGGCCCTGTATGAAACCTGCCGGGCTCAGCCCGGACTGGATGCCAACACCATCGCGGCGCGCACCGCCACGTCACTGAACGTCGACGTTACGCCCGATTTCCTGAGCGCCGTGCGCGAGGGGCTGGACGGTCTGCGTCGCATCGGCTTGCTGCAGACGCCATGAAACTGCTGCAACTGTCCCCGGGCGAACTGCGCCGACAGCTCGCCGGGCCTGGCGTCTGGATGCGCACCGGTCCCTTTTCGGTACGTGTGCAATCGGGTGTACCGCAGGTTGCGGAGGGCTTGGCACAGCTCTACGGCCAGTTCGAGGTCCGCAGCCCGCACGAGGCCTTCGCCGATTTCCATGTCTCGGTCGATCCCCCACGTGGCCTGCGGCGCTGGGTGCGCCCACAGGTCAGCTTCGCCCTCGACGGCGTGCCGCCCTTCAAGCCCCTGCCGCTGGACCAGGCCTTTCCGATGCTCGAGTGGGGGCTCAACTGGTGCGTTTCCACCCGTGCCCACCAATACCTCATCATCCACGCCGGCGTGGTGGAGAAGAACGGCCGCGCCGCGATCCTGCCCGCGCCGCCCGGGTCGGGCAAGAGCACCCTGACCGCCGCCCTCATGTTGTCGGGCTGGCGGCTGCTGTCGGACGAACTGACGCTGATCGACCGCAAGAGCGGCCTGCTTCATCCGCTGCCGCGCCCGATCAGCCTGAAGAACCAATCGATCGACATCATCCGTGCCTTCAACGCGGAGGCTTTCGTCAACCGCGAATCACGCGACACGGTAAAAGGCACGGTCGCGCACCTGCGGCCGCTGCGGGAGAGCGTGCGGCGACAGCACGAGCCCGCGCGGCCCGGCTGGGTGATCTTCCCGCGCTGGGTTGCCGGCGCCCCTGCCACACTGCAGCCGCGCTCGCGCGCCCAGACCTTCATGTTCCTGGCCCAGAACGCTTTCAACTACAGTCACCTCGGGGCCGACGGTTTTCGCGTTGGCAGTGCGTTGATCGATCAGGCCACGTGCTACGACTTCGAATATGGCGCGCTCGACGACGCCATCGCGACATTCGACCGTCTGGCAGAGGGCGCGCTGTGAGCGCGCCCGACCTGCTCTCCCACGCCCTGCGCGCGCCCGTCGACGCACGCGGTTTCTCGATGGGCGACTGGGATCTGCTGCTGCGCCAGGCGCAGCATGCCGGACTTGTCTCGCGACTGCATCACGTACTTGCCCAGGCCGGCTGCACGGAATCCATCCCCGCCCCCGCACGCTGGCATTTCGAGGCGGCCGACACCCTCGCTGCCCGCCAGCAGGTGGCGGTGCACTGGGAAATCGGACAGGTGCGCCGCGCACTGGAAGGGGCCGGCATCCCCCTGATACTGCTGAAAGGCGCCGCCTACGTGGCCGCCGATCTGCCCGCCGCACAGGGCCGTCTGTTCAACGACCTCGACATCCTGGTGCCGCGCGAGGCGCTTGCCGCAGCCGAATCGGCGCTGCTGCTCGCCGGCTGGCACGCCACCGGCCTATCGGCCTACGATCAGCGCTACTACCGCCGCTGGATGCACGAAATCCCGCCGCTGCAACACGTCCAGCGCGCCACCGTCATCGACGTGCACCACGCCATCCTGCCCGACACCGCACGCTATCGCCCCGATCCCGCCAAACTGCGCGCGCAGGCCGTCGCGGTTCCCGGTCTGCCGGGCGTTCGGGTGCTGTGCGCCACCGACCGCATCCTGCATTCCGCGGCCCACCTGTTCCACGACGGCGAACTGCCGCATGGCTTGCGCGATCTCAGCGATCTCGATCTGCTGCTGCGCGATGCCGCCCGCGACGTCGATTTCTGGCCGCGCCTGGTGACGCGCGCGGCGGAACTGGAGCTCGGCCGCCCGCTCTTTTACGCGCTGCGCTACGTGCGTCATTTCCTGGAAACGCCGGTGCCGGAAGCCGTTGACGCGGCGCTTGCGTCCGCTGCCCCGAATCGCGTGCTGTTGAGCCTGATGGACACGATATTCACCCGCGCCCTGGCTCCGATGCACCCCAGCTGTGAGGATCGCCTCACCGCGGCCGCACGCATGGCCGCGTACGTGCGCGCCCACTGGCTGCGCATGCCGCCGCGCCTGCTGTTGCCACATCTGTTCCACAAGGCCTTCCTAAGCGGCGACGCACGGGAAGCCAAACCCGCTTGACGCCATCCGGCGCTCGGGTATAATTCCCGAGCATTCCACTCAAGTATTCAGGAGCCCCCCATGACCCCGCTCGACCGCATCCGCGACCAGGTGACCCAGAACAAGATCGTGCTCTACATGAAAGGCACGCCGCAGTTTCCGCAGTGCGGTTTCTCCGCCCGGGCCGCGCAGGTGCTGCAGGCCTGCGGCATCAAGGATTTTCTCGCCGTCAACGTGCTGATGGACCCGGAAATCTTCGAGAACCTGAAGTACTACGCCAACTGGCCGACCTTCCCGCAGCTCTATGTCAACGGCGAGCTGATCGGCGGCTCCGACATCATGATCGAGATGTACCAGAAGGGCGAAATCCAGAAACTGCTACAGGACGCGCTGGCCGCCTGACACAAGCCTTTCCTTTCCGCGCCTCCGGTCCTCCCCCGAACGGGGCGCGGCGCGCCGCCTTACACGGCGTGCGCGTTCAAGCCGACGTCCGTCGGCTTTTTTTTGCCGCATTTCCAAAATGACGCACGGGGCCGGGCAGGGTGACATGGCAAGACCTTACTGAACACCCGCTGCGGCACACCGCAACCGGCACTCCAACGCAAGTGCCGGGATGCGGGAAAGCGCCCGCTGTGTCTCGACGACCACCACGTGCCGGCAGCGTTATCCCCTCCTGGTGTCGCCGGCACCGGTGAATGATCACCACGCGGATCGGCGGGAGCGTAGCTTCCATGTCCGACGCCGCTGATTGTCGGAATTTCTTACATCACCTTGGCCTCAATTCCACCCATTCAGCACAAGCATCTGTTCAATAAACGAAAAATATGATGGCACGAATATTGCGCAAGCGTTGCTAACGCCAACGAAAACGATTCCCAATCGCTTCGTAGCGCAAAATTATGCTTCACACCATCACATAAACTGGAGGAAGAGCAATGTACAGAATCATTCCGGGCATCGCCCTGCTCGCGGCAACCGCCCTACCCGTGCAGGCGGCAAGCTACAACGCTGTCCACATGACGGCGGCAAGCGGCACGTTCACGCCGCACGACACCCTCAACGACACCGCCTTTCCCATCAACAACTGGACGAATACGCAGAACCCCAACGCCAATCTGGTCGGCGGTTACGTGGATCTGGGCGCCGTGGCGATCTTCTACGGGCTTCCCATGCACCTGTACACGAGCGATGGCCTCAGCAGTCCCTACACCTTCAGCAACATGCCCCCGTGGGGCGGGCCCGTGCCCACCGCCACCCTCGACGATGCGGCGCACACCATCCAGGCCGAGCTGTCCGCCTTGACCCTGTTCTGGAATGTCTCGAACTTTGGCCAGGGCCATGCCTTGGCAACCGGCGCGTGGAACCCCTCGACGGGCATCTACCATCTCGCGTGGGATGCGCCCGCTCCGCTAGGCTACGGCTTCGATGGCCTGACCGGCCTGTGGACGATGACCGGCGTGGCCGTCGTTCCGGAGCCGGAAACCTCGGCCATGCTGCTGGCGGGGTTGGGCTTGGTCGCAGCAGCGGCACGGCGCAGGATGCGCCCCGAGGCGGCGTCCGTTCGGCGCCAGTGAGTGAATACCCGGCCGCGACATGGGCGGCACCACCATCATCGCAATCGGGTGGGAACGGCCCACGTCACTCCCCCTGCCGCCGTCTTTCCACCGTTTCTCCCAACCCATCAGGAGTCCTGCCATGACAATACGTCACCTACCCATCCTGCTTGCCGCGGTCCTCGCTTCCCCCGCGCAGGCCTGGACCACCGAATCCCTCGCCATCACGGGCGGATCGATGACCATGCACAACGCAACCGACACGTTCGGTAGCGTGTCCGTGCTACCCGGCCCGTCCTCCACGCTTGACGACGGCATGATCAACGGCACCGTCGACGCCGATGGCGTTCACGGCAGCTCCGTCAACCCGGTGACAACCTTCATGTTCCTCGGCATCCCATGGAAGACTTTCTTTGCCCATAGCATGCAGACGCCATGGACGTGCGATCCCGACTGCACCCTCACCGTTTCCGACCCCGAGCCGGGTTCCGTTACGGTGAGCGGCACCGCCTGGGACCCGCTCATCACCGCGGATTTCTCCGGGTTCTTCACCGAATGGAATGGCAACATCTTCAGGCAGGGCGGGCAGGCCTCGGGAACCGGCACCTGGATCGTCGAGCCGACGCCCGAAAGCACTTCCGGCCTCTACAACTTCAGCCTGCAGTGGAGCGCATATCACGACTTCGGCCCATTCCAGGGCTTCACCAGCGACTGGGTGCTGACCGGCACCGCCGTGGCGGTCGTTCCGGAGCCGGAGACCTGGGCCATGCTGCTCGCCGGGCTGGGTCTTGTCGCGGCAGCCGCGCGGCGGAATGCGTCCAGCCGCCCCCGATAGGAGCGACGCTTTCGCCGCGATGTTTAGGCGGTACGGCCGTCACGACATCGGGCCGAGGGCGATATGCGCCCCAGACGCGGCGCCCTCATCGCGATTCTCTCGCACTCGCCGGGGAATCCCCGGCCAACGGTCGATGCCTTCCAACGTAGCATCGCCACCCTTTCGCCCGGCTCCCCCGCTCTTCGGGGCGTCGGACGGAAACGGCCTTGCCTGGGATACCGCCCGCCGGACATTACCGGGCTGTCGCCAGGACGCGGCCCCTGGACTGCACAAACCCATGAAGTATGATCCTAACGGGCATGGCGCGTTGCCACCCCCTGACCATGAAACCCGCCACGCCCGTTTCCCGCAAGCGGGCGAGGGGGACACGGAATCGCTTCGCGATGTTTCACGCTAAAAACCGCAGTTGACCGCTCTCCACCCTCGCGAACGCCACATGAATGCTGAATTTTGTGTCTTCGGTCGCCTTCGCCTGTTGGGTGAGACCGCTACACGCCCGCTGGCACGCCAGCTCACGCGCCTGCCTTTGCACCCGCAAGAGGCAGGCCGTGGCTGTAAAGCCGCTAAAGCGGCAACAACCACGCGCTCGTTGTTTCGTGGCAGGCGCGTGATCAGACGCACCATCGGGCGCGCCCAACTACGGTTTCTAGGATGATCGGCGTTACGCGTCGTGCTCCGGCACGGCATCCATGCCCAGCTCATGAATCTTGCGCGTGAGGGTATTGCGCCCCCACCCGAGCAGATGCGCGGCCTCGATGCGGCGGCCGCCGGTGTGGCGCAGCGCTACTTCGATCAGCGTCTTTTCGTAGGCCTGGGTCAGCTCGTCGAGAATCGCCGCCTCGCCGCGCGCCAGCCGCGCGCCCGCCTCGGCGGCCAGTCCCTGCAACCAGTCACCCGCCTGCGGTGCGGGTTGGCCCTGCATCAGGTCGGAAGGCAAATCGCCCACTTCGACGACCTGCCCCGGCGCCATCACGGTGAGGTAATGGCAGACGTTCTCGAGCTGGCGCACGTTGCCGCCCCACGGCAGGCCGACCAGCGTCTTCATCGCCGCCTCCGACACGCCCTTCGCCTCCATGCCCAGCTCGCGCGCGCTCTTCTGCATGAAGTGGCGCACCAGCAGCGGAATATCCTCGCGCCGTTCGCGCAGCGGCGGCAGGCGCAGGCGGATGACGTTGAGACGGTGGAACAGGTCCTCGCGGAACAGGTTCTCGCGCACGCGGGTCTCGAGGTCCTGGTGGGTCGCGGCAATCACGCGCACGTTGACCTTCACCGGCGTGTGCCCGCCGACGCGGTAGAACTGGCCGTCGGCCAGCACGCGCAACAACCGCGTCTGGAGTTCAGCCGGCATGTCGCCGATTTCGTCGAGGAACAGCGTGCCGCCGTCGGCCTGTTCGAAGCGGCCGCGGCGCTGCGCGGCCGCACCGGTGAAGGCGCCGCGCTCGTGGCCGAAGAGTTCGGATTCGAGCAGGTCTTTCGGGATCGCCGCGGTGTTGAGTGCGATGAAGGGGCCATTGGCCCGCGGGCTGTGGCGGTGCAGCGCGCGCGCCACCAGTTCCTTGCCGCTACCCGATTCGCCGTTAATGAGCACGGTGGCATGCGACTGCGACAGACGCCCGATGGCGCGAAACACTTCCTGCATCGCCGGCGCTTGGCCGAGCATCTCGGTCACCGGCACCTCGCTCGGCGCGGGGACCTCGCGACTGGCATTTTCCGCCAGCGCGCGACGCACCAGTTCCAGTGCCTGGTCGACGTCGAACGGCTTGGGCAGGTATTCGAACGCGCCGCCCTGGAACGCCGCCACCGCGCTGTCGAGATCGGAATATGCGGTCATGATGATGACCGGCACCTTGGGCAAGCGCTCCTTCAGCGCCTGAAGCAATTCCAGCCCAGACACCCCTGGCATGCGGATGTCGGACAGCACCGCGGCAGGGATGCTGCGCTCCAGCTCGCGCAGTGCGTCACTCGCCGAGCCGAACGTCATGCAGGGAATGTCCTCGCGCAGCAGGGCCTTCTCCAGCACCCAGCGGATGGAGCGGTCATCGTCGATGATCCAGACGCAGTTCGGTTTGGACATGGTAATCAGCCTGACAGAGGAAGAAAGATGGCGAATACGGTGTGCCCCGGGCGGCTTTCACATTCGAGCGTGCCGTGGTTCTGCGCGACGAGCGTCTGCGCCACGGCGAGCCCGAGACCGCTGCCGCCTTCGCGCCCAGACACCAGCGGATAGAAGATCTGTTCACGGATGTCCTCGGGAATGCCGGGACCGTTGTCGATGATCTCGATCCGCAGCCCCAGGCGGTAGCGCCGCGACTCCAGCGTGATCTGACGCGCCACGCGGGTGCGGAACACGATCTCCCCCGGGGCGTGCGCATGCCCGTTACCGTGCCCATGCCCGTTACCGTGCCCATGCCCGTTACCGTGCATTGCCTGAACGGCGTTGCGCGCGATGTTGAGCGTGGCCTGAATGAGTTGTTCGGCGTCGGCGCGGATCTCCGGCAGGCTGATGTCGTAGTCACGGCGCAACTTCACACTCGGCGTTTCGGCCAGAATCAGGCTGCGAACGCGCTCCAGGACTTCATGGATGTTCACCGCACCAAAATGGGGCATGCGATGCGGTGTCAGCAGCCGCTCCATCAGCGACTGCAGGCGGTCGGATTCCTTGATGATGACCTGGGTGTATTCGCGCAGGCTCTCGCGCGGCAGCTCGTGCTCGAGCAACTGCGCCGCGCCACGGATGCCTCCGAGCGGATTCTTGATTTCGTGCGCCAGGTTGCGCAGCAACTCGCGGTTAGCCTCCTGCTGCAGGCGCGCCTGCTCCAGCCGGGCGATGCGCAGGTGGGGGTCGACCGCGCGCAGTTCAACCACCACGCCGCGCGGCGGCGCCTCCAACGGCGATACGTTGCAGCCCAGGCGAATCGGTGGGTGCGCACCCACCGCCACGTCGAGTTCGTGCTCGATCACCGTCTCCTGCGTGTCACGTACCGTGCGGATCGCCGCCAGCAGTTCGGGACTGCGCTCGAACGCCTCGCCCGTATGCTGCCCCGCGAGCAGCGCCCCGGACACGCCCAGAAGCGTCTCGGCGGCCGGATTGAGATGCACGATACAGTCGTCGCCGTCCAGCACCATTACGCCCGTGGACAGGCAGTCGAGTCCCGCGTAAGCATCAGGAGAAGGCGGCATCATGCTCATTCACCCCAGTGAAGCACTGATTGTGCCAGATAGCGGAGAGCGGAGAGCGGAGAGCGGAGAGCGGAGAGCGGAGAGCGGAGAGCGGAGAGCGGAGAGCGGAGAGCGGAGAGCGGCTACTTCAGATTGGCGAGTTCGCGCTGGATCGCGGTGACGTTCTGCTCGTGCTGCTGGAGCGTCGCGCGCAGCTTGTTCACCCGGCTGATATAGGTGGCATCGGTGGCGCGTTCCCCCGGTTGCAGCCGCTCACCCAGCGCGAGCTGGCGACGCGCTTCCTCGGCGTTGCGTCGTTCGCCGGCAATTTCGTCCTGCAGCACCTGGCGCCGCAGATCATCGCGGCGCTGCTGCGTGCCGGCATCGATACGCGGGAAATTGGCAGGGCTTGGCGCATAGGAAGCACGCCGCGCCGGCGCCTTGCCTGTGGGCAAGGCCGACGGTGCGCCTGGCAGTTCGATCTTCTGCGCACCCTTGCGATACACGTCGGTGAACGTCACTTGGCCGTTCTCGTCGACGTACTTGTAGATCTCCGCCTGAGCAGGCGCAGCGAGAGCCAGGGTCGCCAGGAGGAAAAATCGGGTGTATTGCATGGGTCGAGTGTAGCCTGTCCCCTGGTTTACGGCCAAAACACCCGGTACTTGAACCTGGAATGGAAACGGGCGGCCAAGGCCGCCCGTTTCCCCGCGCGCGCTTACAGCGAATAGTACATTGCGAACTCGACCGGATGCGTGGTCATGCGGAACTTGGTGACTTCTTCCATTTTCAGCGAGATGTAGGCATCGATCATGTCGTTGGTGAACACGCCGCCGCGGGTCAGGAACTCGCGGTCCTTGTCGAGTTCGTCCAGGGCCATCTCCAGGCTGTGGCAGACCTTCGGAATCTTCGCGTCCTCTTCCGGCGGCAGGTCGTACAGGTCCTTGTCACCCGGGTCGCCAGGGTGAATCTTGTTCTGGATGCCGTCGAGGCCGGCCATCATCAGCGCGGCGAAGGCGAGGTACGGGTTGGCGGTGGGGTCCGGGAAACGAACCTCGATGCGGCGGGCCTTCTCGCTGGACGAGATCGGAATGCGGATCGAGGCCGAGCGGTTGCGGGCCGAGTAGGCCAGCATCACCGGCGCTTCGAAGCCCGGCACCAGACGCTTGTAGGAGTTGGTGGACGGGTTGGTGATCGCGTTCAGCGCCTTGGCATGCTTGATCACGCCACCGATGTAGTACAGCGCGGTCTCAGACAGGCCGGCGTAGCCGTTGCCGGCGAACATGTTCTTGCCGTCTTTCCACAGCGACATGTGCACGTGCATGCCGGAGCCGTTGTCGCCGACGATGGGCTTGGGCATGAAGGTCGCGGTCTTGCCGTAGGCGTGGGAGACGTTGTGCACGATGTACTTGAGGATCTGGGTCCAGTCGGCGCGCTTGGTCAGCGTGCTGAACATGGTCCCGATCTCGCACTGGCCGGCCGTGGCGACTTCGTGGTGGAACACCTCGACCGGGACGCCGGCTTCTTCCAGCGCCATCACCATGGCGGCGCGGATGTCCTGCAGGCTGTCGACCGGGGGCACCGGGAAGTAGCCGCCCTTGACGCCGGGACGGTGGCCGGTGTTGCCGTTCTCGAATTTCTCGGCCGACGACCAGGCAGCTTCCTCGGAGTTGATCTTCACGCCGCAGCCCGACATGTTGTCGTGCCAGGTGATCGAATCGAAGATGAAGAACTCGGGCTCGGGGCCGAAGTAGGCGGTGTCGGCAATGCCGGTCGACTTCAGGTAGGCCTCGGCGCGGCGCGCCACCGAACGCGGATCGCGCTCGTAACCCTTGCCGTCCGACGGCTCGATCACGTCGCACGTCAGGATCAGCGTGGGCTCGTCGAAGAAGGGGTCCATGTAGGCCGAATCCGGATCGGCCTTCAGCAGCATGTCGGAAGCCTGAATGCCCTTCCAGCCGGCGATCGAGGAACCGTCGAACGGATGGCCGTCCTCGAACCAGTCCTCGGTGACGATGCGCGAGGGAATGGAGACGTGCTGCTCCTTGCCACGGGTATCGGTAAAGCGCAGGTCGACGAACTTGATTTCCTCGTCCTGAATCCTCTTGAGCACATCGGCCACGGCCATGCTGAATCTCCTCGAACTGAAATGAATGAAACGGCGAAATACAGGCTTGCGCCGCAGACACGCTCAACTTAGCAGCAACCGTGCCATGTGTGAAATTGCGTTCAAATCATTGTGCCACAAGGGGGCTGCGGGGCGATAGCCGGACCACGCACAAGCCACTCGCACTGTAACGGTGCATTGCGGGAAACATGCGCACCACATTGGTGCACATTGAACGCCGGGCTGGCTTACGTATACTGGGAGCATCGCACAAAAAGGATGCTGCCATGGGACGCATCACCGAGTTGCTCGATGCCGCGCACCAACGTGGCCGTGAGCAGGGGTTACCTTATGCGGGGGCGCTGTTGCCGCATGAAGCCCACGAACTGCTGCAGCTGGCACCCGGCGCGCGCCTCGTCGACGTGCGCTCGCGTGCCGAACTGGAACTCACCGGAAATCTCCCCGGCGCGCTGCACATCGAATGGCAGGCATGGCCCGGCTGGGTTCCCAACCCCCACTTCCTCTCGCAGCTCGCCCAGGCGACCGATCCCGAATCGCTGCTCCTCTTCATTTGCCGCAGCGGACCGCGTTCGCATCATGCAGCGAAGGCCTGTGCCGAAGCCGGGCGCGGCAGTTGCTACAACGTGATCGAAGGCTTCGAGGGCGACCTCGACAAGGCCACCGGCCACCGCAACGAACTCAACGGCTGGAAGCGGCGCGGCCTGCCGTGGGCGCAAAGCTGATCGGAAACAGTCGGCGCGCCGTAGAATAGCGCGCCATGACCGACCGCTACGCCGTATTCGGGCACCCGATTGCCCATTCCAAATCCCCACAGATCCACGCCGCGTTCGCCCGCCAGACCGGGCAGGACATGACGTACGCAGCGATCCTCGCGCCGCTGGACGGCTTCCCCGCGAGCGTCGCCGCCTTTGTCGCCACCGGCGGGCGCGGCGCCAACATCACCGTGCCGTTCAAGGAAGAAGCGTTTCGCCTCGCGCAGCAGCGGACCCCGCGCGCCGAGCGCGCCGGCGCGGTGAACACGCTCGTCTTCGCAGACGGCGAAATCCGCGGTGACAACACCGACGGCGCGGGCCTCGTCGCCGACCTCACCCGCAACCTTCACCGCCCGCTCGGCGGCCGCCGCATCCTGCTGCTCGGCGCCGGCGGCGCCGCGCGCGGCGTCATCGAGCCGCTGCTCGACGAAGCACCCGCCGCGCTCGTCATCGCCAACCGCACCGTTGCCCGCGCGCAGGAACTCGCCGATCTGTTCGGGCGCGGGGTCGCCGCGTGCGGCTTCGACACGACCGGCAGCGGCTTCGACGTCGTCATCAACGCGACGTCCGCCAGCCTCGCCGGCGAACTGCCGCCACTGTCGCCCGCCGTTTTCGCCCCCGACGCCCTCGCCTACGACATGATGTACGGCCGCGACACCCCATTCCTCGCCTTCGCCCGCGCCCACGGCGCCGCCACCGCCGACGGCCTCGGCATGCTGGTCGAACAGGCCGCCGAGGCGTTCTTCGTGTGGCGCGGCGTGCGCCCGGAGACCGCCCCCGTCATTGCCGCCCTGCGCCACGCAGCATGAAGAAGGTATTGGGCCGCATCGGCAAGGGCCTCGCCGCCCTCATCGGGCTGGTGCTGCTCTATCAGCTGTGGATCTTCGCCCACGTGCTGTGGTGGACCGATCACAACCCCGGCTCGACCGCCTTCATGGAAGCCGGCCTCGCGCGCCAGCAGGAAAAGAACCCCGACGCCGAGCTGCGCCACAAGTGGGTGCCCTACGACCGCATCTCCGTCCACCTCAAGCGCGCCATCGTCGCCGCGGAGGACGCCAAATTCATCGAGCACGAGGGTTTCGACGTCGAGGGCATCCAGAAGGCCGTCGAAAAGAACCTGAAGAAAGGCCGCCTGGTCGCCGGCGGCTCCACCATCAGCCAGCAACTCGCCAAGAACCTGTTCCTTTCCGGCGAGCGCAGCTTCATCCGCAAAGGGCAGGAAGCCATCATCACCCTGATGATCGAAACCACCTGGAGCAAGCGCCGCATCCTCGAGGTATATCTGAACGTCATCGAGTGGGGCAACGGCATCTACGGCGCCGAAGCCGCGGCGCGACGGTACTACAAGACATCGGCCGCCAATCTCAACCGCGACCAGGCCGCACGCATGGCGGCGATGGTGCCGAATCCGCGCTGGTACGAGAACCACCGCAGCTCGCGCACCTATCAGCGGCGCGTGGCGCTCATCAAGCGCTATATGGGGAGTGCGCAGGTTCCACGCTGAGTCGAATCAACGGCCTGATTCGAGCTCCCCATTCCCTGGACAAGAATGGACGGTCGGGATGCCTGAACCGATCGTCCGTAATTCGGCCTTATGGAAAGCTTTGCATAAGGCCGAGAACTGGACGCTTCACTTGACCCATCCCTGAGCAACCGCTTTGGGTCAGCTTGCGTCCGTGACAGTCTGGGTTGGCCGGCTCCGCGCCATATGCTCAGGACCAGCCAAATAAGCAGCGTTCCACCCGTCCGCGCCCCATAGCGCGTTACAATCGCGAGGCTTTCAACCGCCCCGCCCCATGACCGACACCCTCGAAAACCAGTCACAGGACGACCTCGAAACGCATCTCGAACAGGTGCAGACGCTGCTCGCCAGGATGCGGCTGGTGGAGGATCTCGTCCATCGGCAGGGCGGGCCGCGCCAGGATCTGGTGGAGAACCTGGTGCACAAGCAGAACCTGGCCGAGCTGCAGCGCAAGCTGGACGAGCTGCACCCGGCGGACGTGGCCTACATCCTGGAGGCGCTGCCGCTGGACGAGCGCCTGCTGGTGTGGGACCTGGTCAAGGCGGAACGCGACGGCGAGATCCTGCTGGAGGTCTCGGATTCGGTCCGCGAATCGCTGATCCAGACGATGGACAAGGCGGAGCTGCTGGCCGCCGCCGAGTCGCTCGACACGGACGAGATCGCGGACATTGCGGCCGACCTGCCGCAGGACGTGATCCAGGAACTGCTGACGACGCTCGATGCGCAGAAGCGTGCGCACCTGCAGTCGGCGCTGGCCTATCCGGAGGATACGGTGGGCGCGCTGATGGACTTCGAGATGGTGACGATCCGCGCGGACGTCACGCTGGAAGTCGCGCTGCGCTACCTGCGCCGCCTGGGCGAGCTGCCGGACCAGCTGGACAAGTTGTTCGTGGTCGACCGCGACGACACGATCATCGGCGTGCTGCCGCTGAAACGCCTGTTGACCAGCGACCCGGAAGCCTCGGTGGCGGCGGTGATGGTCGAGGATTTCGTCAAGTTCCATCCGGAGGACGAGGCGCACGAAGCGGCGCAGGCGTTCGAGCGTTACGACCTGGTGATGGCGCCGGTAGTGGATGCGCAGGATCGCCTGATCGGCCGTCTCACCGTGGACGCGGTGGTCGACTACATCCGCGAGTCGGCGGACGCGGACATGCTGTCGATGGCGGGCCTGAAGGAAGAGGAAGACCTGTTCTCGACCGTATGGCGTTCGGCGAAGAACCGCTGGATGTGGCTGGCGATCAACCTGGCGACGGCCTTCATCGCGTCGCGGGTGATCGGCGCGTTCGAGGGCAGCATCGAGAAGCTGGCGGCGCTGGCGGCGCTGATGCCGATCATCGCCGGCATCGGCGGCAACACGGGCAACCAGACCATCGCGCTGATTGTGCGCGGCCTGGCGCTGGGCCACATCACGCAGGCCAATGCGCGGCGCCTGATCGTGAAGGAGCTCGGCGTGGCGCTGTTCAATGGCCTGCTGTGGGGTTCGGTGGTGGGCGTGTTCGCCTGGCTGCTGTATGACAATCCGGCGCTGGGCGGGGTGATGGCGCTGGCGATGCTGTTGAACCTGATCGTCGCCGCGCTCGCCGGCATCTTCATCCCGATGACGCTGGAACGCATGAAGCGCGACCCGGCCGTCGGCTCGTCGGTACTGCTGACCTTTACCACCGACAGCATGGGCTTCTTCATCTTCCTCGGGCTCGCCACCCTGCTGCTGCTATGAGCGCGCCGGACAGCCGCGCCCTGTACCTGCGCCTGCTGGGCTACGTGAAGCCGCATTGGCGCATGTTCGCGCTGTCGCTCGTCGCACTGGTGGCGACCGCGGCCACCGAGCCGCTGCTGCCGGCGCTGTTCAAGCCGCTGCTCGACGAGGGCTTCGTCGCCAAGGATCCTGCCTTCATCCGCTGGGTGCCGGTCCTGCTGCTGGCGCTGTTCCTGGTGCGCGGGGTGACCAGCTTTGTCAGCACCTACTGCATGGCGTGGGTGGGCAGCCGCCTGGTGATGGATCTGCGCGCGGCGATGTTCGACAGGCTGATGACGCTGCCGACGCGCTACTTCGACCAGAACCCGAGCGGCCAGCTCATCGCACATCTGGCGTTCAACGTCACGCAGGTGACGCAGTCGGCGACGAGTTCGCTTACCACGCTGGTGCGCGACACGGTGACGGTGCTGGGGCTGCTGGGCTATCTGCTGTGGCTCAACTGGCAGTTGACGCTGATCGTGTTCGGCATGGTGCCGCTGACGCTGTGGGTGGTGCGCGTCGCCAGCAAACGGCTGCGCGGGCTGTCGCGCAAGGCGCAGCAAAACATCGGCGAGCTGACGCAGGTGGTCGACGAGGCGGTCGGCGGACACCGCGTGGTCAAGCTCTACGGCGGTGAGGACTACGAGCGGGGCCGTTTCCGCCACGCCGCGAACCTGGCGCGGCTGTTCGAGATGAAGCGCGTCGCCGCCAACGCGGTGTACGAGCCGGTGATCCAGTTCATCGCCGCGGTGGCCCTTGCCATCATTGTCTATATCGCGGCTGGCCAGGCGAGCGCGAACACCACCACGGTGGGCGGCTTTGTTGCGTTCTTCATGGCGATGCTGCTGCTGTTCGCCCCGCTCAAGCGCCTCACCGCGGTCAACGACCAGATGCAGCGCGGACTTGCCGCCGCCGAGACGATCTTTTCCCTGCTCGACCAGGATGCCGAGCGCGACACCGGCACGCGCATGCTCGATCGCGTCGAGGGCCGCCTCGCCTTCCGCGACGTGGCGCTCACCTATCCCGGCAAGAGCGCCCCGGCACTGGCGGGCATCACGCTCGACATCGCGCCGGGCGAGACCGTGGCGCTGGTCGGCGCCTCTGGCTCGGGCAAGACGACGCTCGCCAACCTGGTGCCGCGCTTCTACGACCCGGACACCGGCACGCTCACGCTCGATGGCGTCGATCTGCGCGACCTGCGCCTGCAGGACCTGCGCAGCCACATCGCGCTGGTGTCGCAGGACGTGGTGCTGTTCAACGACACGCTCGCGCACAACATCGCCTACGGCACGAAACGCGACGCTACTGCGGACGAGATCCGTGCCGCGTGCGTCGCTGCCCACGCGTGGGACTTCATCCAGGCCATGCCCGAGGGACTCGACACGCTGATCGGCGAGAACGGCATGCGGCTGTCGGGCGGCCAGCGCCAGCGCATCGCCATCGCGCGGGCGATCCTGAAGAATGCGCCGCTGCTCATCCTCGACGAGGCAACCTCGGCGCTGGACAACGAGTCCGAGCGCCACGTGCAAGCCGCGCTGGAAACGCTCATGCAGAACCGCACCACGCTCGTCATCGCGCATCGCCTGTCCACCATCGAGCGCGCCGACCGCATCGTCGTGCTGGAAGGCGGACGCATCGTCGAAACCGGCACCCACGCCGAACTGCTCGCCCGGCAGGGCCGCTACGCGCAACTGCACGCCTTGCAGTTTTCCGCATGAGCGAAGCGCCGACCTGGGCCAAACCCGCGCGCTCGCTCGCCACCGCAGCGGGCCGCGCCATCGGCGACTACCGCATGATCCGCGACGGCGACCGCATTTTGCTCGGGCTTTCAGGCGGCAAGGATTCGCTCTCCTTGCTGCACACGCTGCATCACCTGCAACAAAAAGCCCCGGTCAAGTTCGAACTGCTGGCGGCAACCGTCGACCCGCAATCCGACCAGTTCGATCCCGCACCGCTCAAGCCTTATATGGCCGAACTCGGCGTGCCGTATTTCCTGGAGTCGCAGCCCATCGTGGCCGAGGCGCAGAAGACGCTGACCCGGGATTCGGATTCCTACTGTGCCTATTGTTCGCGCATGCGCCGCGGCATCCTCTATCGCGTCGCGCGCGAGCAGGGCTGCAACGTCGTCGCGCTGGCGCAGCATCTGGACGACCTCGCCGAGACGCTGATGATGTCGATGTTCTTCGGCGGCAAGCTCCGCACCATGTCGCCGCATTACCGCAACGACGCCGGCGATCTCAGGATCATCCGCCCCTTCGCCTACGTGCGCGAACGTCAGACCCGCGCTTTCGCCCAGGATGCGGGCCTGCCGGTCATCTTCGAGAACTGCCCCGCCTGCTTCGCGAAGCCGCAGCAGCGCTACGCAATGAAGCAGATGCTGGCCGAGCAGGAGAAGCAGCACCCACGCATCTTCAACAGCCTGTTGACCGCGATGCGGCCGCTGATGGGCGAGCCGCCGGGCTGATCGGGCCGCGGTCGGTATTTCGCCGGACACGCCCGCGTCTGGCCGACCTTCGCCTACACCACCGCAATGGGTAGAATTACTCCAATATTTTGATTAAAGCCACCCCAGATACGGACAAGGTCATGACAGCTCCCTTCATTCCGCCCCGGCGCACTCTCATGGGGCCCGGCCCCTCCGACGTGCCGCAACGCGTGCTCGACGCGATGGCGCGCCCGACCATCGGCCACCTCGACCCGGCCTTCGTCGAACTCATGGAACAGATCAAGTCCATGCTGCGCATGGCGTTCCAGACACGGAACGCGCTGACCTTCCCGGTGTCGGCGCCGGGCTCGGCAGGCATGGAGATGTGCTTCGTCAACCTGGTGGAACCGGGCGACACCGTCATCGTCTGCCGCAACGGCGTGTTTGGCGGGCGCATGCTGGAAAACGTCAAGCGCGCCCGCGGCGTGCCGGTGGTGGTCGACGACGCCTGGGGCGCGCCGGTCGATCCGGACAAGGTACGCGATGCACTCCGCGCGCATCCCGGTGCGAAGGCGCTCGCCTTCGTCCACGCCGAAACCTCGACCGGCGCGCAATCGGATGCGGCGACACTCGCACGCATCGCACAGGAACACGGTGCGCTCTCCATCATGGATTGCGTCACCAGCCTCGCCGGCACGCCGGTACGGCTCGACGACTGGGGCATCGACGCGGCGTATTCGGGCAGCCAGAAATGCCTGTCGTGCACGCCAGGCCTGTCGCCGGTTTCGTTCTCGTCGCGCGCCGTCGAGAGGATCCAGGCGCGAACAACACCGGTGCAGAGCTGGTTCCTCGACCTCAACCTGGTGCTCGGCTACTGGCAGTCGGCCGGCAAGCGTACCTACCACCACACCGCGCCGGTCAACCCGATGTACGGCCTGCACGAGGCGCTGGTAATGCTGGAGGAAGAAGGCCTGGAAAATGCCTGGGCACGCCATCGCGCGATGCACGAGAAACTCAAGACCGGGCTCGAAGGCATGGGCCTGCAATACGTGGTCGACGAAGCTGCGCACCTGCCGCAGCTCAATTCGATCCACGTTCCGGAAGGCGTCGACGAGGCGGCGGTACGCGCACGCCTGCTGAACGAATTCAACCTGGAAATTGGCGCCGGCCTCGGCGACATGGCCGGCAGGATCTGGCGCATCGGCCTCATGGGCCATTCTGCACGGCAGGAAAATATCAATCACTGCCTGCAGGCACTGGAGGCCTGCCTGCGCTGACTGCCGCGTGTTGCATCGGCGCACGCGCGGCATTTTGTCGCATCCGTGCGCAACCCCGTCCGCGTTAGCATCGGGCTGTCGATCCGGCGGCCCCGCCGGCAAACACCCGGATATCCGCCCCGCCCCGCGCGCCTTGCCCTGCCGGACCGGAACGGTACTTTCGAAAGCATCGGGGCCGCCCTGCGGATAAAGAATTTCCAACAGCCCAGGGAGTAGCCTCATGTCGTTCACCCCCAGACCCGTCGCCCTCGCGGTGGCGCTCGCCCTGCCTGCCTTGTCGGCAGCGGTCACCCAGGTCCATGCGGCCGACGCCGCCACCTTGCCGGAAGTCACCGTCAGCGCCACGCGCGATACGGCCACGCCGGCCGGGTCCACCGCCGTACTCAACGCCGCGGACCTCGCGGCGACCCGTGCCGCCACCAGCGACACGGCGAGCCTGCTGCGCGACGTGCCGGGTGTGAGCCTGTACGGTTCCGGTGGCGTCTCCAGCCTGCCGTCGATCCATGGCCTCGCCGATGACCGCCTGCGCGTGAAGCTGGACGGCATGGACCTGCTCTCGGCCTGTCCCAACCACATGAACCCCGCGCTGTCGTATCTGGACCCCTCGCAAGTTGGGTCGATCGAGGTCTACGCCGGCATCGCACCGGTCAGCGTCGGCGGCGACAGCATCGGCGGCTCGATCATCGCCGAAACGGCAGCACCCGAGTTCGCCGCGGCCGGTGCAGGCAGCCTCGTCAAGGGCGAAGTGGGTGCCTATTACCGCAGCAACGGCAATGCACGCGGCGGTAATCTCGCAGCCACCTATGCGACCGAAAGCTTCAACATTTCCTACACAGGCGCCATCGCAAGATCCGACAATTACGACGCGGGCGGCGACTTCAAGGCAAGCATATTCGGGCCAGGCAACGACCCTTATTTCACCGGGCGACCGGGCCACACGCTGCCGCTCGACGAAGTCGGCTCGACCGCCTATGACACGCGCAACCACACGCTCGGCCTGGCGTTCCGCGGCGGGAAACATCTGGTCGAGGCCAAGTTCGGCGTGCAGGACCTTCCCGAGCAACTCTGGCCGAACCAGCGCATGGATATGCTCGGCAACGACCAGCAGCGCGTAAACCTGCGTTATCTCGGCGACCTCGACTGGGGCAAGCTGGAAGCGCGCATCTACCACGAAGACGTCGATCATTTCATGGATTTCGGCGCAGACAAGAAATACTGGTACACGGCCTCGACGCCGGACTACGACGGCTCTCCTTGCGGCGTTCCAAGCGCCACTTGCGCCGCCGGCATGCCGATGTACACCGCAAGCACGAACACCGGTGCCGTCGTCAAGGGCGACATCAATCTGACCCAACAGGATCTGTTGCGTGTCGGCGCCGAGTACCAACGCTATCGGCTGGACGACTGGTGGCCGGCGTCGGGCGGCGGCATGTGGCCCAACACGTTCTGGAACATCAACGACGGCGAGCGCGACCGTGCGGCGCTGTTCGGTGAATGGGAAAAGCAGTTCGATCCGCAATGGATGACGCTTGCCGGCGTGCGTTATGAGCGAGTGATGATGGACACAGGGGACGTGCACGGCTACAAGATCGTCGCCCCCGATTCCGGCAACCAGCTTCGCGACAGCGCGGCCTTCAACGCCGAGGACCACTCCAGGACCGACGACAACTGGGACATGACCGTGCTCGCGCGCTACACGCCCGACGCGACGCGCGACATCGAATTCGGCTTCGCGCACAAGACGCGCTCGCCCAACCTGCACGAGCGCTATACCTGGTCCACCTGGACGATGGCCGCGTTGATGGTCAACTGGGTCGGCGATGGCAACGGCTACATCGGCAATCTCGACCTGGAACCGGAAAAAGCCAACACCGTGTCCGCGACCTTCGACTGGCATGCAACCGACCGCCACTGGGAATTCAAGGCCACGCCCTACTACACCCATGTGAGCGACTACATCGACGCCGTGCAGTGGGATGCGACCAACAATGTCCAGCGCACGACCTTGCTGACCGATCAGTTCACGGTGCTCAAGTTCGTGAATCAGTCGGCACGCATCTACGGTCTCGACCTCTCGGGCAAAATGCCGCTGGCCAAGACGCAGATGGGCGAGTTTGGGTTGAACGGCCTCGCCAGCTACACCAAGGGTGAGAACCGCGACACCGGCGACGGCCTCTACAACATCATGCCACTCAACGCCAAGCTTGCGCTGACGCAGAAGCTGGGGCGCTGGGACAACGCAGTCGAGCTGGTCATGGTCGCACGCAAGGACGACGTTTCCGAGGTGCGCAACGAAATGGAAACCCCCGGCTACGCGCTCGTGAACCTGCGTGGCAGCTACGGATGGAAGCAGGTACGCGTCGATTTCGGCGTGGAAAACCTGTTCGACCGGCTCTACTACCACCCCCTCGGTGGCGCTTACACGGGCCAGGGTACCACGATGAGCGGCAGCACGACTGCCCTCACCTCGCCGAAATGGGGCACCCCCGTCCCCGGCATGGGCCGCTCCATCTACGCAGGGTTGAACTACTCGTTCTAACCCACCCCCGCGGCGACCCGCCGCGCCCGGCGCTGGAAAGCGAAGCCGACCAGGCAGCCGGGGCGGTCCCTTGCCGCGAGGGTTTCCGGGCGGGGCATGTACCCGAACGCCCATGACAACTTCAATATTCATGGAAGCCAGAAAATGAAAGCAAGAATCAGACTCCTGCCCGGTCTCGTTGCCGGAATTTGCGCCGGCATGTCCGGCACGTCCGTCCACGCCGACGTTAACGTGCAGAAGATGGAGGAAATGGTCGTCACCGCGACCAAGACCGCCAAGGACAGCGCCGACGCACCGGCAACGGTGAGCGTCGTGACGCGCAAGGAAATCGAGGACATGAACGTCCAGTCCGTGGACGAGTCCCTCACCTACCTTCCCGGTGTCTATACGCACCGGCCGGGCGGACACGAGCCCAGCGTGATGGGCACCAATGTCCTGTTGCGCGGCGTCCCCAATTACTCGCGCACCCTGGTGCTGGTCGACGGCCAGACGCTCAACGACCCCTACATCGGTGCGGTGACGTGGGAATCGGTGCCCGCCGAAACCGTCGAGCGCATCGAGGTGGTTCCTGGCCCCTTCTCCTCGCTCTATGGCGGCAGTGCCATGGGCGGCGTGATCAACATCATCACCCAGGCACCCACCAAGCGCGCGCTTTCCCTCAAGGCCGGCTACGGCTCGAACGATTTCATGAGCGGCTCGCTGGTCTATCAGGATCGAGTCGGCGAGCGTCTGGGCGTCGTTTTCGACTACGCGTACAAACGTAGCGACGGCTATGTGAAGGACGAGGTCCTGGTCGCCCCCGGGACGACGGCTGGCACGGTGGTGACCGGCGCGCAGCAGACCACCGACACCTACGGCAACACGCGCTACCTGATTGGCGACAAGGGTGACAACGCCTGGGATTCGGAAAACATTGGCCTGAAGTTCTACCTCGACCTGCCGGCGGATTCCCGACTGACGTTCGGCGTCTCGCGTTTCACCTATGGCAGTTTCGACCGCAATGATTTCAACGCCTATCTGCAGGATGCGTCGGGCAATCCGGTCAGTTCTGGCAATGTCACGCTGAGCGGCACCACCACCAACCTGACCGTCCGGCAAAGCGCCTTCCTGACGGGGCCGGACATCGACGTCAAGGAACAGAACCGCTACACCCTTGAGTTCGACAAGAAACTCGGGCAGGGCGCTGCGCTCAAGGCGACGCTGGGCTATCTCGACATCCCACTCTACAACAACTACATCGTCCCCAGTTCCTCCGCCACCGTCGATGGCGGATCGGCCACCCGCCTGCTACGCCCCAACAGCGAAGCATCGGGGTCCATCCAGGTCAGCTTCCCGGCATCCGACCGTCACTATCTGGTGGCCGGCATCGCGGCGGGACAGCGCGACATCGAGACCGTTACCTACAGCATCAGCGACTGGCGCGATGCCTCCGCGACGGATGCTGTCAAGAACAGAACCGGCGGCGAGGACCGCTACTACGCCCTGTACGCACAGGACGAAATCACGGTCACCGACAAGGTCACGGCCTATCTGGGCGGACGTTACGACTACTGGACCACGAAAGGCTTCATCGAACAGGTGGAAATGCCGGGTGCCTATCGAACCGATTACGACGCCCGTTCGCAGGACTATTTCAGCCCGAAGGCGTCCGTGGTCTACCGTCCCCGGGAAGCGACCACGCTGCGCGCCTCCGTCGGCAGCGCCTTCCACACGCCTGTTCTGCGCGACACCTTCGGCTGGTGGACCCCATCCACCGGCAAGATTTATGAGCCCAACCCGGACCTGAAACCCGAAACGGTCACGTCCTGGGAAGTGGGCGCCGAGCAACAGGTGGGGGCGGGCACGCTGCTGCGCGCCACGTATTTCGAGAACTACCTGAAGGACCTGATCTACCGGACCGAGGACGCCACCACGCAAAGCATTGCCAATGCCGGCGAGGCCGAGGTGAAGGGCATCGAACTGGAAGTACGCCAGCGCATCGGCAACGGCCTGACGGCTTTCGTCAACGCCACCTTCAATGACCCCAAGATCACGGAAAACGCGGCCAAGCCTGCGACCGAAGGGAAATACATGACCCAGACGCCGCGCAAGATGGCCAACATCGGCGTGCAGGGCAGCCGGGGGCCGTGGAGCGGATCGCTGACCGGTCATTATGTGGGTAAGATCTACGGCAATGACGAGAACAAGGACACCTACAGTGGCGTGTACGGTTCCTACGACGCCTATTTCGTGGTCAACGCCAAGGTGGCCTACGCGGTCAGGAAGGGCCTCAAGCTTTCCCTGTCGGCAGACAACCTGCTCGACCGCGAATATTACGCATCGACCAAAGCCATGGGACGCGCGATCTACGGCGAGATCTCCTGGCAAATGTAACCGACGCATCCAGGAATGGCGGGGGGGGTAACGCCCCACCCGCCCATCAGACAATGGCCAGACTACTTGTTGTTTTCCTACTGTTGGCATTCATGGCAGGCAGGCAAGCCACGGCGGCGGACCTACCTCATGCCGGGCACGTCGCGAACGCGCCTGCTGCCCCCACGAACAAACCGGACCGGACAAAAGCCTGGCAAGCCACGCTTGCCCGCCCCTCGCTCGCCACATCCACCGCTTTCGACAGCGAGGGGCACTTGTGGCGCGTCGTCGCGCGCGAGCAGCGTGTTCTCGTCAGCCATTCCCGCGATGGCGGCAAGACGTTCAGCCCATCGGTAGCGGTCAACACGGCGCCCGAGCACATCGCGGGTGACGGCGAGAACCGTCCCAAGATTCTGCTCCATGACGGCGTGATCTTCATTTCCTGGACGCAGGCGCTGGACAAGCCGATGACCGGTCACATCCGTTTCAGCCGCTCGCTCGACGGCGGCAAGACCTTTTCCGCGCCCGTCACGGTCAACGACGACCCCCAGATCATCAGCCACCGCTTCGAGGCGATGGGCGTCAATGACCGCGGCCAGGTTTACCTGGCGTGGCTCGACAAGCGCGATCTCGCCGCCGCGCAACAGACAGGTCAGCCCTATGCCGGTGCGGCGATCTATTACGCGGTCTCCAACGACAAGGGAGCAAGCTTCCTTCCCAACCGCAAGCTCGCGGACCACACCTGCGAATGCTGCCGCGTCGCCATGGCCATGGAGCCGGGCGGCACGCCGGTGGTGTTCTGGCGCCACATCTTCGGCAAGAACACGCGCGACTTCGCACTTGCCCGCCTCGACGAAGATCCCGTTCCGGTGCGCGCCACGCACGACGACTGGGCCGTGGACGGCTGTCCCCACCACGGCGGCGCCATATCCATCGGCCCGGACGGCACCTATCACCTGGTGTGGTTCACCAACGGGGCGGAGCGGCATGGCCTGTTTTACGCTTCGAGCGCTGATCGCGGCCGGTCCTTTTCCACGTCGCGCGCGTTTGGCAACGAGGATGCCCAGGCCGGCCACCCCGACGTGCTGAGCCTCGGACAGGCGGTCGTCGTGGCCTGGAAGGAGTTCGACGGCAAACAGGCTTCGATCGAAACCATGCATTCAAACGACGGCGGACGCAGCTGGTCCGCACCGCGCCGCCTTGCAGCGACCACTGGCGCCTCCGATCATCCGCGCCTCGTCGCGAACGCCGGCAACGCTTACCTGTCCTGGCAGACCGAGCGCGACGGCCTGCAACTGGTGGCAATCAACCGGCCATGAAGATATCCCACCTCGCCTGCGCCGCCCTGCTTTGCTGGGCCACCAGTGTCGGAGCGGCATCCGAGCCCCCGCGGCCCTTCGTCGCCGGCAGCGTGAAGGACATTGCCGCGGCGCACGCCGGCCAGCCCTTCATCCTGGCGTTCTGGTCGATCACCTGCGTGCACTGCAAGGCCAACCTGGATCTGTTCGGCCGCCTGCTGGCGCGCCACCCCGACCTGCCGCTGGTGCTGGTGTCCACCGACGGCCCGGACGATGCGGCCGCCATCGGCGCCACACTGCAAAGGCACGGCCTGGAGAAGCGTCCGTCCTGGGTGTTCGCCGACACGTTCGTCGAACGGCTGTATTTCGAAGTCGACCGGCGCTGGCGCGGGGAACTGCCGCGCACCTATCTCTACCGCGCCGGACTGCCGGCGCGCGCCATCAGCGGCAAGCTCGACGAAACGGAACTCGAGCGCTGGCTACAATCACTGCCCGACCACCGCGACAGGAGTGGATCGAACTGAACCCGCAACCGGACAAGCCTCGCCGGTGGCTGGTGGTGGCCGCCCTGGTCACGCTGGCGCACGCGGGCGTCTGGTATGGACTCGCCGCCGTACGCGACGAGCCCACGCCGGCGCGCGCCTTCAAGGTAATCGAGGCGGCTTTACTCGCGCCCCCGCCCGCCCCCACACCCCGCCTGCTACCGGTGGAGCCACCGCCCCCGACTCCCAGGAAACCGCCCCCCCCGCCGCCGCGTCCCGAGCCGGCCCGTCCCCAGCCGGCACCCGTGCCGCTGCCCGTTGCTGCGCCCGCGGCACCGGTCGCCGATCCGCCACCGGTGCCGGTCGTCGTGGCGCCCCCCCCCGCACCCGAGCCGGCGCGACCGGCCGCGGCGCCACCGCCACCGGCCCCTGCATCGCCCCCCCCGGCGCCTGCCGTGGTCGAAGCGCCCCGCTTCAATGCGGCCTATCTCAACAACCCGCCGCCCCCCTACCCGCCGGCCGCGCGCCGCCGTGGTATCGAAGGGCAGGTCATCGTGCGTGCCGAGGTCCAGGCCGACGGAACATGCAGCCGGGCAGAACTGAAACAGGGCAGTGGCCATGGCCTGCTCGATCAGGCCGCCCTCGACGCTGTAAAAAAATGGCGTTTCATCCCGGCCCGCAAGGGCAGTCAAGCCGTTGCGGCCTGGGTAGACGTACCGATCACCTTCAAACTCGAAAACTAGGAACCCCATGCTTGGACACTCGACCTCGGGCATCGTCGCCGCGACACTGTGGGTGCTGATCGTCTTTTCGGTGCTGTCGTGGACGGTCATCGTGATGAAGGGCTGGCTGCAGTACCGCCTGTCGCGCCAGAACGGCGCCTTCCTCGATGCATTCTGGAACGCACCGAACCTGGGTGAGGGCGAGCGCATCGCGCGGGCGTCGGCCGGGCCGCTGGCGCAGGTCTGCCGCGCCGGCTTCGACACGCTGCGCCAGATCGGCTGGGACGGCACGCGCGCGCCGCAGAACAGCGGCGACATCCAGCCGGTGCTGGAGCGCCGTCTGCGCGCCGAGGCACAGAAATCGCTGCGCAAGCTCGAAAGCGGCCTGATGGTGCTGGCGAGCGTCGGCTCGACCGCGCCCTTCGTCGGCCTGTTCGGCACGGTGTGGGGGATCATGCATGCACTGCAGGGTATTTCCGCTTCTGGCTCGGCGGGGCTCGACGTCGTGGCCGGACCGATCGGCGAGGCGCTGATCGCGACCGCCGTGGGCATCGCCACCGCCATCCCCGCCGTGCTCGCCTACAACTACGGGCTGCGCCGGGTGAACCTGTACGGTGCCGAGCTGGAAGCGTTCGCCGACGACTTCCTGCACCACGTATTGAAATCCGGCTTCACCGTCCGCTAGGAGAACGGCGCATGGCCCTGCACATTGCCTCGAAGCAGTCCGCGATGTCGGAGATCAATGTCACGCCGCTGGTCGACGTGATGCTGGTACTGCTGATCGTGTTCATCGTCACCGCGCCGCTCCTGATGCAGGCGGTGCCGGTGGACCTGCCCAAGACCGCGCAGGTGGCCCCGCTGAAGAAAACGCGCACCGTGCAACTGTCGGTGGATGCGCAGGGTACGGTGCACATCGATGCGCGCACGATCCATTTCGACGCGCTGGAGCGCGAATTGTCGGCGCTGCGCGAGTCCGGCGAAGATCTGTCGGTGCAACTCCACGCCGACGAGAACGTGCGCTACGGCCGCGTGGCGCAGGTCATGGCCGCGGTCAATCGCGCCGGGATCACCAAGCTGGGCTTCGTGACGGTGCAGGAGTGATGCGGATTATCCGCTGGGTGGAGAGTGAAGCACGTACAGCCCGTCAGCGCAGCATGCCGCGGGTGGCGGCATCCCCGGCCTGGTTTTGACTTTCCTCCCCTTACAGCCCCGCCGGAAACCGGCCCGGCCGGACGGATCAGCGGCGAAGGTGTCTGAGCCCCGCCCACAAAAAACAAAATTTCACCCGCCCGGGGGGGGGATTTCACCCCCGCCCGTCCGGCCGGGCCGGTTTCCGGGAATTCGGGGACGTCGAGGTGCCCTTCTTTGGGTTACTTTTCTTGGGCAAGCAAGAAAAGTGACTTGCTGCCGGGCAATCCCGGCCAACGGGCGGTCTGTCTTATGCACGCGTTTGCTACCCCCAAACGTGCATTGTCACCCTCTCCCCCGCCCCCTCCCCCCTCGAGGGGAGGGGAGCACAGCCACCGGCATTACCCTACAACCCGAGTCGCTGCCAGATGGTGGTCGACGGCCCCGCCTGGTTCATGGTGTAGAAATGCAGCCCCGGCGCGCCACCGGCGAGCAGGCGGTCGCACAGGTCGGTGATGACATCAAGACCGAAGGCGCGGATCGACACCAGGTCGTCGCCGTAGCTCTCCAGCTTCTTTCTCAACCAGCGCGGGATTTCCGCACCGCAGGCGTCGGAGAAACGCGCCAGCTGCACATAGTTGCCGATGGGCATGATGCCCGGCACGATGGGAATCGTCACGCCCCGTGCGCGCGCCTCGTCGACGAAGCGGAAGTAGGCGTCGGCGTTGAAGAAATACTGCGTGATCGCGGAATCGGCGCCTGCGTCGACCTTGCGCTTGAAGTTTGCGAGGTCTTCGGTGTAGGAACGCGCCTGCGGGTGGATTTCCGGATAGGCGGCGACCTCGATCTCGAACCAGTCGCCGGTTTCCTTGCGGATGAAAGCGACCAGTTCGTTGGCGTACTGGAATTCGCCGACGTCCATCGAACCCGACGGCAGGTCGCCGCGCAGCGCGACCAGGTGACGGATGCCCTGGCTCTTGTACTCGTCGAGGATGTCGCGGATGCTCGCCTCGGTCGAGCCGATGCACGACAGGTGCGGCGCGGCCTCGCTGCCGTCGGCCTGGATCTCGCGCACGGTCTCCAGGGTGCGGTCGCGCGTCGAGCCGCCGGCACCGAAGGTCACGGAAAAGAATTTAGGCTTCAATTGCGCCAGCTGCCTGCGGGTGGCGCGCAGTTTCTCGACGCCCTCGGGCGTCTTGGGCGGAAAGAACTCGAAGCTGAAAGTGCGTTCGGTCATGGTTACCCTTTTTTATCGGGAATGAGCGCGGACAGCGCCCACGCGATCACGCCGTAGAGGATCGCGCCGAGCAGGGCCGAGAAGAAGCCCTGCACGTGGAAGCCCGGCAGCAGCGCGCTGGCGAGCCAGAACAGAAGGCCGTTCAGCACCAGATAGAAGATGCCGAGCGTGAGCACCGTGATCGGCAGGGTCAGCAGCGCCAGCACCGGCCGCACCAGGGTGTTGATGAAGCCCAGCACCAGCGCCGCCAGCAGCGCCGAGCCGAAGCTCGCGACCTGGATCGAAGGCAGCAGCCAGGTCACCGCGAGCAGCGCGACGGCATTGAGAATCCACAACAGCAGCAGACGCATGGTGCGCTCCTCTCAGGTGAAGCCGATCAGTAACGGTAATGCTCGGCCTTGTACGGACCCGTCTTGGGCACGCCGATGTAGGCGGCCTGCTGGTCGGTGAGCTCGGTGAGCTGCGCGTTGAGCTTTCTCAGCTGCAGGCGCGCGACCTTCTCGTCGAGATGCTTGGGCAGGGTGTAGACGCCGACGGGATACTTGCCGGAATCGCGCTCCTGCCACAGTTCCATCTGCGCGATGGTCTGGTTGGCGAAGCTGGAGCTCATCACGTAGCTGGGGTGGCCGGTGGCGCAGCCAAGGTTCACCAGGCGGCCCTTGGCCAGCAGGATGATGCGGTTGCCGGAAGGCATGACGACATGGTCGACCTGCGGCTTGATCTCTTCCCACTGGTACTTCTCGATGCTGGCGACGTCGATTTCGTTGTCGAAGTGGCCGATGTTGCAGACGATGGCCTGGTCCTTCATCTTCACCATGTGATCATGGTTGATGACATGGAAGTTGCCGGTGGCGGTGACGAAAATGTCGGCCTTGTCGGCGGCGTAATCCATGGTCACCACACGATAGCCTTCCATTGCCGCCTGCAGTGCGCAGATCGGGTCGATCTCGGTCACCCAGACCTGGGCGGACAGGGCGCGCAGCGCCTGTGCGCTGCCCTTGCCGACGTCGCCATAGCCGGCGACCACGGCGATCTTGCCGGCAACCATGACGTCGGTGGCGCGCTTGATGCCGTCGACCAGCGATTCGCGGCAGCCGTAGAGGTTGTCGAACTTGGACTTGGTGACCGAGTCGTTGACGTTGATCGCCGGAATCTTCAGGTCGCCCTTTTCGTGCATCTGGTAGAGGCGATGAACGCCGGTGGTGGTTTCTTCCGTGACGCCCCTGATCTGCGCGAGCCGCGTCGAGTACCAGGTCTTGTCGGTCGCCAGCTTGGCCTTGATCGCGGCGTAGAGGATGCGCTCTTCCTCGCTGGTCGGATTCGCCAGCACCGAGAGGTCCTTTTCGGCCTTGCTGCCGAGGTGCAGCAGCAGGGTGGCGTCGCCGCCGTCGTCGAGGATCATGTTGCTGTAGCCACCGTCCGGCCATTCGAAGATGCGGTGGGTGTAGTCCCAGTAGTCGACGAGCGACTCGCCCTTGACCGCGAACACGGCGACGCCATCCTTGGCGATCGCAGCGGCGGCATGATCCTGGGTGGAGAAGATGTTGCACGAGGCCCAGCGCACCTCGGCCCCCAGCGCGGTCAGTGTCTCGATCAGCACCGCGGTCTGGATGGTCATGTGCAGCGAACCGGTGATGCGCGCGCCCTTCAGGGGCTGGCTCGCGGCGAATTCCTCGCGGATCGCCATCAGGCCCGGCATTTCGGTTTCGGCGATGCGGATTTCCTTGCGTCCCCAGTCGGCAAGCGCGAGGTCGGCGACGACGAAGTCGGTGAAGGTTTGATTAGCCACAGCGTTCATGAATTGCTCCGTTGCATGTGGCCGGGCGGACGGGGTGCTGCACCCGGGCGGCGACACCGCTCGCCCAACGTCCCGAACCCGGCTGGGTTGAGAAAAGGCGAGCGCGGTTGTGCCTTTCCGAGCCTGGGGACGGCAGTCCGCCTCGCAGCGCTCCTCGGAAGGCAGATTATAGCGCATGGATCGTTCGTCGCCTGCCGCCGGGCACATCGGCCAATCGATAATCCGCGATAATGTCCGCACCATGCCGCCACGCGGGACAACCATGCAACGATCCAGCGAAACCGCCTGCAACCCGGGCCTGCTCAAAGCGATCCTCAACGAATCGATGACCGAGGTAACGGTGATCGATGCCGACACGCTGCGGATCCTGCATGCCAATCCTGCGGCAGTGCGCAATCTGAAGGTTTCGCCGGCTGAACTGGCGAAGCTCACGCCGCTCGACCTGATGCCGCCGGAAGACGCGCAGGCGTTCCAGAACCTGGTGGCGCTGCTGCGCAGCGGCCGCCGGCGGCGCGGCAGCCTCGTCATGCATTGCCGCCGGCGCGACGGCAGTCTCTATCGCGTCGAGACCCGCATGTTTCTCAGCCGGGAGGGCGGCCGCCCGCTGCTGATCTGCTTTGCTCACGACGAAACACGCCACGAAGCGACCGAGCAGGCGCTGGCGCATTCGGCGTCGGACCTGCGCGCCATCGTCGCCAACATGCCCGGCATGGCCTTCCAGATCCTGCGCCCGCCAGGCGGAACGCCGGCACTACACCACGTCGGCGACCAATCGATGCAACTGCTCGGCATCAAGGCAGCCACGCTGCGCGCCGATCCCGAGCGCTTCTTCCGCATGGTCCACGAGGCGGACCGCGCCGGTTATCTCGAAGCGCTCGCCGCATCGCCCGGCGGCCATTTGAGCTTCGACTGGGACGGCCGCCTGCACATGCGCGCATGGAAGGACGTGAAATGGGTATCGGTGCGCGTCAGCACACGCATCACGGCGCAGGGTCAGATATGGGACGGCATCATGCTCAACGTCACGCACAGCAAGCTGGCCGAAGAGGAAATCCGCCGCTCGCGCGCGCGACTGCGCGCGATGGCTGCGCACGTGGAGACCGTCAAGGAACAGGAACGCCTGCGGCTCGCGCGCGAGGTACACGACGACCTCGGCGGCAACCTTACGGCGATCAAGATCGCCTTGGCGGGGCTGGCACGCCACCTGCCGCCCGGCAACGGCGCGCTGGCCGAGCGCACCGCCTATCTGGAGACGCTGATCGACCAGACCTTCGACGCCGCGCATCGCATCGCGGCCAACCTGCGCCCCGCAACGCTGGAACTCGGCATCGTCGCCGCGCTGCGGCAGCAGTGCCAGGAATTCGGCCGCACCACCGGTATCGCCTGCCGTTTCAGCGCACCGGCCGGACCGCTCACGCTCGATGCCGATGCCGCCATCGCGATCTTCCGCATCGCACAGGAGGCGCTCACCAACGTCGCCAAGCACGCGCGCGCCACACACGTGCGCATGCGCCTCGCGCGCCGCGCGGACAGTCTTGTCCTGACCCTCACCGACGACGGCTGCGGCTATGCGCCCAAACCGCGCAAGGGCGGCGTACCGGGCTTTGGCATCCTCGGGATGAGCGAACGCGCGGCCGCCTTCGGCGGGCATCTCGAAATCGATGCCGCCACGCCACGCGGCACCCGGGTCAGCCTGTACATCCCGCTCGATGCGGCCGCGACAGGCGCGACGGAATGACGAATAATCCTAAAAACCGCAGTTGACCGCTCTATATTTTTTCGAGCATCGCATGAACGCTGACTTTTCTGCTTTCGATCGTCGTCACCTGTTGGGTGAGACCGCTACACGCCCGCTGGCACGCCTGCTCACGCGCCTGCCTTTGGCGCGCCTCCTTGCAGGCCCCGGCCTGCGGCGTCGTTGCTTCGCGGCAGACACGCGATCAGACGCACCATCGGGCGCGTCCAACTGCGGTTTCTAGGAAAATTTTTTCATCAACGGATAACCCCAGCGCCCGTGGCCACCGCAAAACCCTATCGCGTTCTCATCGTCGACGACCACGCCATCGTGCGCGCGGGACTCAAGCAGATTCTTGCGGAGGTTCCCGATATCGAAGTCGCCGGCGAAGCCGACTGCGCGAGCCAGGCGCTGCGTCTCGCGCGCCAGGAACCATGGGATCTGGTACTGATGGACATTTCCATGCCGGACCGCAGCGGGCTCGAAGCACTGGAACTGCTGCGCAAGGAACACCCTGGCATCAAGGTGCTGATGCTTTCCATGCACCGCGAGACGCAGTACGCGGTGCGCGCACTCAAGACCGGCGCCGCCGGCTATCTCAACAAGCAGAGCGCCCCGGCGCAGCTGGTGGAGGCCATCCGCACCGTCGCGTCGGGAAAGAAGTACATCAGTGCCGAAGTCGCGCAGGAACTTGCCAGCCAGGTGAGCGGCGAGCGCGATGTCCCGCCGCACGAGACGCTTTCCAACCGGGAGTACCAGACCTTGTGCCTGTTGGCCTCGGGCCTCACCGTCACGGACATCGCCGACAAGCTGTCGCTATCGGTGAAGACCGTCAGCATGTATCGCACGCGCCTGCTCACCAAGATGCAGATGAAGAACAACGCCGAGCTGACGCACTACGCCATCCGCCACGGCCTGGTCGACTGAGCGTTCCGCCCGCTCACCGCCTGCGCATGAAACTGACCACCAGGGTAATCACGGTCAGCGGCACGGCATAGCTCAGCATGATGCTGGAATACGCCGGCAACGCCTCGTGGCGCTGCGCGGCGAGGATGAGATAGGCGGTATAGGCTGCGTAATACGCCAGGAACACGCCCCCCTCCCAGCGCGCGATCTCGCGCCCCGTCATCAGGATGGGCAGGCAGGCGAACGCAACGGCGAGCATCACCCACAGGTCGAAGTGGCGCGCAGCGTCGGGCACCGACAGTCCCCCGGCGGAAACGAGGCCGGCGGCGCCCAGCACGGCGAGCAGGTTGAACACGTTGCTGCCGATGACGTTGCCGACGGCGATGTCGCGCTGGCCGCGCAGGGCGGCGATGAGCGAGGTGGCGATTTCCGGCATGGAGGTGCCGACGGCGACAACGGTGAGGCCGATGACGAGGTCGCTCACCCCTAGCACGCGGGCAACCGCCACCGCCGCGTCGACCAGCCAGCCGGCGCCGAGCACCAGCAGACCGAGCCCGCCCAGAACCAGCAGCACCTGCACGCTCCAGTGGCGGTCCCAGGCGGCGGCCGGAATTTCGCGGGCGTATTCATCCTTGGTCTCCGGCGAGGCGCGCCGCGACTGCACGACGAGAAAGGTCGTGTAGGCGAGTACCAGCACGGCCAGCAACCCGGCCTCAATGCGGCCGATGGTGCCGTCGAGCGCCATCGCCACCACCACCAGCGACGCGCCGATCATTACCGGAACCTCCTGGCGGATGATCTGCTCGTGCACCAGGAGCGGCGCGATCAGCGCCGACAGGCCGAGGATCAGGAGCACGTTGGCGATATTGCTGCCGACGACGTTGCCGATAGCGAGATCGGATGAGCCGGCGAGCGCGGCACCGACCGATACCGCCATTTCCGGCGCGCTGGTGCCGAAGGCGACGACGGTGAGGCCCACCACAAGGGGCGAGATACCCCATGACACGGCGAGGCGCGACGCCCCGCGCACCAGGGCCTCGGCGCCCGTGATCAGCGCCACCAGCCCGAGTGCGAACAGCAGCGCCTGTGCCAGCACGGTCTTACAGTCCGGCGGCCGCCTTGAGGGCGGCCGCCTTGTCGGTGACCTCCCAGGTGAAATCCGGCTCGTCGCGGCCGAAATGACCGTAGCTCGCGGTGCGCGTGTACACCGGGCGCAAGAGATCGAGCATCTGGATGATGCCCTTGGGACGCAGGTCGAAATGGCTCTGGACGAGTTCCACGATCTTGGCTTCCGGCACCTTGCCAGTACCGTAGGTCTCGACCATGAGCGAGGTCGGCTTGGCCACGCCGATGGCGTACGACACCTGGATCAGGCACTTGTCGGCCAGGCCCGCGGCGACGATGTTCTTGGCGACATAGCGCGCGGCGTAGGCGGCGGAGCGGTCGACCTTCGAGGGATCCTTGCCGGAGAACGCACCGCCGCCGTGCGGCGCGGCACCGCCATAGGTATCGACGATGATCTTGCGGCCGGTCAGCCCGGCGTCGCCCATCGGGCCTCCGACGACGAAGCGGCCGGTAGGGTTGACGAGGTAGCGGGTGTCGGCGGTCAGCATCTGCTTTGGCAGCACCGGCTTGATGATTTCCTCGATCACTGCCTCGGTCAGCACCGCATGCGAGACCTCGGGATGATGCTGGGTCGAAAGCACCACGGTGTCGATCGCATGCGGCTTGCCGTCGACGTAGCGGATCGACACCTGCGACTTGGCGTCCGGGCGCAGCCACGGCAGGCGGCCGTCCTTGCGCAGCTCGGACTGGCGCTGGGTGAGACGGTGCGCAAGATAGATCGGCATCGGCATCAGCGCCGGCGTCTCATTGCAGGCGTACCCGAACATCAGGCCCTGGTCGCCCGCGCCCTGGTCGAGGAACAGCCCCTCGCCCTCGTTGACGCCCTGGGCGATGTCGGGCGATTGCTTGCCTACCGCGGTCATCACCGCGCAGGTATGGTAGTCGAAACCGATGTCGGATGAATCGTAGCCGATGCGCTTGACCGTCTGCCGCGCGATGGTACTGAAGTCGATGACGGCGGAGGTGGTGATCTCGCCGGCGACGACCACCAGGCCGGTGGTCAGCAGCGTCTCGCAGGCGACGCGGGCGTGTTTGTCCTGGGTTAGAATCGCGTCCAGCACCGCATCCGAGATTTGGTCGGCCATCTTGTCGGGATGGCCCTCAGACACCGATTCCGAAGTGAAAATGAAATCCTTCTGCATGACTGCTCCTGCTGTCCCGGTTACGAACTGCGTAACCGGCTCGGGGGACAAACGGAGCGGCGACGCTTTAGCTGTATTTGTATCCCGCCCGCAAGTTGTCTGGATTAACCCGGCGGCGCTTGCATTCTGCCCGGCTGCCGGCCCGGCCGTCAATCCCGCACGATGTTCCTCCTGAAGTTGCTCGCCCGCCTGCCCCTACCGGTGATGCACGGGCTTGGCGTCCTGCTGGGCTGGCTCATCTACTGGGCGCCCGGGCGCCATTCCGGGCGCATGCGCAACAATCTCCTTGCCGCCAACCTCGCGGAATCGGGCCGCGCGCAACGACGGCTATTGCGGCGCACCATCGGTGAAGCAGGCAAGGCGGTGACCGAACTGCTGCCGGTGTGGCTGCGCCCTTACGCGAAGGTGCTGAAATTCGTGCGCGGCACCACCGGCTGGGACGCGATCGACGCCGCGCTGGCCGCGGGCAAGGGCGTGATCCTGCTGTCGCCACACATCGGCTGCTTCGAAATGATCAGCCTGTATGCCGCCTCGCGCCACCCCTTCACCGCGATGTACAAGCCGCCGCGCAAAGCCTTTCTCGACCGACTGATGCTCACCGGCCGCCAGCGCGGCCAGGCGCATCTGGTGCCGACCGATCTCTCCGGCGTGCGCGCGCAGCTGGCGGCGCTGCGCCGCGGCGAGGCGATCGGCATCCTGCCCGACCAGGTGGCGACCGGCGGCGACGGTGCGTGGGCGCCGTTTTTCGGCCGTGCCGCCTATACGCCGACGCTCGCCGCGAGCCTGCAACGCAAGACCGGCGCCCCAGCCTTCTTCGTCGCGGCCGAGCGGCTGCCATGGGGGCGGGGCTATCACCTGCACGTGCTGCCGCTGGGTGACACGCTGCCGGCCGATAAGGCCGCCGCCGCCACGCGGATCAACGAGGCCGTGGAAGCGATCGTGCGCCGCTTCCCCACGCAGTACCTGTGGAGCTACAACCGCTACAAGCGGCCGGGCGGCGCGCCCGATCCCGACACGCTGCCGCCGGCATGAAATCCGCCGGCGCTGCCCTTTATCGCCCCGCGCTGTGGCCGGTGTGGCTCGGCGTCGGCTTCCTGTGGCTGCTGCACTGGCTGCCTTTCCCGCTGCAGGCGGCGCTGGGCAACGCCGCCGGCTGGCTGATGGCGCTGCGTCCCGGCCGGCGCCGGCGCATCGCCGAGACCAACCTCGCGCTGTGTTTTCCCGACGTGCCCGCTGCGACCCGGCGCCGCTGGCTGCGACAGAACTATCAGGCGTCGATGCGCGCCGCGCTGGAATACGGCGTGCTGTGGTTCGCATCCGCCGCACGGGTGCGCCGCATCGTGCGCATCGACAATCCGGAGGCCGCGCTCGGCGACGGCGTGCGGCCGGTGATCTGGCTCGCGCCGCACTTTCTCGGCCTGGACATGGGCGGCGTGCGCCTGACGATGGACTATCGCATGGCGTCGATGTACGCGCCGGCCAAGGACCCCGTCACCGACCGCTACGTGCGCCACGGCCGCACGCGCTTCGCCGACATCGTGCTGATTCCGCGCCATGAGGGGATCAAGGCAACGCTCGACGCGATCCGTTCGATGCGGCCGTTCTACTACCTGCCCGACCAGGACCACGGCCGCCGCAACGCCGTGTTCGTGCCCTTCTTCGGCATCCCCACCGCAACCGTGTCGGCGCTGCCGCGCCTGGCCAAGCTGACCGGCGCGCAGGTGGTGCCGGTCATCACCCGGCAGCTGCCTTGGGGGCGCGGCTACGCGGTGCGCTTCTACCCGCCGTGGGACGACTATCCGGGCGGCGACCTCGAAACCGACGTCGCGCGCATGAATGCCTTCATCGAGGCACGCATCCGTGAAATGCCGGCGCAGTACCTGTGGCTGCACCGCCGCTTCAAGACCCGCCCGGCGGGCGAACCGCGTCTGTATGACGTCTGAGCCGCGCACGCCGATCCGGCCGCTGGGCGCCGCCGACGTTGACGCGGTCGCCACGCTGGCGCGCACGGTGTGGCAGGCGACCTACCCGGCGCTGATTTCGCAGGCGCAGATCGACGCCATGCTGGCCGACCGCTACGCGCCCGCGCGCATGCGCGCGCAGCTCGACGATCCCGCGCATGCCTGGCGCGTGGCGTGGCAGGATGACACCCCGGTCGGCTTCGCCCATGCGTATCGGGATGATGAAAACTGCAAGCTCGACAAGCTCTACGTCGATCCGGCGCAGCAGCGCCGTGGTCTCGGCGCAGCGCTCCTCGCAGAGATCGAGCGCTGGGCGCGCGCGCACGGCGCCGCGCGCGTGCGCCTGCAGGTCAACCGCGGCAACGCCGCGGCGCTGCGCGCCTATGCACGCTATGGTTTCACCATCGTCGAATCGCGCGTGTTCGACATCGGCGACAGCTTCGTCATGGACGACCACGTGATGGAGAAGCCACTGTGACGGGCGGCTCCGCTATCGCAGCGCCGCGTGCAGCGCTACACTTGCTGGCACGATGAAACTGCGCTTCACGAAAATGCACGGCCTGGGCAACGACTTCGTCGTGTTCGACGGCGTCACGCAGGCGGTCGCGCTCACGCCCGAGCAATGCCGCCGCATCGCCGACCGCCACTTCGGCATCGGCTGCGACCAGATCCTGCTGGTGGAGCCGGCCACCCGCGCCGACGCCGATTTCCGCTACCGCATCTTCAATGCCGACGGCGGCGAGGTCGAGCAGTGCGGCAACGGCGCGCGGTGCTTCGTGCGCTTCGTGCACGACAAGGGGCTCACCGCCGGGACGGCGATCCGTGTCGAGACCGCTTCCGGCATCATCGAACCGCAATTGCTCGCTAACGGTCTGGTGAAGGTGAACATGGGCGCGCCGCGCTTCGCCCCGGCGGAAATTCCCTTCGTCGCCGATGCCGAGGCGCCGACCTATCCGCTGCAGGTGGGCCAGCACACGCTCCACGTCGCGGTGCTGTCGATGGGCAACCCGCACGCGGTGCTGCGGGTGAACGATCTCGACAGTGCGCCGGTCGACGTGCTCGGCGCGGCGATCGAGTCGCATCGCCGCTTTCCGCAACGCGTCAACGCCGGCTTCATGCAGGTGCTCACGCCGCACGACATTCGCCTGCGCGTCTACGAGCGCGGTGCCGGCGAGACGCTCGCATGCGGCACCGGCGCCTGCGCCGCCGCGGTCGCGGGCATCCGCCAGGACGGGCTGAAAAGCCCGGTCAGCGTGCACACCCGCGGCGGCGACCTCGTCATCGAATGGGCCGGCCCCGGCCAGCCGGTCTGGATGACGGGACCGGCCGTCACCGTATTTGAAGGAGAAATCGAACTCTCATGAACGACGCCAGCACCCTGCAACCCGAACTCATCGCGGATTACCTCACGCGGTATCCGAATTTCTTCAACGACTTTCCCACCCTGCTGGCGGACCTGCATATCCCGCACCCGCACGGCACCCATGCGGTATCGATGGGCGAACGCCAGCTGATCGCGCTGCGCGACAAGGTGCGCATGCTGGAAGGCAAGCTTTCCGAACTGATCCAGTTCGGCGAGGAAAACGACGGCATTTCCGAGAAGCTGCACGCCATGAGTCTGGCGATGGTGACCGCCACCCAGCCCCAGGACATCGTCGCCGCGCTCGCCATCCACCTGCGGGACGGGTTCGCGGTGCCGCACCATGTGCTGCGCGCCTGGACGCTCACCGGCGAGCCGATGCCCGGCCTCGACGCGCCGGTGTCCGCGGCGGCGCGCGATGCCGTGGCCGCGCTGCAACATCCGGTGTGCGGCGCGCTGGCGATCCCCGAGGCGAGCGACTGGTTCGGCGAAATCGCGCCGCACCTGCGCGCCTTCGCCACCATTCCCCTGCGCCCCGCGCCGGGGGCTGCGCCGCTCGGCGTGCTGGTACTGGCGTCCGAGGAAGCCAAGCGCTTCTATCCGGGCATGGGCACGCTCTATCTCGACCGCCTGAGCCAGCTGGTCGGTGCTGCGCTGGTGCGGCTGCAGGGGTGAGCCCGCAAGACAGTCCGCACTCCGACCCGCGCCCGCAAGCGGGGGCGGGGGCCGACGTCGAGCCCACCCCGATCAACCGCTATTTGCGGCACCTCGCCGCCGAGCGGCGATTGTCTCCACACACCGTCGCCAACTACCGGCGCGACCTCGAAACGCTGGTGCAGTTTACCGAGGGCCGGCCGCTCGACGCACTGGCCAGCACCGACCTGCGCCGTGCCATCGTTGGCCTGCGCGCGCAGGGCCTGGCCGCGACCAGTGTGGCGCGCCACCTGTCGAGCTGGCGGGGGTTCTATACGTACGCCTGCCGCCGCCTCGGCTTCACCGCAAATCCCTGCGTTGGGCTGCGCCCGCCCAAGGCTCCCAAGCAGCTCCCGCAGCCGCTTTCACCCGATGCCTGCGCGCAGTTGCTCGATACCCGCGGAGCCGATCCGGACGCTCCGGCGCTGCACGCGCGCGACCGTGCGATGTTCGAGCTGCTGTATTCCTCCGGCCTGCGTCTGGCCGAGCTGGCGGGCCTCGACCTCGCCGACGTCGACCTCGCCAGCGGCGAGGCGCAGGTCACCGGCAAGGGACGCAAGACGCGTGTCGTCCCGGTCGGCCGTCAGGCACTCGCCGCGCTGCAAGCCTGGCTGCCACTGCGCGCCGCGCTGGCGCGCGACACCCCGGCGCTGTTCGTCAGCCAGCGCGGTGCGCGCCTGGGCCCGCGCAGCGTGCAGCTGCGCCTGGAACGCTGGGCGCAGCAGGCGGGGCTCACCCAGCACGTCCATCCGCACCTGCTGCGCCATGCCTTCGCCACCCATGTCCTGCAATCCTCGGGCGATTTGCGCGCAGTGCAGGACATGCTCGGCCACGCCAGCATCAGCACCACCCAGGTGTATACCCACCTCGACTGGCAGCACCTCGCAAAAATTTATGACCAGGCGCATCCGCGCGCGCGTCGGAAATCCTGACCGCGCCACGCGGGATCACGCGGATGTGAGCGCATGCACCCGCTGAAACGCCGTATTTTCGCCCTATAAAGGATTGGCGAACACGGACGATTCCTCGCGTATGCGCCCGATTCGATCCACGCCCGGCCTTCCCCTGTTGGGCCTCCCGCCGCGCAGCCGTCTCGGCATCCACGCCCGCGTCGTCGGCACTCTCCTGTTGGTGCTCGCCATCACCTTCGCCGCCGCCACACAACTGGCCTTGCACAGCACACGCAACAGCGCGACCGCTTCCCTCGGCGAGGAAGCCGCGGCACAGACGGTCGTCCTGTCCGAACTCGCGATCGCCGGCCATGCACAGGGCGACTATCGCGGACTGGAAGCCCATGTGCGCGCCATGGTCCGGGAACGGCACCTCGCCCACGTCAGCTACGCGGCGGCGGACGGCTACACGCTGCAACAACGCGCGACTGCGGCCAGCGCCGAACGCCCCGAATGGTTCGCCCGCCTCGCCGGCCTGTCGCGGCCCCCGGTGCCACACACAGTCACGGCAAACGGCGTGCGTTATGGCACGCTCATCGTGCAACCGTCGGCCCATGCCTACGAGGACCTGCTCTGGCAGTTGGGCGAGCGCCTCACGCTGCTGCTCGGCGGCGCTCTGGCGATCCTCGTGCTGCTGTTGCATCGGCTGCTGAAGAAGGATCTCGGCGGGCTGCGTCAGTTGCGCGCCGCCGCGCGCCGCATCGAATCCGGCGATTACGCCGCGCGCATTGACCTGCCACCCGGCAGCCCGCCGGAACTGGGCGAAACCGCCCATGCCTTCAACCACATGGGGGCTGCCGTGGCGGATCTGCTCGGCTCGCTGGGCGAGCAGCAGAAAGCGCTCGACAGCGCCGCCTGCGTGACCGTTTGCGACCTCGACGGCACCATCACCCATGTCAACGACCAGTTCTGCATCCTGAGCGGCTATACCCACGACGAGCTCATCGGACAACCTTACCGCATCGTCGATTCGGCGCATCACGACGCGGCGTTTTACGACGAACTGTGGCAAACGGTCGCCGCCGGTCGCATCTGGCGCGGCGAGCTGTGCAACCGCGGTCGCGACGGCCGGCTGTTCTGGACCGCCACCACCATCGTCCCGCTGCGCGATGCAACCGGCGTACCGCACAAGTATCTGACGATCCGCTTCGACATCACGCAGCGCAAGACGGACGAAGCCGCCATTCGCGAGGAGAAGGCGCGCTGGCAGATCACCCTGCAGTCGATCAACGATGCGGTGATCGTCACCAACCTGCGCAACCAGGTGGTATATCTCAATCCGTCCGCCGAGGCCCTGCTCGGCATCGCGCACGAAGACGCGGTCGCAGTCCCGCTGAAGAACCTGGCGCGCATCGAAGGTGCGGGCGAGGACGGACAGGCGTGCTTCCTGTCGTCAACCCCACCCACACAGGGCCGAACCGGCTCGGCCCGACTGCACACCGCCTCGGGTAACGCGCTCGACATCAGCTACAGCTGCGCACCGCTCACCGGCGAGGGTGGCAACGGGGCCGTCTACGTGCTGCGTGACGAAACCGAGCGCAAGAAGCTGCTCGACGACCTGCGCGAAATGGCCTTCCACGACACCCTCACCGAACTGCCGAATCGCCGTGCGGTGGAGGGGCGGCTGGCGCGCGCGCTGCGCACCGCCAACGACGAAGCCCGCCAGCACGCGTTCTGCTATATCGACCTCGACCACTTCAAGCTCGTCAACGACACCTGCGGTCACGCCATCGGTGATGCGCTTCTCGCCGACATCGCGCAGACGATGCGGGCGGCGCTGCCCGCGCAGGCCTACCTCGGTCGCCTCGGCGGCGACGAATTCGGCCTCATTCTGTTCGACACTCCGCCCGACGAATCCGTGCGCATCTGTCGCCAGCTGGTACAGCGCATCCGCGACTTCCGCTTCGAGCACAAGGGCCGGCGCTTCACCCTGGGCGCGTGCGCCGGCGTCGCGCCCATCACCCCCGCCGCGACAACCGCCGGCGAACTCATGGTGCAGGCCGACATGGCGTGCTATCGCGCCAAGTCGGAAGGCAGCGGGCGCGTGCTGCTGTACGAGGCGGACGAAGTCGGCTTCCGCCGCCTGGAAGCGGAGATGGGCTGGGCGGCCGACTTCGCGCAGGCGCTCGAAGCCAACCAGTTCCTGCCTTACCGCCAGCTCATCCAGCCGGCGCGTCCCGGCGCCCAGCCGCATTACGAGGTGCTGATCCGCTGGCAGCGCAACGGCACCGTGGAAGGCCCGGCCAAGCTGCTGCCCGCGCTGGAGCGCTACGGCCAGGCGCCGACGCTCGACCGCTGGATGCTCGAAGCAGTGATCGCGCACCTCGCCGCGCATCCGGACGACGAGGCGGTCTATTTCATCAACCTGTCCGGCAAGACCGTCGCCGACGAGACCTTCCTCGGCACCGTCTGCCATCTGCTCGACCATTACGGCGTGGCCGGCGAGCGGCTCGGTTTCGAGGTCACCGAAACCGCCGCCGTCGTCAACCTCACTGACGCGCAGCGACTGATCGAAGGCCTGCGCCAGCGCGGCTGCCGCTTTGCGCTCGACGACTTCGGCCGCGACGCCTCGTCGTTCTTCTATCTCAAGCACCTGCCCGCCGACTTCCTCAAGATCGACGGTGCCTTCGTGCGCGGCATGCTCGACGACAATCGTGACCAGGCCATCGTGCGCTCGATCGCCAAGCTGGCCTCGGACTTCGGCATGCACTCGATCGCCGAGCAGGTGGAAAACGCCGCAATGGCAGACCTGCTCATGGACATGGGGGTGGACTACCTGCAGGGTTATCACGTCCACCGTCCCGAAGCCTTCCCGCACTGGGAACCGGTGCGGGTGTCGGCCGGCAGCCGCCCCGGTGACGGACCGCGGCCGCCGTTGCTGACGCGGGTCAAGTAGGCCCGCGTACCGGCACCCGCACCAAATCTCCCAAAGAGAACCGGGAACCGGTCAGGGGCGTCCGGCAACGCCTGCTAGCAGGCAAACGCGGCCGCGCTCACTCGATCTGCACCGCCGCCACGCCCGGCTCGGCTTCCGGGTAACGCATCTTGAGGTCTGCCAGCGCTTCCACCAGCAGGGTCGACACCATCAGGTTGCGCGCCAGCTTGCTGTTGGCAGGAATGACGTGCCACGGCGCATGCTCGGTGCTGGTGGCGGACAGGGCCGCCTCGTAGGCCTCCATGTAGTCGTCCCAATGCGCGCGCACGGCCAGGTCGCCGGACTGGAATTTCCATTGCTTGTGCGGCGTATCGCGGCGCTGTTCGAGGCGTTTTTTCTGCTCGTCCTTCGAGATGTGCAGATAGAACTTGAGGATCGTGGTGCCGGTCTCGGCAAGCAGTCGTTCGAAATCGTTGATGTGGCGATAGCGCCGCTTGCACTCGGCGGCATCGATCCAGCCGTTGACGCGGGTGACAAGGACGTCCTCGTAATGCGAGCGGTTGAAGATGGCGATTTCGCCCTTGCCCGGCACGTGCTGGTGCACCCGCCACAGGTAGTCCTTCGCCAGCTCGTGCGCGGTGGGCGCCTTGAACGAGGTGACACGCACACCGAGCGGATCGACGCCCTGGAACACGTGGCGAATGGTAGAGTCCTTGCCGGCGGTATCCATCGCCTGCAGCACGATGAGCAGCTTGTGGCGGCCTTCCGCATAAAGCAGCTCCTGCAGCGCTTCAAGGCGCGCGCGCAGGGTCTCCAGCTGTTCGCGTGCGGCATCCTTGTCCTTGCCGAGGATGCCATCGTCGTCGGGATCCCAGGCGGAAAGCTTCACGCGCGTGTCGGGAACGATCCGGGTTGTATCCCGATTCATGGCGCTTCCTTGGCGGGCGTCAAACGCATCCACCTGCCGAGCGCAGAATGGATTTCCTCCAGGGTGAGATGGCGCATCAAGCTACGGTTGCCGGGCGCCAGCTGGTTCCAGGCGCAGCGCATGCCACGCAGTTCGGGTTGATCCGGGTCGCGCAGGCCGAATTCGGTGATGTAGTAAAGAAAGGACGCGCCGTCATCAAAACCCCACGCGAGCACATCCGACGCTGCCGCGGCAGCGATGGGACTGACGCTGCGCGTCACCCGCAGCACTTCGAAACGGCCCGTCCGCAGGGTCTGTGTTTCAGTGCCGACGCTATCAAGCTCAATGACGCAGAAGGGATCGTGCTCCTGCACCGAATTGGCCGGCACCACCTCGCCATATTGCAGACGCACGGTGGCGGCGCCGGCGGGAATGGCCAGCGGCCGGAACAACTGAGCCGTCCAGCGGCTGCCATAGCCGTAATAGGGTGACGACGGATCGTGTACCGCCGAACTGGCGCATCCCCCCAAGAACACTGCCAGGACGCCCGCGCCCATCCATGCCCGCATGCTCGCCTCCACGTTCCGTGCATCCGGAAGATTATCGCAAATGCCGGCTTCGGCCCAGCGAGGCGTAAACTGTCGCCTGTCACGACCCCGGAGTTCAGCAATGTCCGCTTCCCCCAAACCCCTTACCGAGGCCGCCCTGTTGAAGATGCCGGAATCGGCCTATATGAATGTGGCCCAACTCGCCTTCTTCCGCGCGCGGCTGGAAGCGCTGCGCGCGGAAATGCTGGAGAACGCCGCTGACACCGGCTTGCACCTGAAGGAAACCGAAAACGTCGCCGACCCGAGCGACCGCGCCACGGTCGAGGAAGAGCAGCAGCTCGAACAACGCGTACGCGACCGTGAACGCAAGCTGCTGAAAAAAATCGACCAGGCGCTCGCGCGCATCGAAAACGGCGATTATGGCTGGTGCCTGGAAACCGGCGATCCGATCGGCCTGCCGCGCCTGCTGGCACGTCCCACCGCGGAATATTCCATCGAAGCGCAGACCCGCCACGAGCAGCAGGAAAGGCTGCGCGCCTGAGCCAGCCCGGCATGGAAACGGACGCGCCACTTCCCGTAACCCTGCTGACCGGTTTTGGCTTCGGCCGCCGCTGCGCGGCTTCACGTCGGCTGCGCCGACATGAGCCTGCGCCGAAACCTGCCTTGGCTCGCCCCGCGCTTGTGTCACGATGCCAACATCCGACAATCCGCTTCCCGTAACCCTGCTGACCGGTTTTCTGGGCAGCGGCAAGACCACGCTGCTCAACCACCTGGTGCGCAATCTCCCGCGCACCGCGATCCTGATGAACGAATTCGGCGAGACCGCGCTCGACCATCAGCTGCTCGAGAAGATGGACGGCCCGATGGCGCTGCTCGCCGGCGGCTGCGTGTGCTGCACCATTTCCGGCAGCCTGTCGCCGACACTGAAGAACCTGTGGATGGCGCGCCAGAAGGGCGATATTCCGCCGTTCGAGCGCGTCATCATCGAAACCACGGGCGTGGCCGACCCGGCGCCGGTGCTCGCCAACCTGCTGCACGACAACTGGATCCGCGCACGCTTCCGTCTCGACGGCGTGGTCACCACGGTCGACGCGCTGTTCGGCATGGGGCAGCTGGATGAACACTTCGAGGCGGTGAAGCAGGTGGCGGTGGCCGACCGACTGCTCTTGACCAAGACCGACCTCGTGGATGCAGAAACCGTCGCCGCGCTGCGCGCGCGGCTTGGCGAACTCAACCCCGGCGCGGACATCGTCACCGTGACCCACGGCGAACTCGACCCGGCGACGATCCGCAATCTCGGCCTGTGGAACGCCGATACGCACAAGCTCGAAGCGGCGCGCTGGTTGAAACCGCAGCGCTACCGCCCGACGGTGGCGCCACGGCTCGGCGGCAAGCCGGCAACGGACGCGCATGACGCGCGTATCCGCGCCTTCTCGGTGGTGCTCGACGCGCCGGTCGACCGTTTCGGCCTGCAAGCGGCACTCGACATGCTGGTGTCGTTCCGCGCCGAGAACCTGCTGCGCTTCAAGGCCATCGTCAACGTCGCCGGCGAGCCGTTGCCGGTGGTGCTGCACGGCGTGCAGCACGTGCTGTATCCGGAGACGCGACTGGAAGCCTGGCCCGACGACGACCGCCGCAGCCGCTTCGTGTTCATCGTGCGCGACCTCGATCCCGCGTTCGTCGAAAAGCTGCTCGCCAATTTCACCGGCGCCGCGACCGCAGCGCCTGCCGCATGAACCTCGCGCAGCGCCTGCTCATTGCACTGATCCGCGGCTACCAGCTCGCGCTCTCGCCCTGGCTCGGGCGGCAGTGCCGCTATCTGCCGACCTGCTCGGAATATGGCAAGGAGGCGATCGAAAAGCACGGCGCACTGAAGGGCGCCTGGCTCGCCGCCTGCCGCGTCGGCCGCTGCCGCCCCGGCTGCGCGCACGGCTACGACCCGGTGCCGCCGGTCGAGCCCCACGACAAACCCCGGTAGAATTCGGGCCATGCTGCCGCGTCGCGCCCTCTCCTGGCTCCTCGCCCTGTGCCTGCTGCTGGGCCAGGCGGCGGCGTTCGCGCATGCGCTGGAGCACCTCGATCCCCACGGCACGACGCCCGACCACGCGTGTGAACTGTGCGTGGCCCAGGCCCAGCTCGGCGGCGGGGTGCCCGGCAAGCCCTTCGTGCCGCAGGCCGAAGCCGTTCCCTTTGTCGTCGCCGCCAGCGCAGCCCTGTCACCGGGTCGTCTGCTGACCCGCCACGCGCCTGCCCGCGCCCCACCCGTCTCCGCCTGAATAAAACCTGCCTTGAATCCCCGCCGGGCCCACGCCCCGCGGGTTGCCTGCTTTTTTCGACGGAGTTCACCATGTTTCGAGTCACCCTGCTCGCGGCCGCGCTGACGGCTGCTTTCCCTGCATTCGCCCAGTCCAACCTTGACGCCCTGCGCGCCGAACTGAAAGACATGAAAACCGCCTACGAGGCGCGCATCGCCGCACTCGAAGCGCGCATCCAGCAAGCCGAGACCAACGTCCCTGCAACGCCCGCGCCACAAGCCGCCGCAGCCGGCAGCTTCAACCCGGATATCTCGCTCATCCTGCAAGGCAAATACGCCCATCTCGACGATATCGAGCATCGTCACATCAGCGGCTTCCTGCCTGCCGGGCACGACCACGGCACGCCGCGCGGCTTCTCGCTCGACCACACC
>JANJWS010000079.1 GCA_024709425.1 Thiobacillus sp.
GTGCCGGTGTTGCCGCCGGGAAACTGCAGCACGTTGTACTTGGCGTAGAGCGCGCGCAGCGCCGAAAGGCCGCCACCGGCGTACATCCAGGCGTTCTGCTGGCGCGCCGTGAGGCCGAACGGCACCGCGCAATCGAAGGCCAGGGCAAGGTTCTTGCCGACGTAGTAGTAGCCCGCCGAATGCCCGCATTCGGCGGTGCCGTTGCCGACCGCATCGAGCACCTGCAGGCCGGGCACCAGTTCGCCACCGGCAAATACGCGGATCTGGAATTGGCCGCTGGTAAGGGCGGCCACCCGTTTGCTCAGCATTTCGGCCGCGCTGTAGAGGATGTCCAGGCTCTTGGGGAAGCTCGACGCCAGCCGCCAGCGGATCGCCGGCAGCGGGCCGGATTCGGCCGGGGCAGCCTGCGCGACCGCCAGCGGCAGCATGGCGGCCGCGCCTGCGCCCGCCAGAAACTCTCGTCTTTGCATGGATTTGCTCCGGTTTTGGCCGATTATACGAGCCGCTGCAAAAACCGCGGCGTGTTAAAATGCGCCCCTTTCCTGCCTAGCCCGACTGCCATGTTCAAGCGCCAAGACACCCTCGCCAAGACCGATCCCGACCTGTGGGCGGCGATCCAGAAAGAAGACCAGCGCCAGCAGGACCACATCGAACTGATCGCGTCGGAAAACTACACCAGCCCGGCGGTGATGGAAGCGCAGGGCTCGCAGCTCACCAACAAGTACGCCGAGGGCTACCCCGGCAAGCGCTATTACGGCGGCTGCGAGTACGTCGACATCGTCGAACAATTAGCCATTGACCGCGTGAAAGCGCTGTTCGGCGCCGAGGCCGCCAACGTGCAGCCGAACTCCGGCTCGCAGGCCAACCAGGCGGTGTTCATGGCCTTCTTGAAGCCCGGCGACACCATCATGGGCATGAGCCTCGCCGAAGGCGGCCACCTCACCCACGGCATGGCGCTCAACATGAGCGGCAAGTGGTTCAACGTCGTCGCCTATGGCCTCAACGAAAAGCAGGAAATCGACTACGATAAAATGGAAGCGCTGGCGCGCGAGCACAAGCCCAAACTGATCATCGCCGGCGCCTCGGCCTACGCGCTGCGCATCGACTTCGAGCGCTTCGCCAAGGTGGCGAAGGAAATCGGCGCGATTTTCATGGTCGACATGGCGCACTACGCCGGCCTCATCGCCGCGGGCGTGTACCCCAACCCGGTGCCGCACGCCGACGTCGTCACCTCGACCACGCACAAGACGCTGCGCGGCCCGCGCGGCGGCATCATCTTGATGCGCGCCGAGCACGAGAAGGCGATCAACTCCGCGATCTTCCCCGGCCTGCAGGGCGGCCCGCTGATGCACGTCATCGCCGGCAAGGCCACCGCGTTCAAGGAAGCCGCGAGCAAGGAATTCAAGCACTACCAGGAGCAGGTGCTCGCCAACGCGCTGGTGATGTGCAAGGTGCTGGTCGAGCGCGGGCTGGCCATCATCTCCGGTCGCACAGAAAGCCACGTCTTCCTGGTCGACCTGCGCGCCAAGAACCTCACCGGCAAGGAAGCCGAGGCCCTGCTCGGCCGCGCCCACATCACCGTCAACAAGAACTCCATCCCCAACGACCCGCAGAAGCCCTTCGTCACCAGCGGCATCCGCATCGGCACCCCGGCGATGACGACGCGTGGCTTCACCGAACTCGAAGCCGAACAGCTCGCCCACCTCATTGCCGACGTGCTCGACGCGCCGAACGATGAGGCGGTGATCGAGCGTGTGAAGGGCGAAGTGGCGAAGCTGACGGCGAAGTTTCCGGTTTACGGCTGACGCGTTAGGGGTCAGGGGTCGGGATTCAGGGGTCAGGGATGCTTGTCGCTACGCGGCCCCTCAATCATTCAAGCGCGGCTACGCCGCACAAACCCCCCTGACCCCTGGCCCCTGAATCCTGACCCCTAACCATGAAGTGTCCCTTCTGCGGCTCCCTCGACACCCAGGTGATCGACTCCCGTGTCAACGAGGCGGGCGACGCGATCCGTCGGCGCCGGCGCTGCGCAACCTGTGAAAAACGTTTCACGACCTGGGAGACGGCCGAGCTGCGCCCGCCGCAGATCGTCAAGGCCAACGGCATGCGGGAGGATTTCTCCGAGACCAAACTGCGCGAGAGTTTTCGCCGTGCGCTGCACAAGCGGCCGGTCTCGACCGAGTTGGTCGACGCCGCCGTCGACCGCATTCGCCAGATGTTACTGACGCGCGGCGCGCGCGAGGTTCCCGCGCGTGAAGTGGGCGAACTGGTGATGCACGAGCTGAAGAAACTCGACAAGGTTGCCTATATCCGTTTCGCGTCCGTTTACAAGAGCTTTCAGGATCCGGACGACTTCCGCGACGTGCTGCACGACCTCGAACACGCGCCGCCGCATGGCGTCGACGATCTTTTCGAATAGCGCCTCCCATGCATGACGCGCGTTTTTCTACTGCCGACCACATGCACATGGCGCGCGCGTTGCAGCTTGCAGCCCACGGTCTCTTCACGACTACACCCAACCCCCGCGTGGGTTGCGTCATCGTCAGGGATGGCACCGTGGTTGGTGAAGGCTGGCACATGCGCGCGGGCGAGCCGCACGCCGAAGTTCATGCGCTCACGGCGGCGGGCGCCGCCGCGCGCGGTGCGACCGCCTATGTGACGCTGGAGCCTTGCTCACATCACGGTCGCACACCGCCCTGTGCAGAAGCGCTGATCAAGGCGGGGATCACCCGCGTGGTCGCGGCGATGCGCGACCCCAATCCCATGGTCGCCGGTGGCGGGATAGACATGCTGACGCTTGCGGGCGTCGACACCGGAATCGGTCTGATGGAAGCGGAAGCGCGCGCACTCAACCCCGGCTTCATTTCGCGGATGTCGCGACAGCGACCCTGGGTGAGGCTGAAGACGGCCTCCACGCTCGATGGCAAGACCGCGCTCGCCAACGGGCAATCGCAATGGATCACCGGTGAGGCGGCGCGCGCTGATGTCCAGCACCTGCGCGCGCGCGCCTGCGCCATCCTCACGGGTAGCGGCACGGTCGTCGCCGACGATCCGCGCATGAACGTGCGTGACTTCGATATCGGTCGCCAGCCGCTGCGCGTCGTCATCGATTCCACGTTGCGCACGCAGACTGATGCGGCCGTCCTGCCGGCGTTGATCGCTTGCCACCATGCCGAACCGGCGCCGCGTGCCGCGCTCGAACACGCGGGCGCGGAAGTCATCGAGCTGCCCGGTGCCGACGGCCGCGTCGACCTTGCCGCGCTGCTCGTTCAACTGGCACGGCGTGGCGTCAACGAACTGCACGTCGAGGCCGGCGCAGCCTTGAATGGCGCGCTGCTCGCAGCGGGACTGGTCGACGAATGGGTGGCTTACGTCGCGCCGATGGCCATGGGTGACACCGCGCACGGCCTGTTCGCGATGCCTGCGCTCACGGCACTCGTCGACGCGGCACGCTTCAGGCTCGCCGACGTGCGCCAGATCGGCGGCGACTTGCGCCTGACACTGCTGCCGGCGTGAGCGGCTTCAAGGATCACTTTTCAGGGGCATCCGACCGCTACGCCGCGTATCGTCCGGATTACCCCGCGACGCTGTTCGCCTGGCTTGCCGGCCTGTGTGCCGAACACGTGCTTGCCTGGGACTGCGCCACCGGTAGCGGGCAGGCGGCAACGGGGCTGGCGCCCTATTTTCGCCGGGTCATCGCGACGGATGCCAGCACCGAGCAGATTGCGCACGCTCGTGGCCCGGACACGGTGGAATTTCGTGTGGCGACAGCCGAGGCCAGTGGTCTGCCGGATCGGAGCGTCGATCTTCTCACCGTCGCGCAGGCGGCCCACTGGTTCGATCGGCCGCGTTTCTACACCGAGGCACGCCGGGTCCTGAAACCTGGCGGCGTAATTGCGTTGTGGGGGTATGGTCGCCTGCAGTTGCCGGACGGCATGGATGCAGCGTTTCTGCGTTTCTACCACGAGACCGTCGGGCCTTGGTGGCCGGCGGAACGGGCGCTTATCGATGATGGCTACCGTGGCCTGGATTTCCCGTTCGAGGCGATCGCTGCGCCGACGTTTTTCATCGAGGTGGCGTGGACCCTGCCCCGGCTGATGGGCTACGTGTCCACCTGGTCGGCGGTGAAGCGCTATCGCGACGCCAACAGCGTCGATCCGCTCCCAGCGCTGGCGGCCGCGCTCGATCCGCTGTGGAAGGACGCGCAAGCGACCCGCAGCCTGCGCTGGCCATTGTTCCTTCGCGTCGGCCGTGTCTGACGCACGACGCACGATAATCGTGATCGGGGCGCGGCACGTCACCGGAGCGCTGCTGCAAACACTTCGTCACGTCCGAATATTGGGATGTATCCACCACTCGGCGCCCTACCTGGGAATGTCCCCGTCGATGCGCCACGTCAGGCTGGATAGATGGCGCCGAGGACGCGTGGTCCGCGTGCGCCGGTGACCGACGGCAAGTTGCCCGGCGCCCGGTGTACGGTCTGCCGCGCCAGCCACGCAAAAGCGAGTGCTTCCACCCAGTCGGGATCGATGCCAAGACCTCCAGTGGTTTCCACCTTGACGCCCGGCAGTCGTGTGCGCAAGTGCTGCATGAGCACGACGTTGTGTGCTCCCCCGCCGCAGACATAAACCTCCAGGGCCCCCGGACACTCCCGGTCGATGCCTTCGGCGAGGCTCGTTGCGGTCAATTCGACCAGCGTCGCCTGCACGTCGACGGGTGACACCGTGCGTCCGAGTTTCTGCAGGGTGGCGTCGAGCCAGCCGAGGTTGAACTGTTCGCGCCCGGCGCTCTTGGGCGGCGCTTGCCGCAGGTAATCATGATCGAGCAGCGTCTCGAGCAGATGTCCATCGACCTTCCCGGATTGTGCCCACGCGCCGCCGCGATCGTAACGGTCGCCGTGATGGCGCTGGATCCAGCTGTCCAGCAGCATGTTCCCCGGCCCGGTATCCCAGCCCCGTACTGGCCCGGTGGCCGGCAGGTCCGTGACATTGGCGATGCCGCCAATGTTGGCGATGACGCGATGGACTCCGGGACGGGCGAATGCATGGACGTGAAAGGCCGGGACCAGCGGCGCGCCCTGGCCGCCGGCCGCGACGTCGCGGCTGCGAAAGTCGGCGACGACATCGATGCCGGTCAGCTCGGCGAGCAGGGCGCCGTTGCCGATCTGCAGCGTGTAGCCGTCGGCAGGGCGGTGGCGTAGCGTCTGCCCGTGGCAGCCGATCGCACGTACGCTGACGGCGTCCTCGCCGTCGAGAAGTCCCGTCACTGCCGTGGCGTACAGGTGCGCAAGTTCGTTGGCCGCGAGCGCCGCCAGATGGAGTTCGTCCGGCTGCGGGGCGTTCAACGCCAGCAATCGTGTCCGCAGGCTGTCGGGATAGGGCAGGTAGTGGGTGCGAAGGAGACGGACGGTGCCGTCCGGAGCGAATTCCGTGAGCACCGCGTCGACCCCGTCGAGACTGGTGCCGGACATGAGGCCAATGGTCCGTTCGGCCTCATCCGGAGGGTGTGTCTTCAATCCAGCGCGGCGAGATTGGTGCCGCGCAGCAGCTCCAGTTTTTCCGACCAGCCGGCTGTTTGCGCGCGGAATTGGCCAAGCTGGGCGGCGGCCAGGGGCGGCGAGCCTGGCAGTTTGATCGCCATCGGGTTTTGCGGTTTGCCGGCGATGCGGACTTCATAATGCAGGTGCGGGCCGGTCGAGGCACCCGTGGAACCGACGTAGGCGATGACCTGGCCCTGCGCCACGGAGCGTCCGGAACGGATGCCCGCGGCGAACGCACTGAGATGCGCGTAGTAGGTTTCGTAACCGTTGTTGTGGCGCAGAATGACGAGATTGCCGTAACCGCCTTTGCGGCCGGCGAAGGTCACGGTGGCATCGCCGGTGGCTTTGACCCGTGTGCCCGTCGGGGCACCGAAGTCCACGCCTGTATGGGCGCGGTGGAAGCCGTAGACCGGGTGCTTGCGCGAATTGCTGAAACTGGACGTCACCCGGGAAAACTCGAGTGGTGAACGCAGGAACCCCTTCTTCAACGACTCGCCTTCCGGTGTGTAGAAATCCTCGCGGCCGGCGGGATCACGGTACAGCACCGCGCGATGGATCCGGCCCGCGTTGTTGAATTCCGCCGCCAGCATGCGGCCGACACCGATCGGTTCGCCGTTCCGGTAGTTCATCGTGTACACCACCGAGAATGTGTCGCCGCGGCGGATGTCCTCGCGGAAGTCGATGCGGGTGGAGAAGGTCTCCGCCATCTGGTCCGCGATCTTGTCGGGAATGCCCGCACTGTCGGTGGCGCCATACAGCGAAGAGAGAATGCGGCCGGAACGCATCACCACGCGCGATTCGAGCACGGCTTCGCTTTCTTCTGCGACGAAGCTATCACCCTGACGCTGCACCGTCAGTGTTGGCGCGTCGCGGCGGTCGAAGCGGACTGCCAGCAGTTGGCCGTCCGGCGTGGTGGTCGCATGCAGGCGCTGGCCCGCACGCACGCCGGAGGCGATCGGACGCACGGCGGCAGTAGCCAGCAAGCGCTGGATGTCCAGATCATCGATCTTCAGGCGCGCCAAGGCTTGCGCCAGCGTGTCGCCCGATTCCACCAAGCCTTCGCGTTCGAAGACGTCGGCGGCATCGGTCGCTGCGAGCGCCGGAAGGGCGATCGCTTCGGTCACGGTTTCCGGGACGATGTCGAGTGTATTCGTGTCAGGGGCGAGGCCAAAGGCGGCGACCACCCCGAACAGCGGCAGGCTGGAGAGCACCACCAGGGTGCGCAGGCTGAAGCGGCGTTCCGCTCCCGTCAGCCCATCGGTTAAGATTCTCAGTTTGGTGAGCGGCATGGACCGTTTCCCTTCCTTGAATGAGCCCGGAGTCTAACACAAATGTTTCCCGGGAAAATATTCAATCCAAACATCGACTTGTGTGATGTTGGGCGGGGTGGTACTCCAATACTAACGGCCAGGTCGGGAAAAACTTGAAGCGACAGAGAGGAATTTGATGCAGGACGCCTTGCAGGAAATCAAACGTGGAGCCGACGAGCTGCTCGTCGAGGCCGAGCTGGTCGAGAAACTCAAAAGCGGCCGCCCCCTGCGGATCAAGGCCGGTTTCGACCCGACCGCGCCGGATCTGCATCTGGGGCATACGGTGCTTTTGAACAAGCTGCGGCAGTTCCAGATGCAGGGCCATCAGGTCATCTTCCTCATCGGGGACTTCACCGGCATGATCGGCGATCCCACCGGCAAGAACACCACCCGCCCACCGCTTACCCGCGAGGCGGTCGCGGAAAACGCCAAGACCTATCAGGAGCAGGTGTTCAAGATCCTCGACCCCGCCAGGACCGAGGTGCGCTTCAATTCGGAATGGATGGAAAGACTCGGTTCGGTCGGCATGATCCGCCTGGCGGCGACGCATACCGTCGCGCGCATGCTCGAGCGCGACGACTTCCACAAGCGCTACACCGGCCAGCAGCCGATCGCCATCCATGAGTTCCTCTACCCCCTGATCCAGGGCTACGACTCGGTCGAACTCAAGGCCGATGTCGAACTCGGCGGTACCGACCAGAAATTCAACCTGCTCATGGGGCGCGAACTGCAGAAACACCACGGCCAGCCGGCGCAGTGCGTGCTCACCATGCCCTTGCTCGAGGGGACCGACGGCGTCAACAAGATGTCGAAGTCGCTCGGCAACTACATCGGCATCAACGAGCCGCCCCAGGAAATCTTCGGCAAGCTCATGTCGATCTCGGACGAGCTCATGTGGCGCTACATCCAGTTGTTGTCGTTCGAATCGCTGGCTACCGTTGAGGGCTGGAAGCGCCAGGTCGCCGAAGGCGCCAACCCGCGCAACATCAAGGTCGGATTCGCACAGGAGATCGTCGCACGCTTCCACGGCCAGGCAGCGGCCGAGCACGCGCTGGCCGAGTTCGAGGCGCGCTTCCAGCGTGGCGCGCTGCCGGACGACATGCCGGAGATCAGCCTGTCGGCCGTCGATGGCGCCTTGCAGGTTCCGCAGCTTCTGAAACTGGCGGGCCTGGTCGCCAGCACGTCGGAGGCGATCCGCCAGATCGGCGGCGGCGGTGTGAAGCTGGACGGTGAACGTGTGGCGGACAAAGGCGCGAGCGTCCCTGTGGGCGCCACGGTGGTGGCCCAGGTCGGCAAGCGCAAGTTTGCCCGTGTGACAGTTGTTTGAAAAATATTTGGCAGAAAGTGTTGACGGATTCCGTCCGCTCTGTAGAATGCGCACCTTCTCGAAACGCAGCACGCTCCGCGAAACGCAGGCGTAATGCTAATCGATTGATCTTTAACAATTTACAGCCGATAGGTGTGGGTGTTGTGGTGGCAGCTGATCTGGTTTTGGCCGGATTGGCAGCTAGCATAGATGCTCATGCCGAATGAAGTAATTCATTTGAGTTGAGCGAAGAAGTTTTGAAGTAATT